>DASYSA010000074.1:0-4978 GCA_036003885.1 Blastocatellia bacterium | reverse complement strand
CCGGAGCTTGAGTAGGAAGGTTAATGTCCAAAATTCGGCAGAAAAATATGAAAAGCTCTATCGAGGCCACCCTCGTGCGAAGAAACCGCCGATAGCAGGTCCTCAATCATAAGAGCAGCAGAAAAATGAATAGCGAATGTTCGCTTGACACAGGCCCGATCCAATCTATAAGCTTGGCCCCATCTGATTGATTTTATCTTCGTTGCGCTTGATGCGGAGAGACGAGTGCTACAGGGGGAAACAGATCTGCCTGAGCATCCAGTGGGACGCCTTCTTCCTAACTACCACGGCTCAATTACCGCCAGCGAGGTCCGGCGTTGAGCCGACTCATATGCACTGAGTTATGAGCATTCGCTTTACTGCTATCTGTAAGATTCTCGACGGTCGCGTTCGCGCTTCACGTTATTGGCGGAGCGCGCGACAGGTGTCCGGCGCTTGAAAACCACGCCCGTCTGAAAGGGCTATTTGAGATACCCGCAGAAAGGAATCAAGGTATGTGGATACGCAAGGGATTGCGCGATGTTAAGAAGGGGGTCGACTCTCCGATGCCCACTCAGGTGGTTTCTAATGAGGAGTTCATCCCTCGGCCCCAGACACCCCGGCAGAAGCAGGTTGAGAACCTGATCGGCGAAATGTCCGACCAGAGATCGAAGAAGCTGGGCATGGACCGCCGCACATTTATGGCAAGCACTATGGGGCTTGCAACCTGCTTCCTGGCTTCCAACAAGGTGTACGGCAAGGTGTGGGATGTCGAGGACGCGGAGAGCTGGGAGCCGGCGGCCTACGATGAGAAGTGGCCGAAAAGCGAATACTTTATCATCGACGTTCAGTCGCACTTCACAAACGGTGTCGCGCTCAACTTCCGCACGATGGACTTTGTGAAGGGCATGGGCTTCAATCTGAAGAATGACGCGGAATCCTACAGCTTCAAGAACTTTGTCAAAGAGATGTTCTTCGACAGCGAAACCGGAATGGTGGTGATCTCGGGCGTTCCAGGACGAGAGCTTCAGAAGGATAGCTCGGGCAAGCCGCTCGAAGGCCGCGCGCGAAGAGGAGGCATACTGCCCAGCTGGCTGATGTCGGAGTGCAAGAAGGAACTGAACTCCATTGCCGGTTCACAGCGGGCGCTCTGCCAGGGGAATCTCGCGCCAAACCACTACTGGGACAAAGCCGCTAACAAGATGGACAAGGCGGCGACCCTCGAGCAGATGGAGCGCGAGCTCAAGACGTACAAGATCGATTCCTGGAAGTGGTACTGCCACTTCGACCCGGGTCAGTCGGGCGGAGGATTTCAGCTCGACGATGAGAACGCGATGTGGTTCTACGAGGAGACCCGCAAGCGAGGGTTGAAGCTCATCAGCGTGCACAAGGGCTTCTCGGCGCAGTCGGCGAGCCTGGGCCATCTGGCGAACCCCAAGGACGTCGAGAAAGCCGCCTTGCAGAATCCGGACTTTAACTTCGTGGTCTACCACTCGGCGCTCAAACACGGTCCCAATGAGCCGGACTGGATACAGAACAACAAGTACGACCCGACCACCGGTGACTTCGAGTGGCACCGCATCCTGATGGACATGAAGAAGCGCAATCCCAAGATGAACAACGTCTACTGTGAGATCGGGAGCTTTTTCGGCGTCCTGGCGATCTCCGATCCGGTCATGTGCATGCACGGAATGGGCAAGAATCTGAAGTATTACGGCGCCGATCATGTGATTTGGGGGACGGACTGTCTCTGGTGGGGATCGCCTCAATGGGTGATTGACGCATTCAAGCGCTTCCAGATCAGCGACGAGATGTGTGACAAGTTCGGCTACAAGAAGATCACCAAGGAAGACAAGGCTAAGATCTTCGGCTTGAACGCGGCCAAGCTCTACAAGGTAGACGCGAAGGCCAAGCGCACCGCGTTTCCGGCCGATACGCTGGATAAGCTGAAGACCGCATACGTGGACGGCGGCGGCCAGCGCAGCAACATCGCCTATGGCTGGGTGCGGGCCAACGACTGATCGATTAGAACCGGGACGAAGAACCGAAGGGGCGGAGCCACGAATTACACGAGTTCCACGAATCCACACGAATTGTTCGTGATCATTCGTGTGATTCGTGTAATTCGTGGCTCCGCATCGCATTGATGCTAATGACTAGAGCACGAGCGCCGATACTGATCGCACTTTCTTTGCTGATCGTTGGCCTGGCATCCCGGCTCTACGGTACACAACCGGTACCTCAAGCGGCCCAGCCGCAAGCGCCGTCGCCAATCGCCCACTTTCACCACCTGCACCTCAATACCATCGACCCCGCGGCCGCGATAAACTTCTACACGCGCACGTTCGATTGTGAAAAGGCGAAGTTTGCGGGACTCCTCGACGCAGTCTGGGCTCAGAAATCATGGCTTCTGTTCAACAAAGTGAGCTCGCCTCCGCCCTGGGAATTGACTTCCGCCATCTGGCACTTCGGCTGGGGCGCTGAAGACATGAAGGCCACGTATCAAAAGCAGCTCGACATGGGCACGAAGTTCTTCTTTCCACTGACCGACATCAGCGATCTGGCCAGAGTTCCCGGGTTCTACTTCGCCTACGTCGAGGGGCCGGACCGCGCGCTGATCGAGTTGAACACCGCCGGTCATCATCACTTCGGTCACCTGCACTTATTCAGTGAGGATCCGGTCTCAGCCGGTGAGTGGTATGTAAAACACATGGGGGCAATTCGCAGAGGCAATGCCTCTACGCCTCCTTCTCGCGAGCCTCGGATCTATCGCAATCTTCAGGTTGGCCCGAACATGTCATTGATGATGGACAACGTGAACATCATCATCTTCCCGATTCAGTATTCCAGGCAGGACTACAAGGACCATTGGAAGAATGGCCAGACTGAGATGTCGTCGACCAAAGGCCGAGTGGTCGATCACGTCGGCTTCAGTGTCGACAATCTTCCCGAAAGCCTCGAGAAGATGCGAAAGGACGGCGTAAAGGTCACCGATGAGATCCGGACTATCGGTAAGATAAAGTTCGCGTTCATTGAAGGTCCCGATAAGATTCGAATTGAGATGGTAGAGGGTCACGCGAAGAAAGAATGAAGTGAATGAGCCTGCGCAATTCCGTCATTATATCCATCATTCTGGTCTATGCCTTGCTCGTTGCAGGGGCGTCGGCGATGAGCCGTCTGCAGACGCCTGCACAAGAGGAGAAACGCCAGACAGTTGACCCGGCTGCCTGGGGGAGCAATCACGCAGGCAAAGCGATACCCGAATACGTTCGCGGCGACGAGTGTCTCTTCTGCCACCGCAATGACATCGGCACAACCTGGCAGAAGACTTCCCACGGAACAACGCTCAGGCATCGCGAGGAAGCCCCGGAGTTGATCAAACTCCTGCAGAGCCAGGCTGCATTGAGTGGAGTTGCTCCTGAGGTGCAGTTTTTTCTCGGAAGCCGCCACCACGTGAGATTCCTGAAGAAGGAGGGTTTCGGAAAACTGTCGCTGCTCAGTGCGAAGGCGGATCTGCGGCCCGACCGCCAGCTCGAGAGCCTGGTCGGGGGAGACAAGCCGACGTGGGTCAAGGATCGCTTTGCGAATCAGTGTGCGGGGTGTCACGCGACCGCTGTGGATCCGTCGACAAAGGCGATTACGCTCTACGGTCTGGACTGCTCGACCTGCCACGGCGATGTGACGCTCGATCACACCAAAGATACGTCGTTGATCTGGCTGTCGAAGAAACGCCGTAACGATCCCAAAGCGATAACTTCAATCTGTGCTCAGTGCCACCTACGGGGAGGGAAGGCGAAGTCGACAGGCCTTCCCTATGCCAACAACTTTGTGGCAGGCGACAATCTGTTTCAGGACTACGCTGCCGACTTTGCTAAGGCTGACGATGAGAGCTTGAACCCGGGTGACCGGCACGTGTGGCGCAGCGTGCGCGAGGTAGTGCTGTATGGCGCATCCACGCCGACGTGCCTGAGTTGCCACGATGTGCACGCCGGATCGAGCTTCAAACACCGCCGGTTGCCGCGAACCGCGATGTGCATCGACTGCCACAGTGCGGATGGACCCTACAAGCCAGCGAAGGCCTACACAGTCAACAGTCAGGTGTGCGACTACTAAGGAATTTCGAATTTCGAATTTCGAATTTCCGTTATTTGTGGCTGCCCTTTCGGGCGCGATACTTGATGCACTCGTGCAGAACTTCCCGGTACTCCTCGATCTCTACTTCGCGCTCGCAACAGAGGAGCATCAGATTGCCGTCGTCGCGGAAGTTGTCGTCCCACTCGATTACCTGGTCGTCGGTCCACTCCGATGAATACTGCTGCATCTTCTCGTCCGGCATGCGGTCGAAGTAGGCGCGAAGGTTTACGCTCGTTTCGTCTCCACGCTCGCCTTTATACTCTTGCTCGAAATTCCAGAGAGGTTGTTCCATAGTTTTGCTCTTGCGAACTGATCTCGCCCGACTGCGAATGATAGATGATGAGTGTTCCCAAAAGAAAGGTCCGGCAGAACCCGGCTATTTAAGTTTCGAAAAGACTCTGTTCCACCTGATGCGTTCGCTACCACCCAGTTCGCCGCGTTCAACCGACCAATAGGTGAAGTATGGTTTGCCTGTTATCAACGAATGGGGAACAGGGCCCAGATACCGGCTGTCCTGGCTGTTGTCGCGGTTGTCGCCCATCACAAAGTAATGGCCGTCGGGCACTGCGAACGGCTCATCAACGCCGAGAAGCTGAATCTTGCGCCCGAACAACTGCGTCACTACGTCCGACTGCTCCTCACGAGGAGAGTAATAGAAGACGCGATAGGTTCCTTCTCCTTCGGACGACAATTCACGCATAGCACGCGGGCCTGGATCCATTGCTACAGCTACCCGGATTTCGCCGAGTTCCTTTTGATTGATGAAGACTTTCGTATCTCGAATCTCGATTGTTTCGCCAGGCATGCCAACCACCCGACTGACGTACTGTACGCTGTTATCCTGTGGGTTTTTGAAGATGATAAT
>DASYSA010000073.1:0-13668 GCA_036003885.1 Blastocatellia bacterium | reverse complement strand
GCCTGACCCCGTCAAGAAAAGCAGAATCGAGGAATCGAGTGCCTGACCCCGCGGCAACTCTGCCTTCTGTGACTCCCCCGGGAATTCCACGGCAGGCTGTGAGTGCGCAAAATCGTGACGCGCACCCAGGATACGTTAGGTGGTGGCGACGATCCACAGATTACGCAGATGACACAGATGAAGGGGAGTCAAGAACCTGGGTACGCACGCTTCAGCGTGCAGGCTTGCCGACGAAGGGCACGCTGGAAGCGTGCGTACCCAGGTCTGCTCGTCAAATCTGCGACATCTCCGACATCTGCGGATCGTCCCTGTTATGGAGGTTAATACTGTCGCGAGCTGTTAAAGCCGCCGCCGCCGTTACTGCGGCTGTCAACTTTCGGCTTAGCCTCGTCGACTTTTAGCGCTCGCCCGTGCAGGTTCTGGCCGTCGAACTTTTCTTTGACGGCATTAGCCTCAGCTTTCGAATTCATCTCGACGAAGCCAAAGCCCTTCGACCGGCCAGTGTCTCGGTCCGTTATCACCTGGCACGATTCCACCGGACCCACCTCGCTGAACAGATCTCGTATTTCATCACTCGTCGTTTCGAACGAGAGATTACCAACAAACAATTTAGCTGACATAATAATTCTCCTTTGGGTGAAGTTGGAAGCAGGCCGAGCGGTTCGCGGGAACGGAGGCGGGCGGATACTACTCTCGGGCGCGGTCTTCTAACAAGTGAACAATTGGCTGCTCTTCAGGTGTGTGACCGTCC
This sequence comes from Blastocatellia bacterium, assembly GCA_036003885.1. Classification (GTDB taxonomy): domain Bacteria; phylum Acidobacteriota; class Blastocatellia; order UBA7656; family UBA7656; genus DASYSA01. The sequence continues at coordinate 12,917 of DASYSA010000073.1, read as the reverse complement.
GGGCCACATCGGACCCGGGCGCATCTCCGTTGTTTGCCGAAGAGCAGAGCGTGTGTCGAGAGGGCAGACAGAGTCCGCCCTCTCGAGATTAGAACCACTATCTACTTCAAGCCTTGGCGGTAAGCTTGTGGAGTGTCGAAGTGGCAAGCTCGAAGGTCTCGACTCTGGGAGTTCCCTCAACGACTCTCGCCACAATCTTCAGTAGCTCAGGATAACCGGCTCTGTTGTAAGCCTCCAGGTTCTCTTTCGTATCCCAGAAGCTGATTGCGACTGCTTCCGAGCGCTCCGGAGCGACGAAGGTGATCTCATCCTTGAAGCCCGTCTGCTTGCGTAGCAATGGGAGAACTTCGTTCTCAATTAAGCTGTTGAGTTCTGTCGCCGTATTAGGCTTCAGTTTCATGGTCACATTACGTATAAACATTTTGAGCTCCTTTGAAGTGGGCTGTTGGATTCAGATGGACTGGATGATTCCAGAGAAGCTGAAGAAGAGAGTGAGCTATGCTCGGTTCGTAGGGACTCTATGGGTAAGCGCAGCATTTGTCAAACAGAACTTAGTGAAATAGTCCTCTCGCGACTTTGCGGGCCGAACCGGATCACTCTCAAAGCGGCGTTCTGGTGATGTTAGAACTCAGCCATGAACCACAAATAAAAGTGAAATAAGAATGCCGACCATCAAGAGTCGTAACAAGAAGCGGTTTACTTTTGGAGCGCTCCGAACTAAGCTAGCCGCATCGGGCGAACGAGCACCTGATAGCGAAAGGAGCGCAGCATATGAAACGCCTCTACGTCTTTGGCCTGACCTTGCTCCTGGCGGGACTGTTCCTGGGGGTGGGGAAAGCCGATAGCAAACGAGCTGTGGGAGTCACGTTCAACAGGGATGTGGCGCCGATCGTGTTTCAAAACTGCGCCGGCTGTCATAGGCCAGGCCAGGTCGCGCCGATGTCTCTACTCAGCTACAAAGAAGTGCGGCCGTGGGCCAGGTCAATTCGCGAGAAAGTCGTCAGCCGCGAGATGCCGCCCTGGCTTGCGGATCCACGTTATGGCGAATACCTGAATGATTGCCGTCTCTCACAAAAGGATATTGACACAATCGTGGCATGGGCCGACGGCGGCGCTATGGAGGGGGATCCCAGGGACTTGCCGCAGCCGCCCAAATTCCGCGACGGGTGGACGATTGGACAGCCGGACGTTGTTTTCTCAATGACCGAGGAGTATAGCGTTCCCGCCCAGGGAGAGGTGGCCTACAAGTACTTTGCAGTACCGACGAATTTTAACGAGGATAAGTACGTCCAGCTTGGCGAGATCAGGCGCGGCGATCCCAGCGTAGTGCATCACGTGATCGTCAGTGTCCGCGAGCCGGGCCAGGGATCCCTGCCTCCTGCAGGCGAGATCCGCACTGGAATCCGGTCCGTCAACCCGGAAGACGCTCAGGATCCGCAGCGTGTGCAGCAGGAGACACAGCGCGGCAACACTCCCGACGGCGCGCTGATCGTCTGGGCGCCAGGAATGAGCCCGCTGCTACTCAAGCCTGAACGGGCGAAGCTGGTTAAGAAAGGCTCCGTTCTGATCTTCCAGATGCACTACACGACCAACGGCGTAGCGTCGAAGGACCGCACGAGCGTAGGCCTGATCTTCGCGAAAGGGCCGGTCGAGAAGCGCGTCATCACTAAGCCCGTCATCACCGATGTGCGCAAACTCATCATACCAGCGGGTGATCCCAGCTTCGAGTCGCACTCATCCTTCACCTTCCCGGAGGACATCCACATCGTCAGCTTCATGCCTCACATGCACGTTCGAGGCAAGGACTTCGAGTATAAGCTGGTCTATCCTGACCAAACGTCGAAGATATTGCTCAAAGTCCCGCGGTATGACTTCAACTGGCAGCTCGTCTACTTCCTGAAGGAACCGGTGTCGGCGCCGAAGGGCAGCAGGCTGGAGTGTGTGGCGCACCACGACAACTCAACCAGGAATAAATACAACCCGGACCCGACGAAGGAGGTCCGATGGGGCGACCAGACCTGGGAGGAGATGATGATCGGCTGGCTCGATTACACGCTTGATAGCCAGGACCTGCGGCAAACAACCGCCCAGCTCAAGTAGCGAAATCACCTGAAGGCGGCATTTGAGGCGGCACCCCGAACAACGGTGGAAGGGCCGCTTATCCCTGTGTTCGCTGCTTCGCTACTAACTATTCAGCACTTCTCGTACCTTGCGCGCGAGAGCGCTTGGCGTAAACGGCTTTTGAATAAAGTTTGTTCCTTCGTCTATTACTCCCTGATGTATGACGGCACTATCTGTGTAGCCGGACATATAGAGTACTTTCATCTCGGGTCGTAACCGAATCAGCCGATCTGTCAACTCGGGCCCGCTCATCTCAGGCATGATGACGTCAGTGATGAGCAGATGAATCGGCTCTTGCTGGCGCTCGCAGATTAACAGGGCCGCGCCGCCGTTTGCCGCTTCGATCACCTTATAACCGAACATCTCCAGCACCTGACGGGCAAGCCTCCGCACAATGTCCTCGTCTTCAGCCAGCAGGATGCTCTCTGTGCCGTGCAGATTTTCTTCTACTTCAGTCGTTCGCTTGTATTCTTGCGCGCTCTCATCCACACGTGGCAGGTAGACCTTAAAGGTCGTGCCCCGGCCCACCTCGCTGTAAACTCGAATGTCTCCTTCCGACTGCTTGACTATACCGTAGACGGTCGAGAGTCCGAGTCCGGTTCCTTTGCCTGCTTCCTTGCTGGTGAAGAAAGGCTCGAAGATTCGTGCTTGCGTCTTCTCATCCATGCCTGTGCCGGTGTCGCTTACTGCCAGCATTACGTATGGACCAGGATCGACAGCAATATGCTGATGGGTATATTCCTCGGTGAGATGGATATTCTTCGCCTCGATGGTCAACTTGCCGCCGTTCGGCATCGCATCGCGGGCGTTGACCGCAAGATTCATTATGACCTGTTCGATTTGCCCCGGGTCAGCCTTGACTCTTCCAGGTTCAATGTCAAGCACGGTCCGCAACTCGATATCTTCTCCGATGAGTCGCTGGAGCATTTTTTCCAATTCCGAAACCACGGAGTTGAGGTCAAAGACTTTCGGTTGCAAAACCTGCTTGCGGCTGAAGGCGAGAAGCTGTCGAGTCAGCCCAGCGGCTCGTTCGCCGGCTTTCTTGATCTCTTCGATGTTACTCCGCAAGGGGTCTTCGGCTTGCAGCCGTCTCAGGGTGAGGTCGCTGTACCCGGTGATCGCGGTGAGGAGGTTGTTGAAGTCGTGCGCGATGCCGCCTGCCAGTTGTCCGATGGCTTCCATCTTCTGCGACTGCCTGAGCTGTTCTTCAAGTGTCTTGCGCTCGGTAATGTCACGCCCGATCCAAAGTACCGAATCCTTCGTCATCGGAGAAACACTTCCTTCGAACCAGACCTCCTTCCCGGCTATTTGCAGACTGTATTCGACTCGATGCAATGGGCCTTCGTCTAACGCATGGCGAACGCAGCCGAGGAAGAAGTCGGCCTTCTCCTTCGGGAATACCTCGTGGAGCGTCCGGCCAATCCGCTCAGCCGCAGGTTTGTAGATGTTCTGCTTGGTTGGCGCTATTTTTAGATAACGTCCTTCAGAATCAAGCACGTGGATTACGTCAGTCATCGCCTCGAAGAGCGCCCGCAATTCCGCCTCTGAGCCTTTGAGCGCCTCTTCCGCCATCTTGTGCGCCCGGTGGTTTCGAGTCTCCTGCAGCTGCCGTTCGATGGCCGCGTCCAGCCGTACCAGATTGTCCTTCATTAGATAATCCTGCGCCCCGCCGCGCATGGCCTCGACCGCAGCCTCTTCGCCAATGGTTCCCGAAATGATGATGAAAGGAATATCCAACCCCAGCTCTTTCAAAAGCGCGATTGCCGCCAGCGCGCTGAAGCGAGGCATAGAGTAGTCACACAGAATGACATCCCACTCCCTGGTGGTAAGCGCGTCCTTCATTGCATCAGGCGCTTCCACACGATCACATATGAGGTCATAGCCGGCGCGCGACAAGTGGCGTCGGATCAACTCAACGTCTTGCTCCGAATCCTCGATGTTTAGAACTCGCAGGGTTCTACTCACACTCGACATTCTTCGGGGGCGACCTGATTCATCTTTCCCGTTCTGATTGTCTATCCCTTCAGTGACTATTGTGGAATCAATACCCATTGTCCCTTTCTCTCTGTGGCGGAAGTCCTCAGATTGATTACTCTCGTGGCACTTAGGGCCTGAGTATGGAAGAGTAGCAATTTAGCAGCCCCAGTCTCTGCCGCACGTTCTGGGTAATGACGTGATCGCAGAGTCTAGACCGGGATCGTCGTTGAAGAGATTTTCTTGAACTTGTGGCAGTGCACGCGCCAACGCCGGACGGTCGCCGCCTTCTGTGACTGATGGGCGACCAATCGACGGACGGAGATTCGGACTCGAGAGCCTCTCACCTTTCGGGCGCGATTTGATTCAGGACCAACCAGTACAGACCCAGTTGTCGTGTTGCGTCCAGGAAGTGCTCGAAGTCCACCGGCTTTCTGACATAGCTGTTGGCCCCGAGGTTATAGCTCTTAATCATGTCCTCTTCCTCGTTTGAGGACGTGAAGATAACTACCGGAAGCCGCCTGGTGCGTTCATCCTCGCGTATCTTTTCCAGTACCTGTAAGCCGTCCAGCTTCGGCAGCTTCAAGTCCAGAAGAACAAGTTGCGGCATCACGTTCACATTGCCGTCCGTACCGTCGCCGAAGAGATAGTTCAGCGCTTCCACTCCATCGCGCGCGATGACGACATCGTTGACGATGTTGTTCTTCTTGAGTGCGCGTAGAGTTAGAGCTTCATCCCTCGGGTTATCTTCAACCAGCAAGATCACTATGTTCGACATTATCAGCCTCTCTGGAATCCGGAATCGTGAAGCGAAATATCGCACCGTGGTCCACCGCCCCTTCAGCCCAGACGCGGCCCCCGTGCCGGCGGACGACACGCTGGACGGTCGCCAGCCCGATACCGGTGCCCTCGAACTCATCAGCGCCATGAAGACGCTGGAACGCGCCGAACAGCTTGTCGACATAGGCCATGTCGAATCCGGCGCCATTGTCGCGAACAAAATAGGTGGCCTCGCCATCCTTATGTTCTTTGCCGAACGCGATCTCGGCCCGTTCCCGCTTTGAGGAGAACTTCCATGCGTTTCCGAGCAGGTTGGTGAGCATGATTCTCAACAGGCGATTGTCGCCGAGAGTCAAAAGGCCCTCTTCAATGTAGATGGTCGATGTTCGCCCGACCTCTCTCTCTTGCAGTTCAGCCACAACCGAGTGAGCGAGCTCGCTCAGGTTGACGACTTCCCGGCGCATCTCACTGCGTGTGACCCGCGCAAGCTGCAAAACGTCATCGATCAGATGTCCCATCTGCTGGCTGGCGCCGCGCACATCTTGAAGATAGCCCTTGCCTACATCATCCAGCTTGTCCCCATAGTCTTCCAACAGGGCCTGACTGAAGCCGTTAATGTGCCGGAGAGGAGCGCGCAGATCGTGCGACACTGAATAGGAGAAGGCCTCCAGTTCTTTGTTGGCGCTTTGGAGTTGCGCTGTTCGCTCCTCAACGCTTCGCTCGAGGTCTCGCTGAGAGTCGCGCGCCTTAACAACCATCACGTTGAATGCGCTGGCAAGAGCGCCCAGCTCATCGGTCCTGCGGATGTTGACGATGTAGGAATAATCTCCGCCGCTGATTACTGATGCGGCATGCGTGAGGGAATAAAGTGGTCTGGTTATGCTTCGGCTCAGGGCAAAAGCGCCCCCCAGGCCAAGTAGGAGCAGGGCCAGCCCTATGAGCACCATGCGCCGTAAGAATGTGTTGGCCTGAGTCAGGAACACATGGTCTGGAAATTCAACTACGATGAACCAGGGTGTGCCGATGATCGGACGGCCCAGAGCCATGACGGACTTCCCCTCCCGCTCATAATGCGTGACTTCTAGAGTTGAAGCTAATCCTGACGGAGGCGTGGGCACGGCTTTCTCCATATCGGTCCAGACATCTCCGTGACTGTTGCCGTAGTAAAGACCTGCCTCGCTGCCCAGCAAGTCGGCGAGTCGTTTACGCGCGTCGGGAGCAGGTGACAGGCGCCGACACCGCACGAGATAACCAAGTGGCTTCCCGGTACCATCCATTACCGCGGCCGTCGCCGTATAAGTGATAACGTCGTTGAGCACGCGGATCGGGCTCACAGCCTTGAATGGCTCGACTGAGCATTGCTTGAGCTCGGGTTCCAGATCAGCCGGCTGCGGTGACGCACCATCCGGCATGACCAGGGCGAGCGCGTAGTCGGCATTCCACAGTTCTGCCTGCAGACTATTGGGATCCCGAGGTGGAACAAATGGCTGCAGGATCGCGGACGCTCCAGTGCGGGTGGTAGCCGAAGGAGATCGAAGAAATGCAACGATTGCGGGATCGTTCGCCGCGATGGAGGTCTTGTTAAGGAGGTCAACGCTCGACTGCTGCGATAGCGTTGCCAACTGTTGCGTCAGGCTTTGCAACCGATCGCGACCGACTTGAAGCGCGGCGTCTTTCACCCCGCGATAGGATGCCCAGATCGAAATTGCGATTATGACAAATATGAGCGAGCCTATGAGGAGCGTCAGTCGGTTCCTGATAGACAGATTGGAGAGCGAGAAACGAGCGCGCCGCACAGGCGGGCACCACGGCTGGGACATTCCAGGCCCCGGTGTCTCACCCGCACTCATCGGTGCTCCAGGGAGTGAAATTGAGGGAGTGTTTATCCGCTTCATGATTGTCCGTCTGCCGACGCCCTCTGGTTCTACGGTGAGGAATTTGCGACCTCTTCTTCTGCGCAATCAGGGCGTCATCCCCGATCACAAGAGGCTTTTGTCTCGGTCGCACCTCTCACGTTTCCAGACTTGATTCTCTGGGTCGGCGCTCTGCTGCCAGAATTCCGATTTTGCCGGCTGAGAGTTGTCAGGCTCAGGGCCAGGCTGGATACGGGCATAATTGGGAGGGCATTTCGGCGCAGTTACTGGCGCACTGGCGTGGAATCAATCGGTTATCAAACTTGCCAGATTGGCTTCCAGCTTACAAAAGCGCGAAACGATTGTCAAACCTCGACTGGAGCCGGCTAGCCCAATCGCTGATCGCAATTGTATAATTGCTCAACCGTGCCTAAGTCCTAACCCGGTATCAAGTCCTGGAGGCGAGTCTTATGAAGATGAGACTATCGGGGTTGTTTGGCGTGCTGCTGTTTGTCATTGCCGGCTTATCGTTAGCACCGCCCGCGGGGCTGCTCGGAGCATCAGCTCAAGTTGGCGGTATCGAGCTGACTTTCGATAATGCGAACTTCAATCAAGACGGGCTGCTGGTCCTCTTTGGCGGCGTCTGGGGCCAGGGCGAAATCGGCCTCCCGGTTGCCGCGCTTGGAATCCCATCCCGCGACGCGGCTGTGATCGCGCCCTGATCGGAGAATCTCTGTTTAAGGATACGACTCCAATGAAAGACGAGTATGACAGGAGCAAGTATGTCGAAGATGCGCGTCATGCAGGTTACTCAACCGAAGGGTCCCTTTGAACTTGTCGAACGGGAGATTCCGGAGCCTGCAGCCGGGTGGGTACGCATCAAGGTCGAGGCCTGTGGTATCTGCCACGGCGACTCAATTACCAAAGAGGGGATCCTTCCGGGCATTCAATACCCGCGCGTTCCGGGACATGAGGTCGCCGGAACTGTCGATGCGGTCGGCGCAGGCGTTGTCGGATGGACCGAGGGTCAACGAGTCGGAGTCGGTTGGCACGGCGGATACTGCGGGCACTGCGATCCTTGCCGCCGCGGCAATTTCTTTGCCTGCGAGTGGGGCCAGATTACCGGCATCACCTACGACGGCGGCTACGCCGACTACATGGTCGCGCACTCAAGCGCGCTTGCGTTACTCCCCGGAGAGCTTTCCGCCGTAGAGGCGGGGCCGCTGGTATGCGCGGGGGTCACCACGTTCAACTCTCTTCGCAATAGCGGCGCGCGTCCAAATGATCTGGTCGCCGTCCTGGGACTGGGCGGTCTCGGTCATCTTGGCGTCCAGTTCGCAGCGAAGATGGGTTTCAAGACTGTTGCCATCGCGCGAGGCAGCGACAAGGAGCCGTTGGCCAGGCAACTCGGCGCCCACGATTACATTGATAGTCAGTCGCAGGATGTGGCGGCGGAACTCCTCAAGATGGGTGGCGCCAGAATAATCCTCGCAACGGTGACGAACGCCCAGGCGATGATTTCGACGCTGGGCGGACTGGGCATCAATGGCACGTTGCTTGTGCTCGGCGCTCCTCATGAACCGCTTGTTGTGTCTGCGTTTCCGCTCATTGGAGGGCGCCGTTCGGTCGCAGGGTGGTATTCGGGAACCTCCATTGATTCGCAGGACACGCTTTCCTTCAGCACGCTAGCGGGGGTGCGGGCTATGACCGAAGTCTATCCGTTGGAGGGCGCCGCTGAAGCCTACGAGCGGATGATGAGCGGCAAGGCACGGTTCAGAGTTGTACTCACAACCTCTTCTTGATCTCCAGACGTAACACGTTTGACGAAGCTCTATGGATTTGCTTTTATTAGCGGGCAATTATGTTTTCGCTGATGGCGCCTTAACAGGCGCTCTTAGAAGGAAGAAAGAATCTTGCTCAGAAACAAGCCGTCTGAGCTTTCCGGAGCGGCTCGGGCCGCCGTTACCGTGTTTCCCAGGATATTCGCTCATCTGCATCCAAGAACAGCGAACGAATAGCCGCAAGGCCCCTGCGACCAGTGTGAGGACAGGCACCCTTTAGATCGGCTGATGTTTTCTTGCGCTGGCGATTCATCGACGCAAACTCGTTAGAAGCCCGAATCGGGCGGGTTCTGCGCTATCTGTCGAGGGCATGCAATGAAAGCGGCCTCTTTCCCGTCAATCATGTTGAGAGGGTTCACCGGTATAGCGGTAGGGACCTTCGCGCATCGACCAATCGAAAGGAAGTTGAACCCTGCTTGATCGGATTTGTGATTTCGATTCCGACAAGAACATCAGATCGTCCAGGACTACGTGCCAGCGGTGCTCGAGTACGGAATGCCTATACCGGGGTTGCCGCGTAACCGTGTTTACGGTTTCCTTTCGGGGCTTAACAGATGGCGGCGTTCGTGCGGCTGACAAGGAGGAGAAGGTACTCGAGAACTGGCGATCGGGGCCCGAAGACGGCAACGCTGAGTTGATCAAAGCATACAACAGAGTGGGAGCGTACCTCTGGAAGGCCTGTCAACTCCAGAGCACCAGAGACAAGCCAAAAGAAAAGGAGCATGATCATGCCTGACATAAACATATCGAGGAATCAGATCCCATTACTGCTTGGCGGAACGGGCGATCTGACCGTGCACGCTGGCGTTTCGAATCCGACCGCGAAATTAACGCCCACTGACAAAGACCTTCTCAGTGTCACCTTCGGGGTGGGGGGCGGTCAGGAGTTTTCACTCGGCGCGGGAAACACCGTGAAGCTCGGAGTCAAGGCCGGCGCCAATGCGAACCTGACTCCGCTATGGCCGACGAGTAGTCCCTCCAGATTGGCGGTGCTGGCTGATCACGGGCTGGCCGATTACTTTACAGCGCACGGCGACGATTTGATCCTGATCCTGAGCCTGGGGACTAACACCGAGGCAAACCTGGCAGGATCATTCGCCTATTCGTTTCTCACGGCGAAGGCTACGCTTGAAGCCGGCGCGAATGCTGGTTACTTCTATTCCCGATCGTATCCTGCCGACAAGTCGCTTCAGGACATCCTGCTGAATTTTTTCAGCGGTCTGCGGTTGCCGGCGAACATTACGGCTGCGCCGAGCCCGGGCGAAGTGGTGAGGTTCGAATACGGCGGTTATCTCAAGCTGGGCGCGGAGCTATCGGTTGGCTACGAGTTGAAAGGGGCTCCTTCAATCGACATCGGACAGTTGCTGCTTTCGGAGCACTATCAGCTCAGCATAATCGGCAACCTCGCATTGGGCGCCAGCGTCGCGGGCAACTTCTCGGTCGAAGTCCGATCGGCCGCTGACGCCGGCGGCGCGCCGATGCCCAATTGGGCGCGCGTCATCGTGCGCAAGAAGCGCGCGAGCCAGTTCAATATCGCCGCGGATGTCAGCGTTGATGCAAGCAGCGACTTGCAGGGACTTCCCGACACGCCAAACGAGTTCCTGGGCGCGCTGCTCGGCGTGAATGCCAAGAACTGGCTGAACATGATTACTCAAATCGAAGGTCGAGTTCGGCAGTTAAGCGATTTGCCGACCCTCCAGGCGGAACTGGACACGCTGGCCAGGAGTTACCTCAGCGAGTGGATCGGCAAGGCAACCGACAAGCTCGCCACTACAGAATTCAACTCTCTCCTGGAGAAGTTGCAAAAGGTCGTCGCAAGCTACAAGAGTCTGGACAACTCAGCCATCACGCTTTTCGACCGCTATTTCAACATGGTCAGCGGCGACACCGGGATTTTGGCTGATAAGCTCAACGAGTTGAAGGCTCTCACATCGTGGGACCAGTTCCAGGGTAAAGTGGATCCCCAACTCTGGTCGATCGTTCAACGGCTGACCGGCGGCGATCCTTTGAACTGGATACTCGGCAGGATCAAGATTCCCGTCGCGGGCGGGGAGCCGATCGTCCCCAGTCTTACGGAGCTGCAAAAGCGAGCGCAACAGACTCTTGATTTGATTCAGGGCGAGGCTCACGATGAGATCCGCAAAGTCATCGCGCTGGCTAAGTCAAAGTTCCCAATCGATGGCTTCCTCAAAGATCTTTCCGCGGTTGACTCGATTGAAAAGCTGAAAGCACTGTCTGAAGATAAGCTCGGCGGGTTCATCGAACGGTTGATTGGCAAAGGGATCGGTCAACTTTCGAACAGCGAGCTCGGTCAGACAATCACCAGGCTGAATAAGATTCTCGTTGGGGCCAACGACTTCGAGAACAAAGTGTACGCCAAGTTCAAGGAGGCGGCGAAACAGTCATTTAGCTTTAAGCTCCATGCCGATTACAGTCGGGCAAGCGAGCGTGACGCGCTGATCGATGTGATGATCAATCTGGCGAGCGATGAGGGCAAGGCGTTGATGCGCGCCGCCGGTCACGGAGACTTCCAGGACATCCTTGCCGGCTTTCGCCCGGAACTGGTCAAGATCAATAGCGGCCTGTTAACGCACAAGGTGACGAAGCAGAGCACTTTCAGCGTCAACGTCGTAGGTTGGCATGGCGGCTGGCATTATCAGGGAATGGACCGCGTGATCATCGGTGCCGAGCAGCAGATCAAGGCAGAGGACAACGGTGCGCTCACGGTTTTCACCACAATCGATATGACAAAGGAACGGGAGCGCAAACGCAATGGCGAGCGCGTGTTCACCAGCTTCTTGTTGCGCTTTCTCGGCGAATCGCACGGAGTATTGGCCTTCGACAAAGCGAACCAGCAATATCTGCTGGATGCAATAACCGGGATGGCTGCGAGCTACGGTTTGAGCTTTGACGATCCCAAGACGACAGCCCGGGAATTGAGTAACTACCTCAGTTTCGCTTCAGAGTTTGGGCTGACCGAGCACGACGGCGCAACACTCGAAGCCCTGCGTGCCGTGCTTCCTCAGAAGTCACCGGATGACTTTGGTCCGATCAGCGCCAACTATGAAGTGCGTTATACGGCGCCTGGTCTGAAGGCATTGTTCTCGGCGCCAACGCCTGATGATGCGATCAGAAAAATAATGCGCAAGATTGTACTCGCCAACTACAGGGGCAAATCGGACCATCTGGAGGGCATTGGCTGGTGCTATTGGACAGACGGAATACTCGCCATCTGGAAGAAGGGTCAGGCGGAATTCACGAATAACACCAGCCTCAAGTTCGAACCGATACAGGCTTCCCCTTTTGCCAATCTCCCCGCGCCCAGCAACGTCGTGCTCAATAAGCAGCAACTGTCCGTATTGAGCACCCTCTTCTTCATTGAAGAGAATATGGTCGCGGGTCTTCAAAAGCTCCAAACACTGATTCAGGCCTCTGCAGCAGGGGCGACAAAGATCAAGCCGCACGACTTTGAGAAGGCATTGGGCAAAATCGGCGATGCGTTGAAAGACTTCGATGATTTCGACGAAGGTGTGAACACGGTGTTTGCAGTGTTCGATCAACTGATCAATCTTCGGACTCCGGCAGGCCAGGCGCGAGCCTCCTCGCTCAGGCTGGTTTCTCAGGTAGACTCCGACGGGACGATTCGCGAAGTTACGAAGATGTTCATCGCTCAGCCTGAAGCGGCTGACGAAGAGTTGGTGGCCGGAGCCGCGACGCCGTAGAGTCGGTTTCGAGAAAGCGCGCGCAGGCGGCCTTCGTATAAGGGACCGGGAGGGATACCGTGCCAAACTATAACTGGAGGGATTCTGTCAACCTCGACTGGTTGGAACGGTATCCGCCCTGGGTCCGAGGTTTTGCCGAGTGGCGGATGCAACAGCCGGCGCTGCAATGGGCAGCGCCGGTTCTTCCAATTCCCAGTCAACCCGCTGTTCCAGTTCAAGTGCGGCCGCGCCTATTCGTCTCCCATCGTCAGGCGGACCAAAATCTCGCTTTGCGAATCGCGTGGCTTGCAGACCAAGAGGGCTTCGAATTTTGGTTGGACGTCCTGGATCCAAATCTAGGCCAGTTACAGGCTCTGATTGGAGCAGGCGCTTTGTCCAATTCGCAAACCAGCGCGGCTATCGCGAGTGTTATAGAGATGGGACTCATCAACTCAACCCACGTTTTGGCCGTCATAACCCAGAACACCATGGGTTCCGCCTGGGTTCCATATGAGTACGGCCGGGTGAAGACTGGTCTCGGCGTTACAACGCCGCAAGCTGCCTGCTGGATACACAATGTTCCTGCTTCACCCATCCCGGAGTATCTGTACTTAGGTGAGGTTGCGACGACAAAGCAAGATTTGCAG
>DASYSA010000072.1:0-4411 GCA_036003885.1 Blastocatellia bacterium | reverse complement strand
GATACGCGAGGACGAGCGTGCTCGAATCGCGCGCGAAATTCACGACGAATTGGGGCAGGCCCTGACGGGCCTGAAGATGGATGTGTCGTGGCTCGACGCAAGGCTTACAAAAGAGGGGGAGGTGGAAAGAGAAGGCTGTCTCAAGAAGACGAGCGCGATGTCCAAGCTGATAATGAGCACAATTCAGAGTGTGCGAAGGATTGCCACGGAACTGAGGCCGGGCATTCTGGATGACCTCGGAATCGTCGCGGCGGTCGAATGGCAAGCGCAGGATTTCCAGAGCCGGACAGGCATCAGTTGCAGTTTTGTAACGGCGATCGAAGATCTGGAAGTCGACCCGGAACGCTCGACCGCGATCTTTCGAATCGCCCAGGAGACGCTGACCAATGTCGCCAGGCACTCCGGAGCCTCGAGCGTCAACATCACTTTGAAACGACAGAAGGGATCGCTGATACTCGAGGTCAGCGATAATGGCAGGGGGATCTCGGCCGGCGAGGCTTCGGGCGCAAGGTCACTCGGCCTGCTCGGCATGCGAGAACGTGCCGCCGGTCTCGGCGGACATCTAAAGGTTGAGGCAAGGCCTGATCAGGGCACCAGGGTCGTCGCGAGTATTCCACTTGGGTAGCACGATCTCCGGTCTGCCTGCTGCCAACGTTACGAGTAGCTGAGAGCTTCGGAGGTGAGATGATTAACATTCTGATCGCCGACGATCACGCCATCGTTAGGGAGGGGCTCAAACAGATTGTCTCCTCTCAGGCCGACATGGAAGTGACGGGGGAAGCGCAAAATGCTCAGGGAGTGCTCGATCTCGTGAGGGCGCGGAACTGGGATGTCGTGGTGTTGGACATCAATATGCCGGGACGAAACGGACTGGAGGTCTTGAAGGAACTCAAGCAGGAACGCCCGAAGCTCCCGGTGCTCGTTTTGAGCGTGCATCCTGAAGAACAGTACGGCATTCGCGTATTGAAGGCCGGAGCTGCGGGTTATATGAACAAAGAGAGCGCGCCGGAAGAACTCGTTACCGCCATAAGAAAAGTCATCCGGGGAGGGAAGTATCTGACCCCAACCCTGGCTGAGAGGCTCGCATTTCAAGTTGCAGACGGATCTGAAACACATCCTCATGAGAAGCTGTCAGACCGCGAACTCCAGGTGCTTTGCCTGATTGCGTCCGGCAAGACTGTGAGCGAGATCGCCGGCGATCTCTCACTCAGCGTCAAGACAATCAGCACCTATAGGGCACGCATCCTTGAAAAGATGGCTATGAAAAGCAGTGCGGAACTCACACGCTATGCGCTGCAGAACCATCTTGTGTAGCGCGCAAGATGCAGTCGCCCGGGCCCCAGATTCGCGCCGAGTCATATTTACGCTTCGGCCTCCCAGTGCAGTTTGTCTAACCGAACAGCACAATCAATTCGGCGAGACGTGTCAGACAAACACCTATCGAGTCCCAATCCCAATTCCTACAAGCAGACCGACTCCAATCCCACTAAGGAAAGAGTCTCCGGCTGATTCCTCTCCGCCGGCCATTCGAGTTACTCTCTGCGAGTCGTTTAATGGATGTCGGCGGACCCCTTTTTAGGCTGTGCGAGGAAGGAAGGGAAGAGTGAAGCTGCTCATAGTTGACGACTCAGCGATCGTTCGCGAGGTTCTGATAGACAGCCTCAGCGAGGTCTCAGGGATAGAAATAGCCGGCGAGGCCAGTAACGCTCTCGAAGGCATCGAAATGATCCGGAGACTTAGACCTGATGTGATTGTACTCGATTTCAAGATGCCCGGGGGAAACGGACTGAGCGTGTTGAAAGAGCTCCAAAGCGAGGACTTCTCTCCTCTGGTACTTATGTTTACCAACTATCCTCATCTTCAGTACCGCGATGCCTGCCTCAACGCCGGCGCTCACTATTTCTTCGACAAGTCCACTGAGTTCCATAACGTGATAGAGACCTTGGAACAGATCGCGCGGCCGCCGGCAATGACCGATTAACGAAAGCGGCTCCGTATCTCTGAAGCAGCAGCAGGAGTATATGAGTATGAATGAGTCAGCAGGCGCAACCGGGGACTACGTTCGATCGGCAGTCGGTCCTCGGGGAAAAGCTAACCGAGCCGATGGAGCGGCACCAGCCGCGGGGCGGAGCAACCAAAAGCCCGACCTCGCTGGCGAAAGGACTTTTTCTAAAATCGATCGGAACGACTATTCCACCAATGCATGGCAAGAGGCGTTTGGATTCACGCGACAGGTACTTGCAGGCAGGTACGACGGAATTGTCGCGTATGACCGATTTCTCCGTTACGCGACGTGGAATCCGTTTATGGAAGAGCTAACCGGCTTCAGTGCCGGCGAGGTCCTCGGGAACAACCCACTGGATCTCTTCCCCTCGTTACGCGATCAAGGGGTCTACGGCCTGTTGGAACGGGCATTAGCGGGTGAGAGCTTTTCCGCGGTCGAGCAAGAGTATTCCAATCCACGCACGGGGCGATCGGTCTGGATTTCCGGCAGCTTGAGTCCGCTGCGAGACTCCTTCGGAACGATAATAGGCGTTGTTGGAACCGCGCTCGATATCACCGATAGGAAGCGTAATGAGGAGGCGCTGCTCAGGAACCACAGCATGCTATGGGCAGTGGTTGAGGGAGCAACGGACGCGGTATTCGTGAAGGATCTTCGCGGGTGCTACCTGATGATCAATCAGGCAGGCGCTCAATTTCTCGGAAAGTCCGTGCTGGAGGTGCTTGGCAAGGATGACATGAATCTGTTCCCGGCTGTGGAAGCGGAACAGATAATGGCGGACGATCGAGTAATTATGGAGAGCGGCACGGGCCGGACCTTTGAGGAGGTCGGCACCGCGGGAGGCTCGACACGAACTTACATCGCGACAAAGTGGCCGTGGCGCGATGCACGAGGTAACGTAATCGGCTTGATCGGCATGTCACGCAATATCACAGAACATCGGCAAGCCGAAGAAGCGGCGAGGCAGTCCAAGCGTAGTTATGAAGCTCTGGTCAACTCGATCGATGGCATCGTCTGGGAGGCTGACCCTCGAAGCCTTCAGTTCGCTTTCGTCAGCAAGCAGGCGGAGCGATTGCTGGGTTATCCCGTGGAAAGATGGCTGACCGAGCCCTCATTCTGGTCTGATCACCTTCATCCGGAGGATCGGGAGTGGGCTGTAGTGGCATTGGCCGAAGCGGTGAGAGAGACTCGGTCTCAAGATCTTGTATACAGGATGATCGCGGCAGATGGGCGTACGATTTGGCTCAGGGACATTGTAACGGTGACCGCAGAGGACGAGGTTGTGAAACTGCGGGGAGTCATGGTCGACGTAACGCGCCATAAGGAAGCCGAACAGGCTCTCCTGGCCAGCGAGGAGCGACTTCGCACCGTTGTGGCTGGTGTTCCCATCATTCTCTTCGCCCTGGATCGGTTTGGAGTCTTTACCCTTTCGGAGGGCCGAGGGCTGGAGGTCCTCGGGGTGTCGCCGGGATGCGCCGTCGGGAAGTCGGTATTTAAGCGATATCCCGATAATCCACAGATCATCAGCAGCTTCGAACGGGCGCTCTCAGGCGAGACATTTGCCTCGACTGTCGAGGTGTTTGATCTCGTGTTTGATGCCTGGTGTGGACCCTTGCGAGACGAATCCGGAGAGGTGGACGGAGTAATCGGGGTCGCCATCGACATTACAGAGTACAAACGAGCTGAAGCGACGAGGAACAGTCTGGAGCAGCAGCTTCTGCAGGCTCAGAAGATGGAATCGCTCGGGCGGCTTGCCGGCGGGCTGGCCCATGATTTCAACAACCTGTTGACGGCGATCATAGGCTACGGTCAATTGGTGGTTGCCGGACTCGGCAAAGATCACCGCCTGCGCAATGAGATGGGAGAAATTCTTGCGGCTGCATATCGCGGCGCCTCACTCACCGCGCAGTTGCTCGCTCTCGGCAGACGGCAGGCCCTCGTGCGCAAGAATATCGACATCAACAATACCATTGAGAGCCTCAGTAAAATGCTTGGGCGAGTAATCGGCGAAGACGTCGAATTGCGCTTTACTCCGGGAACCAACCTGCCCGCCGTCAACGCTGACCCCGGACAGATCGAACAGGTTCTGATGAATCTTGCGATCAACGCGCGGGATGCGATGCCTTCGGGTGGACGGCTGATCATGGAGACGCGGCAGGCGCAGTTTGGGGAAGACCATGGTCTCATCCATCCCTGGGCCAGACCCGGAAAATATGTACAGATTGGCATCAGCGACACCGGGGAAGGTATGGACTCAGAGACCCAGGCGCGCATTTTCGAGCCCTTTTTCACGACAAAAGAGCAAGGCAAAGGTACCGGACTGGGACTGGCAGTCGTGTACGGAATCGTAGAGCAGCATCAGGGACTACTCCATGTCTACAGTCAGGTGGGTTTTGGGACTGCTTTCAA
>DASYSA010000071.1:0-15360 GCA_036003885.1 Blastocatellia bacterium | reverse complement strand
CCAATTTCAGCCATAGGTGCATTCTCATGCGACGGAAATAAGCCGACAGGCTGAAGAGTGTATTTTCTATCCTAATACATTTTGGCGAACTTCAGTCAGCTAGCCAGGTTCCATAACCATCCTGCAAGAATAAAGCGGCCACAGTTATCGTTAAACAGATGAGCGTTGGAACGCATTGCTTCCATTCACGCTCTCTAATTAGGAGTATGACACTGGCTAACAAGAGCCATAATCCCCCAAAAAAAGCTACGATACATATCAGTAGCACACCGAGCCGCCAGACCTCTCCTATCCAGATCATCGGCATCAGCTCTTTGGGATCATATACATTTAAGGTGCAATCAGGGCCATTACCTCTATAGGCTTGGAATACACCATTCACCCAGTAAGGGAAAGCTGCCCACCCAATGGAAGCCGAGCAGATAGCCAGGCTGGCCTGTAAGACTAGAGTCCTGACCATTTTGGGCTCCATGATCTCATCAAATCTCTTTATTAGCTCCCTGATAAGCACTGCTACGCTCAGGATTGATGCAATCAATCCTCCGATTATGAAGGTTGCCCGCACGCCATATAGCGGGTCTGCCTGTATCGGCAGATCGGAGCAGATTTTTTCAAATGCAGTAAATGACATAGCAAACGGCGCAGCTACCAGGAGGAAAGCTAACAGAGCTATCTGAATCACTGTTGGAGTAGAGGCTCGTACGCTCATTGTTTTACTGTACGGTTACGTTCACAACCCCGTGATGTATCGGCTAGGGTTTCCTTCTCACAAGTCGGAAGCCCAGGTCGCCGCTGATGTAATCAGGGGTGATTCCAGTCCGAAGCGCATACCGACAGTCCCCTGCTTCGAAGAGAAAGCTGCCACGACGAACGACTGGGAGTGAGCCCGATTCCGGCCCCATGGGATCCAAAACCGGGCTCTTCCTGTAGTACGCTTCCGAATACCAATCCTGACACCACTCCCATACATTCCCATGCATATCATACAGCGCCCATGCATTCGGTCGTTTAGTTCCCACAGGGTGTGGGCGCCCTCCTGAACTCCCATAGAACCAGGCTAGAGAGTCTATATCTTTGGGGAAGTCTCCTGTGCTTCCTGCACGACACACGCATACTCCCACTCCGCCTCACTGGGCAACCGATAGATGTAGCCGTCGTTCTTCTGATTCATCTTTTTGATGAACGCCTGTGCATCATGCCATGTAACTTTTTCAACTGGGAGGTTCGCGCCTTTGAAAGCACTCGGATTGCTAACCATCACTTCTTGCCATTGTTCCTGGGTCACTTCATACTTGCTCATCTCCAATCCGCCGCTGATTCTCACTTTGTGGACGGGCCTTTCATCCACATCGCCATTCTCTGACCCCATCATGAACTCGCCCGCGGGGATTCGAACAAAGTCGCCTTGCGCTGCATCTTGACTGTCATTTCCTGGTCGGCTTCCCTGTTGTTGGGCGAGCACCAAAGATGCTATGCAAAGAACAATCGAAGCAACAAACATCTTCTTTATCATCCCTCTACCTCTTTTGGGTGCCCGGCAAGCTTCTGCCGAACGTTCGCGACCGAACAGCGATGACAAGAAGCAGTTCAGCCATCCTAGTCAGCTAGCCCGGCAACAGCATAACGTTCCGCATCCGTCTTGAAGTCAACGGTCCGTCCGCACCTGCGTCGGCGCTGACATCAGGTCCACGAACATCTTCGTGAACTTTGGCAGGTCCACGTCCACTTGCGCGTGAACGAGCCGCACATCAGTGGCGGGCTTCAGCTTCTCGGCCCAGGTGAGCGTGTGACCGTAACTCGGGCCGTGGCTGAGATCCACGTCCATATACACCTCTCGGGTCTTCGTGATGACACTCGGATCGAGCCAGGCGCAGGCGGCGAGCTCGTCCCACAGGTAGTAGCGCTCCCTGGCGAATCTGGCGATGTACTGCGCCGCGGGACTCGACGATCGCGAAATGGCGTCGAACATCTCCTTCGTGAACATCGCCTTGATGGAGACGTCCACAGTCGTCACGTCAATTCGTGGCCAGTTAGCTCGAAGAACCATGCGCGTAGCCTCCGGATCGAACCAGAAATTGAACTCGTGGCGCGGGCTCGTCGCGAACTCCGGATCATCGGTTTGCGGGTTAATGCTGCTGCCCATTATGACGATGCCTTTGGTCATTTCCGCGAACTGGGGATCGATGGCCACTGCAAGGGCAAGATTGGTGAGAGGACCGGCGGCGTAGACCGTCACCTGTCCGGGATGCGCCCGGACCTGGCGGATCAAGAAATGGGGCGCATCCTCCGCAAGGGGCCTGGTCTGCGGCAATCCTTCAGGCAGGGGCGGAATCTCCCAGGGCCCGTGCGTGGAAATCTTTGCCTGGACCGACCCGGCTGGCGGCGCGAGGTCTGTCGTCTGCCGGCCCCAGGCGCCCAGCCAGGACGGCTTGCCGATCATCTGCATCTGCAACCGTGTTTCTTTTTCCGTTCGTACCAGGGGAAACACCGCGCCGGGCACCACCGGAACATCGCTCCGTCCAATCAACTCCAGCATGCGCAGCGTGTGCTTCACTTCCTCATCGCGCCACGCGTTCCCCGTCACGATGGTGATTCCTAGTACGTCCACCTGCGGGGATTGCAGCAGCACCATCATCGACATCTGGTTGGAGTCGGCGGGTCCGCTGCCGTCCTGGTCGATCAGCACAAGACGTCTCTGCGCTTCAGCTGACGCAGGCCCCAGCAGCGACAACAAGAAGAAGAGCGCAAGAAGGCGTTTCATATTAGCCGGCATCGTTCTCACCGGAAGCCTTTCATCTGCGAAATCGCTCAAGGGACTGTCTAACGCCCGTCATAAGCGGGCCGCGTAACATTGAAAGCACCGTCAACATTGATTGCGGGATCGGGTGCATGCGGAAGTCATAGGTCATCAGGGAATAACTCTGCATAACTTGGGTCAGCATGTTCCCATCTAGCTTCCTTTTCGATCAAATATTGCCGAACAGTCTGGAGATCTACTGTCGGTGGAATATTCACCGCAATGTACGATGGGCTCGATCCTTCATAGCTACACCCGAGCTCTACCAGAGCCTGAAGAACGAAATCCGATTCGTTGCCTTCTTCCACTGGAGGGTCAAAGATGATCCGCACAGTGCGATTTCCAGACTTGGTGACGACACGTTGAAATGTCGCAAAGCCTTCATCTTCGTCGTGAGGGGCGTAGACGATATCTTCCCAGGAGACGGAGTACGCATAAAAGGGACTGTTATCCAAGCAATAGTGATCGTTACCCAGGTCGAGCGCCCAAAGCGTCTCCACATCAACTCCTCCTTCGGTGTCTAGTATTCGAAACAAGACCTTCGCGGCTCGGTGTTCATCACTCATGACGTATATCGCCTCGCATCACCCCGCTCGCGTGTGAAATCCCAGGCAGCCATTCAAAGCATTGATCGCAGGCTCGTTGGGCATGCGGATGTTGGGCGGCACTGCAGAGCCAGTTTGATTTGCAATGTCACGATGCGAGCGACCTGTCCATCAGAATAGGGCCTCCGTGCTCGGCGATCGACTCAAACACGGCGCGTCCGGCGAAGCGGTGGTTGAAGTAGGATCGCCGCACGCGGTCAGCAAATCCCAGCTTGCGGAAGATGTGCTGCGACACTTTATTCGTAGCTTCGGTGACCGCGAGTTGATAGCCTTTGCGCGCGCCGTACTCGAGGCACGTGGTGACGAGATGCTGCGCCACACCGCGTCCGGCGACCGATTCCGCGACCCCGAGAAGAAACAAGTGGAGCGACTCGCCAGGACTCGGGGGTCGGCCCGCGCGGTACTCCGCGTCGAGCTGACCCAGGATGTCGAAGATCGGCTCGAACTTCGGACTCAATTGATCCATCCCATCGGGCAGCGCCGACGCGCTATCCTCCGTTAGCAGCGCACCAACTAGTTTCCGCGTGCCGGCATTTCGCGCCACGACGGTCAAGCCCTCGACGGCTGCCTGCGGACAAAACAATCGGACAAAGGTCTCAAACTCCGAAGTGGTCAGACCGGCTGCCATCGCGGGTGGATCCCGTCGACTGAACACTTCGCCCAGCAATCGTGCCATCTCATCCGCGTCCTGGGCTGTGTAGACTCCGTACACGATTGGCTGCCGTCCATCTGAAGCTTCCATCGGTTGGCCTCCTTCTTGTCGGTCTGGGCCCCTCATTGCCCGGTCCGCCCAACGCGCCGCGTCACCGTGCCCGGCGGCCATTCTCGATCTGCGTGAGTTGTTCGCCGACAGACCGATCACCCTCCAGCCTCAAGACCGCGCAGGGGAGGGCTGCGAACCACGCCTCATGAAGAGCTCGACTTCGCATCTCCAGGCCACCCGTGTCATAGCGGCCGGCCCACTCGAGGAACTCGACGTGCGCCTGGTGGAGCTCCCCGCCTGCGGCAATCGCCTGGCGGCCATAGCGCGCGACCTCGCGAGCCCGCAGGCGCGCCAGCCGAACCGGCGTTGGAATGACAAGGAAGACGACCAGATCGAACTCTGGGATCAGTGGATCTCCCCATCCACACAACGACCCTGACAATACCCAGGAAACCGAGCCCAGCAGAGCCTGCCGCAGCAGCGCGAGCCGCTGGTCGCGGGGCCGTTTCTCGCGGAAGGGAGGATTCGTCGGAGCCCAGAAGAAGTCGTCCGTGTCCAGACGGCTGTGACCATGCTTCTCGGCGATGGCGCACGCCAGTGACGTCGTGCCACTCCCCGACGCGCCAAAGATGTGAATGCGATTGGGCATTTGCATTCCCAACTGTCCTTCGGTATGAGATCGCGAACATTCATTGCGCGATACAGCCAACGTCGCACATGACCGGGCCGCGCGTAGCTTGCGGCTACGGTGCATGCGGCGAGTGGGCCGCTCAGCCCTTACTTGGGCGCGGTTCCCGTGCACCCCATGCCTCTGGTGCTACGTCGGCGATGGACTGGGAGAACGTCCACCGATGACCCCAAGGGTCTTCCACCGTGTATTGCCGCTCCCCGAAGGGCATGTCCGTTGGTGATTTCAGGATCCGCGCCCCACACTGCCGGGCATGCTCGAAGTGCTCGTCAAGATCGTCGACATGCACAGTTACGTACTGGCTTATCTCGTTCGGGCGCGGGGACCGAAACTCGCCACCCTGGCGGCCCAACATGACAGCACCCTCGGCAATCGCAAGTTGCGCATGAAAGACGCTGCCACCCGGACCCGCGGCACGCAGGCGCTCCGTGAAGCCGAACGTGTCGCACAGCCACTCGATCGCCTCCTCAACGTCTTCGTAGACCAGGATTGGTACTACTGTTGCTCTTGGCGCAGACCGATTGACCACCATACTGACCTCCCATCGAGCATCTTGTGCCGTCAGCCTGCAACGGCGGGTTGGGCCGCATTCACTCTGCGATCTCGGCGAAGTCACCGGAGTCGAAGCCCACGACTCGATGAAGATCTGGAAACAGGTCGGCAGATCCGAATCTCGAGACTAAGAGCGCGGCGCCGAGCTGGCCTGCATAGCCCAGAAGAGCACGGAGATCAGCGTGACCGGTCGTTCCAGCCGAGACCTCTGCCTCTTTGACGGCGTCCAGGGCGGTGCTCGCCAGATAACGTCCCTCGGGCAACCACGCCGGATTACACAGCGAGTCGCCGTTCTCCGGATTGAACTCCTTCAGGCCTGCGACGTAATAGCCGATGACTTCCACTCCATCATCATCCACGGCATCGAAGAGTCCGAAGTACACGGCATTCAACTCCCGAGGGGGAGGCTCGCTCGCCAAGAGTTCCTGAATCTGGCGTCGAAGCTCTCGTATGTCTTGCTGCAGATCGACAGTCGCGAGCTGCGGAAGAGCCTTGCCGCCACGATTCTCAAGGTAGCTGACCAGGAAAGTCCAACCTGAGCCCGGATCCTTTGCGGCTTGGGCGATTCGTACAACATCATCGAACGTCAGCGCGAGGTCCATTGGAATTGATCTCGATGATAATCGGCCCCGCAGGCGTCTAACGCCCCGCGTCACGTGCCGCGCAGTTTGCGGCTACGGTGCACGCAGGCAGTTCGACGCGACTGTTGGTGACGTAGTGTTCTATTTACGCACCGCCAAAATCCGGCGTTGGCGTCTTGTCATATTCAGCGAACCAGATCTCGTTCTCGATCCAGAACCGACATAAGAATACTTCGAACGATAGTAGTATGACCACTATCGCCGGAATGCCTGGATGACCGCGCGTGCTCCCTCGACGCCAATCGGAGGAACAAGGATCGGCAGATCGACCCCAGCATTGCGAAACGCCGCAAGCTGTTCCTGGCAGCGTGCCCCGGGGCCGAGCAGACAAACCGCATCCAGAAGGCGGTCGGTTAGCGAGGTCAGCCCGGCCCCGCATCGAAACCTGCATCCTCCGCCTCGCGCGCGATCGTCTGTACCTCACGAGCGCTCCAGCCCGTACCGGGAATAATAGCCAACGCGAGTCGTTCTTGCATTATTGCCTCCTTTCTCTGGCCCTCTTACCGGAGATGGCAGCCCGCGATCGCTGTCTGCTTTTCCTGTTGCGAGTACTGCTTGGTGATTTTTCCTCACCTTGCCTTGCCTGTAGGCCTAACGCAGAGATCACCCGGCGCAGAATTGCTGTTGTCTGCGCAAACAGCACCCAGCTAAGAGGAGGATCAGAAGTAGCGCGACTATTTTCCTCATCGCTTTCCCGACCTCTGCAAACTGAAGATTAATAACAAAACGCACTGTGCTTAAACGAGTTTCTGTTTTCGCACCGGCAAATCGCGAACCCGCTTGCCAGTCGCCGCAAAAATCGCGTTGCAGATTGCCGGAGCCATCACCGGCACGCCCGGTTCGCCTACGCCTGCCGGAGGCGCATCACTCGCTACGATGTGGACATGAGTTTCAACGGGTGCTTCGTTGATGCGCGCCACCGGATAATCATAAAAATTGGTCTGCTGGATCGCGCCATTCAAAGCCGTGATTTCGCCCATCATCGCTATGCTGGTGCCAAACACCGACGCGCCCTCGAATTGCGCTTTGACGCGGTCGGGGTTGATGACGCGGCCTGCATCAACAGCTATGTCCACACGCGGGATTCGCACTTTGCCGGCGCTATCTACTTCGACTTCGACAACCGCGGCGACGTAAGACAGGAAACTGCGATGCGCGGCGATGCCAAGCGCGTGTCCCTTTGCAGGTTTCTTCTTCGCCCAGGCGGAACGCTCCGCCACAAGCTCTATCACGTTGCGCAAGCGCCCGGTATCGAGCGGGTATTTCTGCGCCGTAGTGTCCCGGGGTTGCGGCTCAATCCGGCGCGGCTTTCCCAACACATCCAGCAGGTATTCAACCGAATCGCGTTTCGCCGCCTGCGCCAGTTCATCCACAAACGAGTGGATGGCAAAGGCATGATAGATATTGGCCACCGAACGAAGCCAGCCTATGCGTACCTGCGCTTTCGCCGGACCGTTTTCAGCGCGATGATTGACAATATCAAACGGCATATCTGTCCAGCCCATGCCGAGTTCAAAGCCCTGGCCGGTCGTTACCGCGGCGCCTCCGAAAATCGAGCCTATGGAGGGGAAGGCGCAACGTTGCAGCCACGCAGTCGGACGGCCTTTGTCATCAACCGCCGCTTTCATATACATCGCGGCGACGGCGTGATAGTAATCGAAGCGAATATCATCGTCGCGGCTCCAGGTTACTTTCACGGGCTTGCCAACGGCTTTCGAGAGCAGCGCGGCTTCGGCTACGTAATCGGGTTTCGATTTGCGCCCGAAGCCGCCGCCGAGCAAGGTCACATGGCATTCGACCTTCGACTTATCGATGCCCAGAGCTGCGGCTACGGTGTCCTGCACCGCTTGCGGGTTCTGCGTCGCGGCATAGATGAGCGCCTTGCCATCTTTCACTTCGGCAACAGCCGCAGGCGGTTCCATGGGCGCATGCGATAGGTGCGGCACATAGTATTCGGCTTCATAAGTCTTGCCGCCTTTGGCAAACTCTGAATCCACATCGCCGATGTTACGAACGACCCTTTGCGGCTTGCGAACCGTTGCCAATAGCTCCTGTTTGTATTTCGCCGAATCGTAGCCGGCGTTTTCGCCGGCATCCCATTCGACCTTCAATTTTTCGCGTCCCTTCATCGCCGCCCAGCTGTTGTTGGCAATCACCGCCACGCCGCCCAAAGGTTTGAATCCGTAAGGCGGAGTTGCAGACGGAAGGACAACGGTTTGCTGCACGCCGCGCACCGCCTTCGCCTCTTTGTCGTCATAGCTTTTCAGTTTGCCGCCTATGACCGGCGAGCGTTCGATTGAGGCATAGACCATTCCAGGCATGGTCGCGTCTATGCCAAACGTGGCTTTGCCAGTGCAGAGGTCGCTTAGGTCAACCGTTGGCAGGTCTTTGCCGATGTAGCGAAACTCTGCCGGAGTTTTGAACTTCAAGGCATCTGTTTTCGGCACCGGGAGTTTCGCGGCACTTGCTGCGAGTTCGCCGTAACCGAGTTTGCGATTCGTTTTTGCGTGAATCACGAAATGATTTTGCCCTTTGCATTCCTCAACCGGCACCGCCCATTCTTTGGCCGCTGCCTGCTCGAGCATCAGACGGGCAGTGGCTCCTGCTTCGCGCATGGCGTCATAAAAATTGCGAATCGAACAGGAACCATCGGTGTTTTGGTCGCCATATTTTTTATCGCCGATGGCTTGCTCAATTTTGACGTGCTTCCAATCGGCTTCCAGTTCATCAGCCAGAACTACCGGCAGGACGCTGCGAATGCCTGTGCCCATCTCCGAACGATGCGCGACGAGAATCACCGTGCCATCGGTCTCCAGCCCAAAATAAACGCTTGGCGTCCAGGCAGCCGTATCGGCTGTAGCATTGGTCGCAGGGTTTGCGGCAGACACTTCAAGCGGCAAGAGACGAGCGCCTAAAACCAGAGCGCCGGCGGAAAACATTCCTCCCAGAAAGGTGCGACGACTGACCAGTTCAATATGGCTCATTGGTTATTCCCTCCTGCTGCCTTTTTCCCGGCGGTGGGTTTCATTTTGGTTTTCGCGGCAGCGGGTTTTTCACCTGCCTTTGCGGTAGGTTTTTGACTTGCTTTGATTGCGGGCACTTTGCCGGAGGCAGCGACTTTGATGGCTTCGCGGATGCGCATATAGGTTCCGCATCGACAGATGTTGCCTTTCATAGTCGCGTCGATATCCGCATCCGTGGGCTTGGGCTTCTGTATGAGCAAGGCCGCCGCCTGCATAATCTGCCCGGTCTGACAGTAACCGCATTGCGGAACGTTGACCTCTTGCCAGGCCAGTTGCACCAGGTGTTGCCCTTGCGGATTCAAGCCTTCGATAGTGACAATCTCTTTGCCGGACGCGCTCAGCATAGGCGTCTGGCAACTGCGTTTCGCTTCCCCATTGATATGCACCGTGCAAGCGCCGCATAGGCCCTGCCCGCAGCCGAATTTCGTGCCGGTCAATTGCAATTCATCGCGCAGATACCATAACAAAGGCATATCCGCTTCGCCGTCGAATTGCCGACTGACGCCATTTATTCTCATTCGAATCATTTTCGTTCTCTCCTAGTGTCAGATGGTTTCAGAGTACTGACTTTGGACTTGTCTCACCCCAACTTTCGGGAGATTTGCTGGTTATCGGTCGACAAGGGCCTTCACTCCGAACGGTTGATGATCCTTGTGCTCAGCCCACTTCTTCAGTTCACTCCCCAGTTTCTGTCGCCCTGCTGTGAGGTCGTTAAGATCGTAGTTGTAGTAGTGCACGCCGCCGAAGTCGGCTGGGAGGGTAACGCTCTCTTGCTTGAAAAGGAATACAGGCTTTCCTAAGGCGTCGGCTAGTCCAATCTCGTAGTACACATTTGGATTGGGCACTGACACCTCAGCCACTATGAGGCCGGCCTGAGTAATACCCAGCCAGACGTTTGTGCTAAGATCACCAACCCGCACGATAGAATCACCGCGGGATACCGTGAATCCTGCATCCTCGATTCCCGGCGTGACCATTTTTCTGAATACATCGTCGGACCAGGGCTGACTGAACGGCATCACCACGAATACCTCTGGGTAGTCCACGCGGATGTCGACAGTGTTCGTTGGTCCCTGGGCAACCGTGAAGGTGCTCAGGATCTTACGGGCAGGTTCCGAGAGCTCATACTCGTTTCCGATGCGAGTGACGACGCCCGCGTCCTCTAAGACCTGGCGCGAATCCGGATCACAGTGCACTCCGGCGCTGGTCAGCTCCTGTTCCGTTAGAACGCGACGATCTCCGGTGCCGGTCCTGCGTGCATATGTGTAGAGAAGATGAAGCATCTTCCACTCTTGATGCTTGCTCATGATCACCCCTCTCAATCAGGTAGCGGGATCACTCCGTCTGCCGCCAGCCCTGAACTTAACTGATGTGTCACCAAATGGCAATATCACTGGGCTTTTCGCGTGCTTGAGACATGTAAGGCACAGAGGCGCCCACTCTCAATCGGCCTGAACTGGTCCAGAGGACCAACAAATCCGGTGCTACTGGGAGGCGAGCGCAATGTCGAAGATAGATGTCATTCGTGCGTGGAAAGATGAGGAGTATAGAGCGAGCCTGAGAGACTCCGAGCTTGCCCTGTTGCCTGCACATCCGGCCGGAGCGGTTGAACTGCTGCTCGATGATCTCCACTTTGCGGGGGCAAATGAAAATCCGGTTACCTATCCGGGGATGTGCTCTTGCCTTGGCATCTGTCCTTTTACTTACGACATCCTGTGCGGAAGCACCATGGAATTCTTTGCGTGTACGCTGATCATGTGCCCGCCCTGGATTCTCTGATTTCCACGAGCATATTACTTTTGCCGCCCGAAGAGCAGACGCCCCTTCCGTCAATGATCCCCTGCCAAAAACGAGGCAGTAGACGAACGATTTGTACCTGGTTGTCCGCGCTCGCCCTATGGAAGTGCTACGGAGAGGGTACCGGACTTATCTGAAAGCAGGGCCGCCACCTTGAAACGGGCGTGATCTCAACAGGAAAGGATGAAATCGATGTCTGAGCTGGATGTGATTCGGTCGTGGAAGGATGACGAGTACAGATCGAGCTTGAGTGCCGCCGAGCGAGCCGGCGCGCCGCCAAACCCGGCCGGTGCCATCGACATATCGGCTACGGAACAGAACGACGTTGACGGACCACCCGGAAGTTGGCTTGGCTGCAATTCCAGAGACTGGATGCCGTGCTCGTTGATGATGTGCCCAACTTATCTGGTGCCCGGAATAATCTGTCCGATCTGGTACTAGACGTCGTTGCTCGTTGCTCGTTTTTCGTTTCTCGTTCTGTAGCAAACCAGAACCCCTAACCGAGAAACGAGCAACGAGAAACAAGCAACGAACTCCGCGTGCGGGTGAAAGCCTGTAGCCCAGGGTGGGGCGAAGCGGAGCCGTGGTCCTCTGACTGACGCCCGGGTTCGCGGTCCTGTCGGATTACGGACCTGGCGTTCACAAGAGGCTGCGCTCCGTTTTCCCTGGGCTACATGCCTTCGCCCGCCCGCGGGCGCGTTTTACGTTTTACGTCTTGCGTTTTACGTTTCGCGTTGGGCGTGAATCAGCTCGTAAAACGTAAAACGTAAAACGTAAAACTAAAGTGGAGTTATGACGTCGACTGCCAAACCGTCGTATTTCAATGACCCGGCATGGCTCAACGCATTGACGTTGCGCGAGCGAGCTGACTTGCTTCGCTCAGCCGAACCAATCTCCGAACCCCGTAACGCCGACGCAGCCTCGTGCTTGATGGAGCGGTGGCGATCGCAGCCTTGCTTTGCAGACGGCTCGCTCTTCGCCCAGCGTCTCGAAGTTGATCACTTGACTTCAGAACAGTTCAGCCGCCTCGTCGCCGAGCCCCCCGAATCTCTATATGAGCTATCTCGCGAGATGCCGAGTTGGGTTAAAGAGCTGGAGCTTGCATTCTCGTCCGAGATTCCAGCCACGAGCAATGTCGACCCCGCCGAGCATCAATCCGATGCCGTGAAGAGTCAGCTTGCGCTCCCGACAGGGATTGGCAGTCTGACTGAGCAGGGCAAGAGGCGTCTTCGCGAAGGCATCACGGAATTACTTCGCCGGCACTCCGTCGTGCCGTTTGATCCTGACACGGTCGAAGAACTCTTCGCCGGCTACCTCCCTCAACTCCTCTTCAAGGTAACGAACCGGACTTTGGTGCTTGAATTAAACGTGGCGCGGCTGCAAGGACTGTTGGAGGGCGACACCCCAGAGGAACGGTTCTGGAGCTTCGGTACAAGATTGGCGCAGCGCGACGTGATGCTCAGTCTGCTGCGGGAGTATCCGGTCCTGGCGCGACAACTTGTAGTTACGATTAATCAGTGGGTTGATTTCAGTCTCCAGTTTCTCGCCGATCTGTGCATGGATTGGCAGTCGATCCGCGCAACGTTTTTTCCTGAGGGCGATCCAGGGAAGCTCTCGGCAGTTTCACCGGGCGCGGGCGACACACACCGCGACGGGCGGTCTGTTGTGATCGCGACCTTCAGCAGCGGCGTGAAGCTCGTTTACAAGCCGCATTCGCTCAGCGTTGATGTGCGCTTCGGCGAGTTGCTGAAGTGGGTCAACGAGCGCGGGAACCATCCTCCGTTTCGGTCCCTGAGCGTCCTCGATTGCGGGAATCACGGATGGGTCGAGTTCGTGCCGGTGAAGGGCTGCACCGACTCTAGCGAGATCGAACGCTTCTATGTGCGACAGGGTGGCTATCTGGCGCTGCTCTACATTCTGGAGGCGACCGATTTTCATCTCGAAAACCTGATCGCGGCCGGTGAGTACCCAGTGCTCGTAGATCTGGAAGCGCTCTTTCATCCTCGAGCGCGCGCGGGTGATGCCTCGGGTCAACCCGGCATGTCTGCTGCTCGCGTAATGGCGCACTCAGTCTTGCGCGTAGGACTCTTGCCACAACGTATCTGGTTCAACGCTGAATCCGATGGCATCGAGTTGAGTGGATTGGGCGGGACGCCGGGTCAGCTCACGCCGCATCGGGTCCCGACCTTCGAGGCGGGTGGAACGGATGAAATGCGAATCGTCCGCAAGCGCGTGCCGCTGGCCGGCGGTCAGAATCGGCCCAGCCTCAATGGCTCCGAAGTCGATCCGCAGAATTACATCGAAGCCATCATTGCCGGCTTCACTTCTGCATATCGACTGCTGCAACAGCATCGCGACGAGTTGCTGGCGAGCGGCGGGCGGATTGAACAATTCGGCGACGACGAAGTTCGAGTCGTGCTTCGCCCGACCAGGAACTACGGTCTGATCCTGATGGAAAGTTATCACCCGGACGTGCTGCGCAATGCCCTCGATCGGGATCGTCTTCTTGATTCGTTGTGGTCCGAGGTGAAACAGAGCCCCGCCCTCTCAAGGATCATCCTGGCCGAACAGTCTGACCTGCTGCGAGGCGACATTCCACTTTTCAGCGCACGCCCGAGGTCTCGCGACTTGTGGACCAGCACGAATGATCGAGTCGCCGACTTCTTCGATGAAGCCAGCATCACGATGGTCGATCGTCGTCTGCGCGATCTGAGCGACGCCGATCTCTTCAGGCAGACCTGGTTCATAAGGGCTTCGATCTCTACGCTTGCGACGGAGAGCCGACAACCGGGGAAGAGTTACCGCCGCGTTGATACGAAAGCCCTCGCTGAACCTCACCAATTACTCAAGGCCGCCCGCGCCGTCGGGGACCGACTTGATCTCCTCGCCATTCGCGACCCGGGGGCAGGGGCGGTCTCCTGGATAGGTCTGACGCTGGTGAACGAGCGAGCGTGGAGTCTCCGGCCTCTTGCAGAGGATCTCTACGGCGGGACGCTCGGCATCGCGTTCTTCCTCGGATATCTGGGAGCGGTGACACAAGAAGAACGTTACACCGATCTGGCCAGGAGTGTTGTCACAAACGTGCGTGAGCAGGTGCGAGCCAGACTATCACGGAACCAGGCCGCAATGTTTCCCATCGCGCTGGGCGGATTCACGGGTCTGGGTGGTGTGATCTATGCACTCTCGCACCTGGGCGCGCTCTGGGGTGACTCGGATCTGTTTGCCGATGCCGAGAGCATTGTCGAGCATCTACCGGGTCTGATCGACCGGGATGATCTGCTCGACATCCTCGGCGGTGTGGCCGGCTGCATAGGCGGCTTGATCAGTCTCTATCAGGGCACGGGGTCGAACCGCGCGATCGAAGCAGCGGCGCAGTGCGCCGAACATCTGCTCACTCGGGCGGAGCCACAGGAGTGCGGCATCGCATGGAAGACTCCAATTGAAGGGGGAAGGCCGTTAACCGGGTTTTCGCATGGGGCGGCGGGAATGGCCTGGGCCCTGTTGGAAGTGGCAGCCCTCCGCGATGATTCGCGTCTTCGAGTGGCCGCCCGTGAGGCAATGGCCTACGAGCGGAGTCAGTTCTCAACTGAAGCCGGCAACTGGCCGGACTTCCGTGCCCTCGATCCAAAAAGCTCTTCAACCGAAATCGCCGGACCCAACTTCGTTGCGAGTTGGTGTCACGGCGCGCCTGGAATCGGGCTGGCACGGCTGAGATCACTGGTCCACATCGATGATGAGGATATGCGTTCGGAGATCGATGCCGCTCTCAACACGACACTCAGGATCGGCTTCGGCAGCAACCATTCACTCTGTCATGGCGATCTCGGCAATCTGGAACCTCTGCTCGAGGCCAGCCTGAGAACCGATGGTTCCGAGTGGAGAGAACCGGTACGCCGAATCGCAAGCGTTGTCCACGAGAACATCAGAGAGCACGGCTGGCTCTGCGGGGTTCCATTCGGAGTGGAGACGCCCGGGCTTATGACTGGTCTGGCAGGCATCGGCTACGGGCTGCTTCGTCTCGCAGAACCGAGGCGCGTGCCATCCGTGTTGTCACTCGCGCCACCGCCGGCCAGTGGGTGACGGTGATTGAGAGAGGTATGTTGAACCACGTCTCAAAACTGATTGCCGGTCTATGGCGGGGACGACGGCGCGTGCCGATGATTCACCAGTTGACCATGGTGGAATGCGGCGCCGCTTGTCTCGCAATGATATTGAGCTACTACGGCCGAAAGACAACAGTGGCCGCTTGCCGGGAGCAATGCAGTCCAGGCCGCGATGGGCTGACTGCGAAGGGGATCACCAGGGCGGCCCGTGACTTCGGGCTCAAAGCTCGGGCATTCTCGATCGAACCGGCTGCTCTTGATCACATCACGCTTCCAGTCATTGCGCACTGGCAGGGCAACCACTTTGTCGTTATCGAAAGGCGGACTGAGAAAGCCTTTCACATCGTCGATCCAAGCTCCGGACGGCGCAAAATAAATCGAGCAGAGGTTGAGGGAAGCTTCAGTGATGTAGTCCTTGCCTTCGAGCCGGGACTCGACTTCAAACCCGGGT
>DASYSA010000070.1:0-6492 GCA_036003885.1 Blastocatellia bacterium | reverse complement strand
CGAAGCAAACAGGCTGTCAGCTGACGATTCACTTCGTCTGCACGGGAATGATTGTTCGCCATACCGCCAACCACCTATCCTTGTCGCGAATGAACACCCACACATCCCTTCCTCCTTCATCGAAGGTCTCGTTTTTCATGTCATACTCGACCTTGAAGCTATATGTTGCGATGGCGGTCTCCTTGCAAATATCGATCGCGGGATCGGCCGGCTTGAAGGACCGCACTTTGGCACTGGCGCAAAAGTCGCGAAAGCTGTCCACGCAGGCAGTTCGGCCTTCAATTCGCTGGGAGAATCCGGGCGCGACGAAGACGATCTCTTTGTGAAAGTAGTTATCCAGGTTCTCCGGGCGGCCCAACACCCAGGAGTCGTTGATCTCCTTTACGATTTGCCAGATCTCCTCGTGGGCCGGGGTGTTGAAGGAATAGGTCATCGCTCTATCTCCTCTGGTCTGATTGGTCTATGGTTTGTGGTTTGTGGTCTATGGTGCCTGAACCATAAACCATAGACCATAAACCATAGACCATAGACCATTGACCATAAACCTCACGTCTTTGCCAACGCGAAGACGATGTGTTCCAGTCCCGCAAACACGGTGCGCTTCTCCGGCTGCATACCTATCTTGCGCGCGACTCCTTGCGACGGCATATTTTCGGGTCGAATCAGCGATATCACACGCGGCTTGGCCAGAACGCCGAAGGCGTAGTCGCGTACTCCTGCGGCAGCTTCTGAAGCCAGACCGCGGCGCCAAAATGGGCGGTGGATCAGGTAGCCCACTTCGGGCTCCTCGACCCCGTCCACCACGTGCGGCGCAAGGCCAACCTGACCAACAGGCTGGTTCGTCTCCTTTTCTGAAACCAGCCAGAGACCGTGACCGTGTGAACTATAACGAGCTATTTGGCGTTGGATCCATGCCTCAGCCTCCGTCCGCGAGTAGCACTTAGGGTAATACCGCATGACCTCGGGATGGGCAAGCATCGAGGCTATGAAGTCGAGATCCGCAATGGTCATCTCGCGAAGAGTGAGCCGGGCCGTCTCGAGAATCCGGGTCATGATTTTGTAGCTTCGCCTGTTGTTTGGTTATCTGCAAGGGGTTTGGGCGAGAACGCGGAGGCGCGGACCGCGTCGCGTCGCGGATCAGTTTATCGGCAGGCCACACCATTTTGGTCTCTCTCATTCCTGAGAGCCTCCTGGTTGCGGCCTGTTTTGTCTGTGAGTGCAGTGTTTGCGGCTGTTTATGCCCAGCGGCTGCGTTCAGCGATCTCGACCCCGTTGAACTCCAGTGGGCGATCTTCGTTGCGCGGCGGCGAAATCACCTCGAAGGCGATCTTATCAAATTTGCCCTGCCCTCTGTAGAAGCCGATCTTGAAGCCTTTGCTGTTAGTGAATTCGATGAGCTGCACGCCCCACTTGCCAAGCGCTGCGTTCTCCGGAATCTGCACCGGAACATCGAATGCACTCACCGAAAAGGCCTCATCCGGTGAGATTGACGTCTCGCCCACCGCGGTCTTAACACGGTTGGCGCTGGCGAGACTGAACTGAAAACATTGAACGAATATCTTCGTGATGCCCGCGGGGTCATGCGCTCGAACGCGTAGAACCAGCTTTTCACCAGCCACAACCCGAACATCCTCATAGCCACTGCCCTGCAAGGTCGCTGACATAGACTCTTATCTCCATTCCACTAGATTGGGCGGTGAGGAGTCATCCTGCCAAGGCAGTGAAGGGCGGGGGGCCGGCTGTTACTCAGCTCTGTTCAGGCGACGATAATAACCGCGCGAGGGGTGCGAGTCAATTGGGAAATGAAAATTGAGAGTTGAAAAATTGAAAATTGAGGGTTGAGGGAATTTCGAATTGAGAACTTTTCTCAATTCTCAATTCTCCCTTGAAGGGTGTGGTGCTGCCAGTGTTCATCATCGCGACCGGGAAAGTCGCTCCGGTAATGAGCGCCTCGGGACTCGCGTCTGGCCAGCGCCGCCTCGGCTACAAGTCGCGCAAGCGTTACGAAGTTCCACGAACGCGTGTTCAGCGGGCGAGAGGCAATCTCTTCAAGCGATGCCAGGGCGTCTTTGAGACCCCTCTCGTTGCGGACGATGCCGACCTTGTTCCACATAAGGCGCTTGACCTCGGCTTGAGTCCCATCGTCAATCTTCCAATTCGCCGCCGAACCAAAGTCCCAGTCGCGCGGCTCCGCCGCAATGACACCGGCGAGCGCTCCCTCTGCTGCTGCGCCGCCGGCCCTGGCGCCGAACACGAGGCCTTCCAGCAGCGAGTTCGACGCGAGCCTGTTTGCACCGTGGACCCCTGTGCACGCCACCTCGCCCGCCGCGTAGAGTCCCGCCACCGACGTTCTGCCGAAGGTGTCGGTCCGCACTCCACCCATTGTGTAGTGTGCGGCAGGGCTGACCGGAATCAGGTCTCGGGTTATGTCGACATTGTAGAGCAGGCAGGTGTTGAATATTTTCGGGAAGCGATCTCGAACAAAGCCGTGGTCCAGCTGCCGCATGTCCAGCCATACGTGGTCGGCAGACGTGCGCTCCATCTCGAAGTGAATCGACCGGCTGACGATGTCACGCGGTGCAAGTTCCGCCCTCTTGTCATATCCCGACATGAAAGCCTCGCCCCTGATGTTGAGCAGGATTCCGCCTTCGCCTCGCAGAGCCTCCGATATCAAGAACCGCGGCGCGCCGCTTACTGCAAGCGCCGTGGGATGAAACTGGATGAACTCCAGATCGGCCATCGTCGCGCCGGCGCGATAAGCCATTGCCTGCCCGTCTCCTGTTGCCACATCGGGATTGGTCGTGTGCTGGTAGAGCTGACCCGCGCCGCCAGTGGCAAGCACGACGGCGCGGGCGTAGAGCGCGCGAATCCTGTGGCTCACGGGTTCCACATAGGTTACCCCAACGCATCGGCCCTCCTTCACGACGAGAGACTGAGTGCATGCGTGCTGTCGGTATTCGATGTTTGAAAGCTTCTTTGACCAGGAGACCAGAGCGCGGACTATCTCCCGCCCCGTAGCGTCGCCCCGGGCGTGAAGGATGCGAGAGCGGGAATGTGCAGCCTCCCGAGTGAAAGCGAGGTGCCCATCTTCGCGGTCGAAGTCGGCGCCGTGCTCTATCAGTTCGACGATGTAGCGAGGGCCTTCTTCAACGAGGACGCGGACGGCTTCGGCATCGCAAAGCCCCGCGCCGGCTTCGATCGTGTCTTGAAAGTGCAGCCCCAGGTCGTCGTCGTCGCTCAATACGACAGCTACGCCCCCCTGCGCGTATTCTGTATTCGATTCGGTTACCACATCTTTAGTGAGCACCAGGACGCGACCTGAGGCTGCGAGAGCAACGGCGGCACGCAATCCGGCAATCCCACTGCCAACTACGATGAAGTCTGTTTGGTCCGACATGTTGTCCAGTATTCTAACAACATCTCAATATGGAGAGGTCTCTTGCTATTTCGTGTTGGCCTTTGTCGCGGCAGTTCGTTGCTTCAACAAGTCGACGATATCCTTGTGGGCCTTCTCCTCAGCGTACTTCGCAGCCGTGCGTCCGCCATTGTCCGCAATCGTGGGATCAGCACCCGCATCGAGAAGTATCTTCACAACCTCGGATTGCCCGACAAGGGCCGCCTGCATCAGAGCGGTATAGTTGCCCGGGGTCTTTGCGTTTACGTCAGCGCCCTTCGACAGAAGCAGCTTGACGACCTCGATCTGTCCCATCCCTGATGCGGTCATGAGCGGCGTTATCCCCGAAGCTCCTCTCGAATTTACACCGGCGCCGCCGTCCAGCAGTATTTGAACTGTCCCCAGGTCGCCGTTACCCGCGGCATGATCCAGCGCCGTGCGCCCCTCAGTATCCTGCTGGTTGGGATCCGTCTTCCCTGACTGAGCATTCGACTGGCCCGCATTCTGGTTCGTCGTTGGAGCTTTACTGCACGCGCTGAAAGCAATCGCGAAACCTAACGAAACTGCAACTATGGTTCTTCCTCGCATCAGGCCTCCCTTTGTCTGAACTGCGTTAGTCTCTCCGGCTTGCAGCCGACAACCGCAGTGACTTTATACTGATCTGCCCGGTTTCAATCAAGCCGAACCAATGTACTACTGATGGGGAGCCGCGAATCTACACGAAAAGTATTCGTGATCATTCGGGTAATTCGTGTAATTCGTGGCTTCGCCCTTTGAATCGCTGATCGTCGTGATACAATATGCGACCGCGTTGGACCGGCCAAATACACCAGATCGCAGTCGAGGAGAAGACATGGACTTGAATCTTACCCCCGAGGAATTGCGTTTTCGCGACGAGTTTCGCGCCTGGCTGGAAGCAAACATTCCTGAAGAGTGGGCCGCCTTTCAAGAACAGCAGCACGAGTCTTCGCGCGGGCGATTCGATTTCCTGCGCGCCTGGCAAAAGAAGATGTACGAGGCCGGATGGACAGGCATCCACTGGCCAAAGGAGTACGGCGGGCGCGGCGCATCTTTGATTCAACAGACTGTCTTCATTCAAGAGATGGCGCGGGCCGGCGCGCCTCCGCTCATCAATGTGCTCGGCCTGTCACTGCTGGGGCCTACCTTGATCGCCTATGGCACCGAAGCACAAAAGCAGAGATTTCTGTCAAACATCCTCAGTGCCGACGAGATCTGGTGCCAGGGTTACTCGGAGCCCAATGCCGGTTCCGACCTCGCGGCGTTGCGAACCGAAGCCGTGCTTGACGGCAACCACTTCGTCGTCAACGGCCAGAAGACCTGGACAAGCTTCGGTCACTACGCCGACTGGTGCTTTGCCGTCGTGCGCACTGACCCGGACCTGCCGAAGCACAAAGGACTCACCTACATGCTTGTCGATATGCACAGCCCGGGCGTCTCGGTTCGCCCGCTCAAGCAGATGACCGGGGAGTCGGAATTCAACGAGGTGATCTTTCAGGATGTGCGCGTGCCGCTCGACAATGTAGTCGGCAAGGTCAACGGCGGATGG
This sequence comes from Blastocatellia bacterium, assembly GCA_036003885.1. Taxonomy (GTDB): domain Bacteria; phylum Acidobacteriota; class Blastocatellia; order UBA7656; family UBA7656; genus DASYSA01. The sequence goes on along the minus strand of DASYSA010000070.1, from coordinate 1,531 downwards.
GAGATAGCAATCGCCACGTTGATGTTCGAGCGTGGCACGCTGGGAGCGAGCCTGCAGATAACCTTCAAGCGCCAGATCGAGCGGCTGATAGAACTCTCCCGCACGATCAAACGCAACGGCGGCGCGGCCAGCGATGACCCGATCATTCGACAGAAGCTGGCACAGATCTACACCGAGATCGAGGTCTTCCGGCTCAATCAGATGCGCACCCTTACCCGCATGAACAAGACCGGAGTCCCCGGCGCCGAGGGATCTATTCAGAAAATATTCTGGAGCGAGATGAATCAGCGAATGCAGCAGGTGGCGATGGAGATTCTTGGACCATACGGTCAGCTCACCAATGAGAGTGAGTATGCGATCGACCACGGCCAGTGGGCTCACGCGTACCTGCGATCCCGGGGCAACACCATCGAGGCCGGCACCTCTGAGATTCAGCGCAATATCATCGGCCACTTCGTACTGGGCCTGCCCAAGAGTTATTAGCCGCATTGGGAGTTAGGAGAAAACATGGACTTTGACCTGACGGAGACCCAGGAGCTGTTCAAACGGTCGGCGCGAGAACTCTTCGCTCAGGAGTGCCCGCCGGCGCGCGTGCGCGAGATGATTGAGAAGGGTGAACCTTACTCTGACAGCCTCTGGCAAAAACTGGTCGAGCAAGGTTGGACCGGCCTGTTCTTTTCGGAAGAGGCGGGCGGACTCGGGCTTGGGATGGTTGAGATGGCGGTAGCATTTGAAGAGATGGGCAGAGCTCTGACGCCGGGCGGCTACCTTTCGACGGTCGCACTGGCAGGTTCGCTGATCGAGAAAGCGTGCTCGGCCGAATACCGGGCAGGGCGACTTCGAGCGATCTGCGAAGGCGAGTTGAGAGCGACCGTCGCATTGCTGGAAGAGTCTGCGAGCTGGGATGTCGATGACGTCAAGCTTCAGGCAGTGGAGGCGGACGGGGGAATCAAGCTGACGGGCAAGAAGCTCTTCGTCAGCGATGCCGAGGCGGCCGACTGCATCATCACCGCAGCGCGCAAGGGTTCAGACATCGTGCTGGCTTTTGTCGACCGAAAGGCTGCGGGCTTGAACGTCAGAGCGATGCCCGGCCTGGATGCAACCCGCTTTCTCTCCGAAGTCGAATTCAACGATGTGACCGTCGCCGAAGTCGATGTCGTGAGTGATGGAAAGGTCGCTCGCGGCGCGCTTCAGCATGCGCTCGACGTAGCAACGCTTGCGTTGTCGGCCGAGATGGTGGGCGGAATGCAATGGATACTGGACGCCTCGGTCGAATATGCGAAGACGCGAAAGCAGTTCGGCAAGCCGATAGGTCAGTTTCAAGCCGTCCAGCACCATTGCGCGAACATGCTCTTACTGGCCGAGAGCACGCGCTCGGCGGTCTACTATGCCGCGTGGGTTATGGGCAACGACCCGGAAGCAGCCCCTCTGGCCGTTTCCATGGCGAAGGCGTATGCAAGCGATGCGTATCGTGAAGTGGGAAATCTGGGCATTCAGGTGCACGGAGGAGTCGGCTTCACCTGGGATGAGA
>DASYSA010000069.1:0-8384 GCA_036003885.1 Blastocatellia bacterium | reverse complement strand
CTGTATTCTCCTGATGGGCGAGCGGCGCACCCAAACGGCCGGCGCCCACTCAGTAGTGTTGGGTAGCACACCCTAACCACCAGGTGTGTGTCTCCGTGGCATGTGCCGGTTTTTCCGCATCCTTCTAGCTCGCTTCGACTCATCATTGTTAAGATCAATCCTCATCGAAACTGTATATGCGATTTCTCCACACTTCTGACTGGCATCTAGGCAAGAGCTTAAAGGGGCGCTCACGCAGCGACGAACACCAGGCGGCGCTCGCGGAGATCCTCGATATCATTCGTCGCGAGAAGATCGACTGTGTTCTGATCACGGGCGACGTGTTCGACTCGCAGGCGCCGCCGCCTGAAGCCGAACAGCTTGCGTTCAACTTCTTCTCTGAATTGCGAGGCCTGAACATCCCGGCCGTCGTAATCGGCGGCAACCACGATCACCCGAAGCGCCTGCTTGCGATTCGAGAGGTCCTTCAACTCCTCGACATTCATATCCGCCCCGAGCCCGTGCGGCCGGCTGACGGCGGTATCGTGAAGATCGAGAGCAATGGCGAGTTGGCTCAGATCGCGGTCCTGCCTTTCGTTACAGTCGGGAAGATCTCGGACGCGGCGATGTTGATGGGTCCTGAGGTAGAGCGCTTTCAGGCCTACTCGGAGCGCATCGCCGCGATGTGCGGCCTGCTCGCGGAGTCATTCGGGCCAAAGACCGTCAACCTGATGATGGGCCATCTCTACGTCGACGGCGCCGAGACCTCCAAAAGCGAACGAGATGTCCATGTTACAAAACCCTATGCAGTCCAGGCTCAGCGCTTCCCTTCCAATGCGCACTACATAGCATTGGGACATCTCCATCGGCCCCAGGAGATCGCCGCGCCCTCCCGCACCTTTTACGCCGGTTCAATCCTTCAGCTCGATTTCGGAGAGCAGGACCAGCGCAAACGGGTAGTCTTGATCGACGCTCATCCGCGAAAGCCGGCGACGATCGAAAGCGTAGAGATCACGGCCGGCCGCAACCTTCGCGATGTGACCGGTACGCTCGCCGAGTTGACCGCCCAGGCCGCCGAGTTTGGAGACGACCTCCTCCGGGTCACCGTGATGGCAGACCGCCCGATACCCGGAGTCGCCGATCATATTCGCGAGTTGCTGCCGAACGCTCTCGAGGTCCGGCCGGGCTGGTCTTCACCCACGCAGTCAGCCGCGCCTGAAATCTCGGGCACCGATCCGTTTGAACTCTTTTGCCGCTACTATTCGGCGCAGCACGGCAGCCAACCGGCCGAGCAAGTCGCAACACTCTTCAAGGAGTTGTATGAGGAGGCCGTGAATGCGTCCGATTAGACTCCAGATTGAGGGCCTGACGAGCTTCAGACAGAAAGTGGAGATCGACTTTTCGAGCTTCGACCTGTTTGCGATCACGGGGCCGACCGGCGCCGGCAAGACCTCTATCATAGATGCCATCATCTATGCGCTGTATGGCCGCACTCCCCGGCTCGGCTCCCGATCCGTCCGGGAACTAATAAGCCAGGGCGCGAATCGACTGACAGTCCTCCTGGAGTTCTCGTGCGGGACAACTCGCTATCGCATCGCTCGCGAGCTGCAGCGAAAGCCTCGCCGGACTGAGGTGCGCCTCGAGGTGACCGAGGGAGATCGGTGGGTATCACTGGGCGACAGGGCAGGCGACGCTGAGCAGTTCATCGAGCAGACGATTGGCCTGGACTACAAGGGCTTCACCAAGGCGGTCGTGCTGCCGCAGGGGGAGTTCGACGCCTTCCTCAAAGGTGAGACCGACGACCGGCGCAAGATACTCAGCAAACTCCTCGAGCTGGATGTCTACAGTCGAATGATGACTCGCGCGAACGAAAAAGCCCGGGATCACAAGACCGAATCAGAGGTGCGGGAGCGGCAACTCGCGAAGGATTTCGCGGAGGCGACTCCTGAAACCCTCGCAAGGCTCGAATCGGAGCTCGAGCAGTTGAAACCGCGCCTCGAACCTTTAGACCTTCACCTCAATCGAATCCGCGCGGCGATTCCGCAGGCCCTCCAGCTCAGACAATGTCGAAGCGAAGCTGCGACCGCCGTCGCGGAGTTGAAAAGGGCACAACCGCAGATCAAGAAAGCAGAGGAGAGCCTCCTGGGAATCGAAGCGCTCATAGCGCGCACCCAAACAGAGATTTCGGAGCTCGACGCTCGAATCCAGTCAAACGCGTACGACGCCGCTCTCCACGTTGAGCTGGCCGCAACCCTGCAGCGCTCGCAGCGGCTGGCGGAGCAGGAAAGAGAGGTAGCCGAGCGCACAAGCGCAGTCGCGAGAAAGGAAAAAGAGAGGGCTGACCTCACAGAAGCGCTCAAAAAGGCAGAGCGCCTGTTTGTAGAGGCGAAGCTCGCACGAGATGCCGCGCAGGTTGAAGCCGACTCGCTACGCGAGAATCTCGATGCAGCCCTCCGCAACCACGGCTCCCCCGATGCGCTCAGGGAGCTAATCAATATCAACACTCGTCGCATAGCGGATGAGCAGAAGAGATCGAAGCTCGAACAAAGCCGCGAGGAGTTGCTCGCCAGGACTCGGGCCCGAGTGGAGGAGCTTAACGGCATTGAGGAGCAACTCGGCGTCGCGGAGCAAGAGCTCGCCCAGGCGAAGTCGGAGCTTGAAGCATTGCAACATCAACACTCGGCCGAGAATTTGAAGCGAACGCTCGAGAAAGGCAACCCATGCCCGGTCTGCGAGCAGTCCGTCGCTCGCGTACCCAAAGCTCGAAAACATCCGTCGATTGACACAGCTAAGAACTCGATCAAGCAGGGCGAGAAACGGGTCTCTGAACTCGTGAAGAACAAGTCCACGATCGAGGGCGAATTGACACAGCTCACGCCTCAAGTGGAGGACCGGCGACACCAGATCGAAGACCTGGACGCATCGATCGGCGATGCTTGTTCGCGGCTGAGCAAAGTCATAGACATTGCGCCTGGGCCCGAAACCGAGCGGGAACTGGTCCAGTTACGAGACAGGGTGCAAAAGCTTCAGGACGACGTGGTGCAGCGCAACCAGCGTTTAGAGTCGCTGCGACAAGAAGAGGCCAGGTCATTGAACTCGGCTCAGGAACACCAACACAGGGTCCAGAGCCTGACGGTAGAGATCGCCGGCTTGTCGACAGAGATTGCAAGACTCAAGCACGAGACGGCGAAGCTTCGTCTCCAACTCGGCGAACACGCCGATGCTCTCGCCGTACAGGCCAGGCTGGACGAGCAGGAAAGGGCGCGCACCGAAAGAGAGGCTCTGCTGCGTTCCAGGGAGGCGGCAGCCACGAGCATCTCCCGATCAAAGGACGAACAAACCGCCGCGGTGAGAAAGCTCGAGCAGTTGAGAGGCCAGGCAACCGCACTCGAGAAGACCCGCGAAGAGGCGTTTCAGAAGACCAGCCAGCTCGAATCGGCGCTCGCTTCAGACTTCGCCGAGCTGAACATCGGCGCAAGCACTGCAGACGTGGACGTAGCCGCGCAACTCGAAACTCGGGCGTCGGGGATCCAGACAGAGCGCGGCCGGGTGACCAGGGACATCGCCAGATTCGAACATCAAATCGAGGACCTGCACGCCAGAATCAGGCGGGCCCAGGAGATTCGCGAAGAGATGGAAAAGCATCGGCAGGAAGGCGAAATAGCCAGGACCCTCGCGCACTCGCTGCAGAGTAATCAATTCATTGCCTTCGTTCAGCAGGAAGCTTTCCATCGTCTTGCCGCCGACGGCACGCGACACCTCAACACCCTCAGCTCGGAACGCTACGCCTTTGCGTCGGAAGGCGACGACTTCTTGATAATCGACCACTGGAACGCCGACGAGCCGCGGCCGGTGACGACCCTGAGTGGCGGCGAAACGTTTCTTGCATCGGTCGCGCTTGCCCTGGCACTCGCCGAGGGGCTCGCGGGCTTGAGTCACGGCCACGCGCGCTTCGCGCTCGAGTCATTGTTTCTGGATGAAGGCTTCGGAACGCTTGATTCCGAAACGCTCGACGTCGTATTGCAAGGGGTGGAAACCTTGAGCACTGCGGACCGTCTGGTAGGAATCGTTTCTCACATTCCGGAACTGGCCGAGCGAATGCCGTCACGTATTCACGTACGAAAGTCGGTTGGGGGAAGCACAATCGACGTTTCGTAATTGTGACAAATCACAATCCAAACTCAAGAGGTTCTCAGTCAATGCCCAAACTGATGCTCTTCGCAATGTTCGCTCTTCTCTCAATGGCCGGGTGTGCGACGAAGCAAACCGCTCTTCCTCCGGGCGAGTGGATCGACCTCTCGCACGGCTTTTCATCCGATACTCTGTACTGGCCCACTGCCGAGCCATTCAAGTTGCAGACCGTATCCGCGGGAATGACGGAGAAGGGCTATTACTACTCCGCCTACAGTTTCTGCGCCGCCGAGCACGGTGGGACTCACATTGATGCGCCCGTGCATTTCGCTGAGGGTCGAAACAGCGTCGACCAGATACCGCTTGAGAGGCTCATCGCCCCTGCCATCAAGATTGATGTGTCAGCTAAAGCGAACGCCGATCGCGACTATCAAGTACGCGTGGCGGACTTCGAAGCGTGGGAGTCTCAGCACTCCAGGATTCCCGATGGCGTGATCGTGTTGCTGCAGACAGGATGGGCGCGCTACTGGCCCGACCGTTTGAAGTATCTCGGGACCCAGAAGCTCGGAACGGAGGGTGTCGCCGAACTCCATTTTCCGGGACTCGCTCCGGAAGTCGCGAAATGGCTGACTGAAAATCGAAAGATCAACGCAATCGGCCTGGACACCCCGAGTATTGATTACGGTCAATCACAATTATTCGAGAGCCACAGGATTCTGATGGGAAGAGACATTCCGGCGTTCGAGAATGTAGCCAGCCTGGACCGGATCCCGGTGACCGGCGCTTTCGTCGTCGCAATGCCGATGAAGATCGAGGGCGGAAGCGGCGGCCCTCTCCGCATCGTCGCATTGGTGCCGAAATGACAGTTGTCATTTGTAAGTTGTCATTCGTCACTGGCTCCTGATCGGAACCCATTCGCGCATCCGCAAATGACAAATGACGAGTGACGAGTGACAAGTTTCAGAATGACCAGGTTGCAAGACCATCTGTTTCAAACCTCAGAACAGATCTTGCTCCAAAACGAAACTCACTCTGCTTGTCCGGTCTCCTGTTAACGCTCATTCTGATCTCTTGTATGCCTCGGGCTTGAGATGTTTGATGGATAAGGCGCAGTTCGACATCAGGTCCCTGCAGTACAGTGGTTGTACCCACCAAATGCGGGCGATAACCTAACAGCTTACCGAGATCGATCAAGCTACTCTTGGTTTGTTCATTGACGGCGACGGTCAGGGCTACGACATCGTGCAGATACGGTTTTGGCGGCGTGTCCTTCAGCACACTGGTATAGCGTTGTAGCACCTGTCTTCGACTGACCCCCGGGCCTTTGCTGTCGGATTGAGGATTCCACTCTGATAGAAAGCGAGGATGATATTCCATGATCCAGATTCTGAAGCCGGAATCCGGGGGAAAACTCTTAGGCAGAGCCATGTAAAACCACGGAACCTGCTTTCCACTGAAGCCTCTTGTGATCACTTGTCCGACCGAGAATTCAGAAGCCAGTTCTGTATTGATCGGCTCCAGCATACCAACCTTATCCACGCCAAATGCAATCGCACTATCGCCCAGTCTTCCAATGGATTGATTGGCAGCGTCAAAGAACTCGAAGTAGGTGTTGGCGCCGTAAAAGTAGAGACCGGTATAAGAGATGTCTGTTCGAGTGGTTGTTCTTTGCTCGGTTATTGCGAATTCTCTTCGGAGGAATGAATCCTGTTCGATAGCTTTGTAGGTGGCGGAGTCGAGGACAATCAAGCAATGATTCAGAGGTATCGGAGAGGGTAGAGTCGCTGTCATTTTGCCTAAGCCCAAACTGCCGAGTAGCAGAGTCATTGCGCCGGCTACCATGGTTCTGACCATTTTGAAATAAAGGACCGCCGGGTCTGAACCACGGCGGTCCTTTTGGGGGCTGCACTGAAACTCGCACATATTCGCCCGTGAGCGGACGCGACACCCATTAGCATCATAGCGATCCACTCTCCGTTCCTGCGCGTCGAGCGGGCTGTGCAACCCGTCGCCTGGATACAAGCAAAACACGAGCCGCAATGGGGCACCTGCATTACTTGCGTCTGGCGAGCCATCGGTAAGCGTATGCGGGCGAAATCCGTACGCTCAGCCCGGGGGCCTGTACGCGACGGCGTATGAAAAGCAAGCATGCGTCTTCTGGTTATCGCAGCAAGGCAGCGAAAGAGGCGCGGGATCTTTCGACCCTGCGCCTCTTCGTAAGCCGATGTGGGCACTTCAGCAATTAACAGCTCATCGGCTTGGTAAGACTTTCGCCCGCTAGAACGCAACCTTCAACATGAACCTCACGACTCGGCCTCCTCCGTCCGCGAAGGTCGGATTCAAAAAGCGTCCCGTCGGTGAACCGAACACGCTTGCCGAGATCCCTTGTTGCGCAGGCGAAAATGCGCTGGCACTCGGGGTCCCCAGCTGTGCGTGATTGAAGAAGTTGAAGAACTCCGTGCGGAACTCGACCTTCAATCCTTCGTTGATGGACACCCGCTTTAGAAAGTTGACGTTGAAGTTGTTGATTCCCGGCGTCCGCAGGGTGTCGCGGCCCAGGTTTCCTGTTCGTCCCGCGTTCGCGAGTATGCCAACGAACTGCGCCGTCTTAGGATCGATCGGAGCGTTGTTGGCATCGGGGTTAACGTAGCCGGTTGGGCTCGAAGCGTTCGGCACAGCTCGAACGCCCTTCTGCCCGTCCGGGTTGAAGTCCGGGCGATCGAGGTTGCCGCCGATACCATCAGCATCCTGGCCGTTGACTACCGTTAGAGGCACGCCGGTCTCGAACGTGGTTACGCCCGATACCTGCCAGCCTCCGGCGATGCGGCCCAGCAGTCCGTGCTGATCGCGCATGAACGGAAGATCATAAACGTAGGTGAACGAGGCTCGATGGGTGCGATCGAAGAACGAAAGCCCACGTTCACTTCGCTGGCCACCAAAGATCGAAGGGACCGCCGCCTGCTGAGGCAGGTTAGTCTGAGCAACGCCGAAAACCTCGCTGCCGTTGTCGATCAGTTTCGAATAGGTGTAGGCTGCGGTCAACGTGAATCCATTCGAGAATCGCCGAGTCGCATTGAGCTGTCCGGAGTGATAGATGGAGTTGCCGCCGTTTGTTCGAATCAGCCGCGACCCCTGGAGAGCATCCAGCCGGGTTGAGAGCCGGGCCGCGGGAATCGGCGGGTTCGTCACCGGTATTCTCCGCAGAGCGGCGGGCACAACTGGATTCAGGTCCTCGTTGATGAAGAGACTGTTTCCCTTCGAGCCTACGTATGACGCGTCGATGATCCAGTTGCCCTGGATCTCCCGCTGCACTCCCAATGACCAGCGTTGGTAGTAGGGATTTACCAGCCCAGCGACGACCAGAGTCTGCGAGTCGAGGGCAGACAGCGGCTTCGGGGTCAAAGGAAACGAGGCGGATAGATTCGGGAGTCCGCGCGGCGTCGAGGCGGCGACGGTCGAGGTCACCAGCGTGGCAACGACGTTAGGCGAACTGGTCGCCGCGTTCGAAGCGATATTATTGAAAAACGAGTCGTACCCGATCTGATAACCCGCTCGGATAACGGTGCGCTTCTCGCCGACCAGTTTGCCGAGTAACCCTTCCTTGTGTGAGGGCGCCCAGGCAATACCGAGAGTGGGAGCCCAGTTGTTGTTGTCGCCTTTTACTGTGTTGGGCTTGTTGTAAGGGCCATCGAAGGTGGTTGGATCGATGTTGAATAGCCCAGTGAAGGCCGGCGTCTTAATCGAGTTGATCGGCAAACCGAAGTTCTCATATCGAACCCCCAGCGTCAGCGTGAGCGATTCGTTAACTCGCCAACGATCCTGCCCAAAGTAGGCCTGCCGGAACAGCTCGGGGTAGTATGCGGGGCTCCCGAAGTCGCGCCGCGCGCTTCCACCCGAACCGCCGAAGTCATCGACGAAGTTTGCGAAGTCCGTGAAGCCTCCTCCGCTACGATAGGTCAGCAGACCGCGTTCGACGATCGGCGCGAACTGCCGCGACCGCTGCTGCAGCAACTCTGTCCCGAAGCGCCAGGTGTGGCTCCCTCGCACATAAGTCGCCGCGTCCTGAATCTGGTAGTTGTTCGCAATTCGTCCCTGCGGCAGATTGGTCTGGATGCCGACATTCGTAGTCGCCGGCGTCACCTGTCCCAGATCGAAGGCGGGCAACGTCAGTCCCAGCGGATTTGAAGGGTCGTTGGGGAACGCAAGCGCAATGCGGTTGTACGCCAGGCGCAGCTCATTCGTGAATTTAGACGAGAAGACATGCGTTTCAGACA
>DASYSA010000068.1:0-4657 GCA_036003885.1 Blastocatellia bacterium | reverse complement strand
GCAACAGCGAGGAGGTTTACCTGCGGCCACACAAAACCGGTCTGGACGACGCCCAATAAGCTGGCGGGCAAATTCCTCTCCAACACCGACCTGTTCCACATTATGATGTCCGCATTCGGATGGAAATAGCCATGCTGCAATTGCTTTAGTTTTCAAACCCTTGTGGCGTCCTTGTTGAAGTCTGTTGAGAGCAAAAAGCGCGCCTTCCCACTTTCCCACAGGCCCTACTACTGGTGGTAGCTGTTCGCTAACCCAAAAGACAAAAACGAGCTGCCAAGTCCTTAACGGCGGCTCTGCCGCCCGCCGTGCGGAAAGGCTCCGCCTTTCCGAAGGCTGCTTTCTCTTAAATTCCTGCGAGGCTGGGCCTCGCAGGATGGATACCGAGGCGATCCAGATCCATCAACAGCGGTTCCTCCGGCGTAGACAGCCTTTCCAGCACCGGGCGCTAGACCAGCGATAATCCTCAGGCCGTGCCACCAAACCTGCCCTGACGGGATTTTGGTGGATGTATCGGACCTTTTGAAGCAGCACGGATTCACCGAGGACCGGTTTTGCATTGGAATGATGTTCCCACAGCGAATACCGGTAGTCTCTTGGCCCTTCCCGGTGGCGAGGCTTCTCAAGAGATCTTGTGAAGTTATGATCCTTGAGAAAATCAATCACTCGTCTGGCGGTCACGCCTTTGGTACGGCGGAGAATTTCAGAAGGCGGAATCACTGCATCAGTGAGCAGATGAAGGTGATCCGGCATCAGAACATAAGCGAGAAGAGCAAAGCCACCCGAGAGGCGCGCTTCGCTGAGTGCGAGGCATACAAGGTCTTTGGTGTAGTCTCTCTGAAAGACGGCCAGGCGGCGGTTTGTGACCTCAGTGATGTACAGGCATGGTAAATCCAGTCTGGGTCGAAGCATCAGCACTGCTCCCTCTTGAGTTCTTCGCTGGAGGACTAAACCGGCGACCCTGGAAATCTGCGAAAGAAAATCTTCGGCAAGGCACAGCCTTGCCGAAGGAGAAGGAAGGAGGAGGGCTAATTGCGGCTGGCGGCAAAGCCGCCTTAGTACCGTGGGCGCCGGGTACCGATGAACTGGCAGTGAAAACAGCACTGCCTGGTAGATGATTTCAATAGCGGCGGCTACTTAGGACAGCTGAGGGTGAGAGGCATTGACCACATTTTTTTTTACTCGACCTTGTGCGGCGTAACGCCTGCGGATCACCCGCGGCGGCCACGCACGATTTTTCCGAATCGGCTTGATCCTCGCGCGGCCGCCGTCGGGTGCAGCCGCTGTTAGACCGCGTGTCGAATCGGCTCAGCGAAGTTCTGGCACGGCGCCGAGTTGTTGCAAGAAGCTCAAGGCATCGAACTCCACCCATTCCTCCGCGATCTTGCCATCGACGAAGCGACTGATAACGACCGCCGTGAACTTCAATGTCTTCCCCGTCGGGGCTGCGCCCATGAGTTCGCTGGTGTGGCGGCCGCTGCCAGACAAACGCGTGACGACCTTGTCCCCCTCGGCGATCTGGTCCACGACTTCCTCTCGAAAGTCTGAGAGCGCACTAGTGAAGCCGGTAAACATCGCCTTGAAAGCGGCCGGCCCCTTCAAATCACCGAGCAGGGGGATTCCGTGGTACACGTAGTCGTCGGTATAGAGCCCATCTAGCACCGACGGATTGGTTGGCGCTTGTTCTCGCAACATTCTGATCGTCTTCTTGTTCTGGTCAGCCATCAGTCTCATGCCTCCAGTTGGTGAAACAACCGCAATAGCGTGTTCCGCACTCCCCAGCATCGATCAGCGGTCTAACGTTGCAAATGAGCCGCGCGCCGCTGCGACAGGATGACGCCGGACAGATGGCGTCGGCTCCATTTGAATGTTAGCCCGCACGTCGATTTCGAGAGCGTCTTCCACGTTACTTCCGCGCCTCAACTCGCTGCTGCACACGCTGCTCCAAGAGCCGAAGGGCTTCTTGGACCCCGGCATATCCAGTTCCCGGATCGTTGTTGAAGTCCATCAGCCGATGCGGGAATTTCCGCCCGTTGGCCAAAGCGTCAACGACAAAGCGAGCCTCTTGCATGGCTGCCCCGCGCTGTTCGAGATTTCTCGCCACTCGATCGCTGGCCTCAACCAAAGCGCAGTAGAAACTGAATGTCGTCGCACCAGCCGGACAGTCGCGCGTGTCATGGCTGTTCCACTGAGCGGGCGATCTGAGAAGCCGTCGGGCCTCCCGAACAATTTCCAAATCAGCGGCTGTGGCGGGAGGGTTGGCTTGTGAGTCATCTTCTCGAACGCCTTGAGCGGCCACAGTTGCTGATCGTCCGAGCCGTTTCTGCACGCGAGTCTCGAGCCACCGGAACAACCGCTGGACATCGGCGAACGTCGTCGAGGGGTCATTGTTGTAGTCTGTCAGCGGATGACCATATTCCTTGCTGACGACGATGTCCCAAATGACTAACCGCGCCTCTTGCTGCGCCGCCTTCAGCGCCGCTGCGTCGACGCCAGGGCGCGCGAACGCTTCGAGCGCACAGTAGATACTGAAGGAGGCAGCGCGAAGCGGGCATCTGAAGGCATCCCGGTGATTCCACCGTGGCGCCGAGTTCAGCGACTCCCGAGCCCGCCGGACCAGTTCCAGTTCTGCCTGAGAGACTGCGGGAATCTCGAGGGATTGGACGTCATCGGGTCGGACGCTCAGCGTCGGTTGCTGCCGGGGTTGACGGACTGAAGGGACGGCGTTCGGCGGCCAAGCAAATAACAGGGCAAGCGCGATGGCTGACTGCCGCGGAAACGCCCATGTCATCATGGTGACCTCCGAAGATTGCGGCCTAACGCTCGGCATCAGCTGCGGCGCGAAGCGCCGTCAGCTGCATGCCATTGTTAGGGGGCAAAGGTCCTCATCCGCCGCCAGGTCCGCCAGCCCAGCAATAACTCTTCCATGATCCCGTATTGTCGAAATGTGCCTCGATACCGTACTCATCGGGATTGCTTTCCCACGTGCTTCCGGAGTACCGCGACATGGAACCACCAGTGCCCGACTGGTACCGCAGGTTGCTCATGTACGCCGCCCAAGTCCAGCCGTGATCTGGCCAGCGCCCGCTGCCCATGTCGGTCCAGCTTGACCCGGAATCCTTTGCCGAGTCCACGATCTCCCCATAGAAGGCGACCTTTTCCGCCCTGCTGCGAAGCCCGTTCGTGTTGAACAGGGACGCCGGGTAGTACCCGATCCAGCGTCCGTTGCAGCAGAACCACCAGTTTCCTTGATAAAGCTGATACTTGATCTGCATGATGTATTGCGTTCCACCGCGCGTACTGTTCGGGCTGGAAATCGCCTCTGGATAGACAACGTTCGAGTACTGGACCCACCCATCAACGTCTCGATTGTAGCCACCCTTGTTATCACCAGACTCGGAGTATCCGTTCGTCGTGTAGAACACGAAAAGGTGAGGCACCCAATCGCCATAGAGATCACGATACTCTTGCCATCCCGCCTCGATCGTCTGTTTCCCAGATCCAGACCCACGAGCCAGCGCAACTTGGAGTAACGAGAATTCATCGGCTCGGTGCAGGTAGGGATCGAAAGCGGCGAGGTTACCATCTGCCCCATAGCACGTGATCCACTGCGAGGAGTAGGCGTACTCGTGCGTGGTTCCGTCTGCGGGAACTTCCACACTGTCCCGCTCGTCAATGAACATCGTGTACGTCCGGTGCCCATGCTTAGCGAGGTGGTCGCGGAGCGGCCGTACGAAGCGAAGCCGTCGAATGTCGCGCCGCGGGATCGGCACCGTGCCTTCGGGGCCACGCGCAACATGGCTGTCTTCGAGTTCGAATCGAACCGGCTTGACACGCCGGCGTCCGGAACCGAGCTCGAGGGGCACGGACTCGGACGGCGGCGACGCCAGCTTGCCTCTTCTTGCGAACTGGGATTCGATCGGTACCCAGTCGAGAATCTGGCCACTCGGCGTGCGCGTGGTTTTCACGACATCCAACCGGCGTCGCCGGTCTCCAAAGTAGTCGTACAGCTCTTCGCGGATCTTCTTCTTGTCGATCTTCGCCACGCCGCGCTTGCGGCGCGTCCAACGAAGATTCTCACGACGCTCGTCGTTGATTAGAGACTTGCGTTGGCCAGCCATGTCGATCTCCTTATTGCTTGTGTTCTCACCAGGCCATGTTCTGCCCGCCTAACTTGAAGTATACAGTTCTGGATAATTGGATAGGCGGCCGGGAGCCAGCCGTCTATCGTGGTGTGTTTCCTTCACTACTACTGACATGTCCGAAACAAACCAATGGGTTGCAAGCGAATGACCCTCGCGGCCTATCCAGATAGACCGCGAGGCCGGTCTGCTTAACGCGATTAGCCTAGCGAGTCGTCTCCCCGACCACGGATGCCTTCCTCCCTCAACGTCAGAGCAAATAGGTTCGACGCGGAAGCGTCATCGTGAAGACACATTGTCCAGCGGGCTCCGCACCCCGCGACCGCCTCGATTGAGAACATGCGTGTAAATCATCGTAGTGCTTACATCGCTGTGCCCCAGCAGCTCTTGAATCGTCCGAATGTCGTAGCCGTCCTCGAGCAGATGCGTGGCGAACGAGTGCCTCAGCGTATGGCAACTCGCAGGCTTCGCTATCCCAGCCCGCAGGACAGCCTCACGCACGCTCCTCTGCAGCACAG
>DASYSA010000067.1:0-4358 GCA_036003885.1 Blastocatellia bacterium | reverse complement strand
CGAGCTGCTCGAGCGCGACGAACTGACCAACCTCCACCGACGGAATCTCTCCCACCGTGGTGACGTTGATGACTTCGCCGCCAGTTTCGTCGAGCGCGACGACCTGGGTTGACCACATGGGACGGCCCGTTCCCCTCTCGGCCCGCTGGTTGCCCTTCTCGTCCACCTTCGGCGCAGCCTTCTTCGCCACCGTGAACGTGATGCCGGTGGTGTCCACGTAGATCTTCACGAGGGTTACCTCCCTGGTAGTGAGCGCGTCCCCTGTGGACGCCTGCTCGCGAATCCAAGGAGACACCCGGCAAGGGGCTAGCGACAAAGAACAACGGTTAACACCGACCTGTTAACCTCCTACAATGGCCGAGGGATAGCCCGCTGTTGATCTGCCCGCCCGTCAGCTCCACCTAATCAACCGGGGAGAAGCCGCACAATGAAGACTCGACTCCAGGCAGCAAGGGTGGCGCGCGGGCTCAAGCAGAGTCACGTGATCGCTGAACTCACGCGACGCGCCGAGGTAGCCGGTCTGCCCATCGCAAGTCCAGGCAGCTTGCAAATACTTCTTTCGAACTTTGAGAACGGGAAGCGTGCCGTGAACGAGCCTTACCGGACGCTATTTCGGGCGATCTACGGCATGATCGATGACGAGCTTTTCGCACCAATTGATAGCACGGAGGAGGATCCGGAGCTCGCCGAGTACACCGCGTTAGCTGAGCGAATCAACTCGGCTCGCAAGATCGATAAGGCTACCGCGGAGATGCTCGCTACGCAGACTGACTATCTTCGCACGATGGACTGTCGTCTCGGAGCAGCCGTACTAGTCGATCAAATGAATGGACATCTCGCAACGGTGCAAGAAGCTTTGTCACACGCCATTCTGCCTTCTGTACGGCGACCGCTGGCAGCGGTACTTGCAGATGCGGCCGCGCTGGCCGCATGGCAAGCCCTTGACGTCGGTGCGATCAATCGAGCGTGGCAACATCATGAAACCGCTCGATATGCCGCACTGGAGGCCCAGGATCCCGTTCTGCTAACTCACGCCATGGCACAACAGGCCTTCGTTCTAGTAGATGTTGGCGAGATTGATTCAGCTGCAGACCTTGTGCATGAAGCGCTGCGTGAAGCGGGGACGAGCGTGCCAGACCGGTTCCAGGCATGGCTTTACGCAGCTGAGGCTGAAGTACAAGCGGCAGCAAACAACATGAGCAAGAGCCTGCGAGGTTTCGACGAAGCATCCAAAGTACTGCCTGCCAGTTCCACAGCGATCGATCCCGGGCTGCCGTTCATTGTGCTTAACGCAGCCCATCTAGCCCGCTGGCGCGGCAACGCACTTGCCCGGCTCGGAGACGAGACAGCCATAGAGCAGCTCCATGCCGCATTGGCGGGCGCAGGTGTCGCTAGCACACGTGCCGCCGCATCCCTGCACTGCGATTTAGCACACGCTCACCTCATCCACGGAGACCGGGACGAGGCAAAGAAGCATGCCGCTGAAGGGCGACGCCTCGCTAAGCAGGCCGGATCAATGCGGCAGAAGCAACGACTTCAACGCCTAGCTCTTCTTGCCTAGGTCAGCGGAGATCCGATCTGCACTTGTCATCGGGTGGAGAGCAAATACAGCAAGCCAACTAACGAGCCTGAGCCCAGGATTTGACCCTTGGCGATCAAGTCATTGATGGCGGCAAGAGGAACCCAATCAACGCGGGCCGCCTCTTCTATGTCGGTAGGCTCCCCAACCTGGACGGCATCCGACCCCAAATAGATCTTGTGGGGAGTGTCTACCATGCCAGGCATCGGCTGAAAAGAAACTAGAGGCTCGACGTGCGTAGGGCGCCACCCGGTCTCTTCCACGACCTCGCGAATAGCCGTAGAAGCAGGATCTTCGCCTTCCTCCAGGATGCCACCGGGAACTTCCCAACCCCATTCGTCAGTAGCAAAACGATACCGCCAAAGCATAAGGACTCGGTCCTGGCTATCTATTACCACTGTCAGAACAACGGTCTGAAGCCGCACAACATGATGCTCAAATCGGTGGCCGTCCGGCGGCTCAATATCTACAAGAGTTAGACGCACCCAAGGATTGTCGTACACGGTTCGCTCGCCGAATACCTTAGTACGAAGCGCATCGGATCGGTCCGGTTCATCCACATCGATAACGCTACCTGTCAGGGAAGCCTGAGTCACCTCGGCAGTGGGTCCACCACCTGAGCGATGCCGGTCGGCCGCCAGGGCCGCCCAGTCAGGGCCGCCAGTCAGGGGACGCCAGGGTGCCGGGCCGCCGGCGAGCCGCCACGGTGCCTAGGTTCAGGTGATCATTGACGGTTTGGCTTCAGGTGATGCTTGACGGTTTCTAGGGTCCGGGCAGCGTGCCGGGTGGGGCGGGCTTCCCGGACAGGTGCCAGTCAATGCCGGTGCCGCGGCGGGGTCAACGTGCAGCGCCCGCAGTGCGGCAGCGCGAGGACGAACAACGTTAAGGCCCGCACGGGCCCGACGCAGCACCAGCGAGCGGCGTGAGCGGTTGTTTTCTCCTGGCACAAGAACAGGCTCAGAGCCCTGCCTTTGCAACCGTCGCTGGAGTTGCCATCGCTCACAAAGCCGGTCCCGGTACGAACGCGGACGGCAGCGCGGTCCCGACCTGGCTCGAATCTACTTCGACAATCTCTCCCTGGAAGGACCTTAGAAACGACACGAGTTCATCCTGGTCGGCTTTTCCGACCTTGAAGTCGTCCAGAACTGCGACGAAATCCTCCACGAAGGCCTCGAACTCTCCGCTCGTTACCCCCATGTTGGCATGCGTCTCCGTCATGTTCCGTCCCGTGTAGGTGCACGGTCCACCGGTCGCCTGGCACACCTGATCGACGAACTCTTTTGTCAATCGGTCCAGGTCGGTCCTGGCGAACTTCTGGTTGATGCGGGCGTCTTTCCCGGCGCGATCTTCAAAGGCGAGGGTGGCTGCTTTGATGCCATCAGTGCCGCCGAGGCGCTCATACAGGGAAAGGTCCACTGTTCCCACCTCCTGTGCGATCTTTGCCAACCAACCCGGACTGGCTTGCTAGTACCCAGCACCCAGGTCACAGTTTAACGACGGCCGTCGCCGCAGGCGGTAGCGCCCCTTGCTCGACCTGCCTGGACGACACCCGCCCTGTGCGAGGATGGCGAGGAGGCTGCGGAGCTGCACCCAGCGACGCCACTAGCACAGGCGATGAGGGCCGCTCCCGCGGTCACAGCCGTGTTGCACTCATGGGGTGAGTAGAGCATGTTGCCGGGCGTGTTGGCAGGGGTTCCCGGACTGGTGCCAGTCAGCGCCGGTGCCGTGGCCGGGGTCAGCGTGGCGCCCGCAGCGAGCAGCGCGAGGACGAACGACGTTGACGCCTCGCCGCAAGACCCGGCGTACTGTCGGCTGGCCGGGGGAGCCTGGCGGTTCATGGCGGCGGGAGGCCGAACAGGGGCTCACCGTCGCTGCCGCCGAGCAGAAGACAAAACGCTCTAGGTCCTGGCGCAGCTGGCTAATGCCCCAGTCGGAGTCGGACAGCCGAGCCGCCACGGAGTTGTTCAAACTTTCTGTACGTCTTCAAGGCGGCCCGAAACGGGCCGCTCACGCCGCCGACCAGGGCGTCAGGGCCGCCCCCTGGAACCCGGGCGGGGGCGGCCATGCCAACGCCCGTCGGCTGGCGTGAAGGACGGACGATCACGGGGCCGCCGAAGAACAGCAGCAGTGAGAGAAGTAGGAGGGTTAGCGGCAGCCGACCGGCGCGGCCTCGGCGACGCGGTCGAGCTGCCCACGCCGGGCCGCATCGCGAGTACAGGGCCGTAGCGGGTCGCGGTTACCTGCGCCTCCGGCGGGGGCGCTCCGGCTCCGGGATGGCCGCGCACCCCGTCACCCTCGGCCCGGGGCAAGCCGAGCAGACCCCCCGCCGGCGCCCGCCAGCCTTGCTGCCTAGCGTCAAGGCCGTCTTGACGTGGCGGACGCCGGCCGCCGCCTGCTCCCACGATGGGCGGGTCGAGGGTGACGGGATGGCTCACGCGAAGCTAGACAAGCGGCTATTTGAGGAACAGGCCTTGCCAGAAGCCGAATACTCCGCTAATAACCGCGCCCAACACTGAGGCAATTACTCCTACGATGACCAATCGCTTTGTTTCGGCGCTCAGGCCGCGTACTTCGTTGCGATATCTATTCGAGACTATGACAAGCCCAGATGATCTAATCAAGAACCATTGAAGAATTATCGGAAACGCAGAGAATAGTGCGACGGCAGATATGATAATACCGAATAAGAGTGCAGTGAGTTCTCCGGCCGCAAAAACGAGAATGGCTACCAGCAGAATGGAAATCGTATACAGGACTGCCGTCCCGAGTAAGTAGCTCC
>DASYSA010000066.1:0-3999 GCA_036003885.1 Blastocatellia bacterium | reverse complement strand
ACTTCAATGCTGAGGCGGAAGGCGCACTGGTTCGTATGTTCGGTCTGGTGGCTCTTGTTACCATAGTGGCAGCAGGCATTCTGGCCGTACTTACGCCCTATATTCGAAAGCTGATGGGCCGCGTGCACTAATCAACTGAGGCAACGTAGTTGCGGGCGACTCTCGCGATGCTCGTGATCTGACGAGAGCCTCTGCGAGCAGACCGTACTGGTTGAAGCAACTGGTAACTCTCTGATACAGGTCACTAGACAAGGATAACCAGCCAGTGGATGATGCTTGCCATCTTCGCTGATCACGTTCTTCTGTTGGAGGACTAATGATTGATTGCGCGTCACTCTCGAAGCGTTGGATGGTTTTAGTTGTCACGTTCACGACCTGCGGGAGCGCAGTCTCTCCCGCGATCGCACAACAACGGGCGGCCGTGGTAGCGGGAGCCCTTGGTGCATCCAGGCAGCCACACTTCTCTCTCACCATCGACAACATCATGCGGGGCCCTGAGCTTGTCGGCTACGAGCCGCGCGCCGTCAGATGGTCGGGCGATAATCAGCGTCTCTACTTTCAATGGAAGCAGGCCGGCGACCCGCGCGATAAAGAGTTCGATACCTACGTCGTCAGTCGGGATGGCAGCGGGCTCAAGAAACTAACCGAAGAAGAGGCAAAGAACGCGCCGCCCACCGGAGGCGAACGATCGAGAGATAAGAAGTGGACCCTTTACACCGATGACGGCGATGTCGTACTCCTCGACAACGCAACCGGCCAGAAGACGCAGATCACCAAGACCATCGATGTCGAGTCCAATCCGCACTTCACGCGTGACCAGCGGCGAATCTACTTCACTCGATCGAACAACCTGTTCGTGATGTCGCTCGATGGCGGCTCGCTGGTTCAGTTGACCGACATTCGGACTGCGGGAGCAACACCACCTCCAGTCATAGCCGGCGGCGGCCGGGGATCCGGTGGCGGTCCACCTCAGGCCCGACGCGATCCCGCGCAACCGCAGAAAGGCACCGATAGCCAGGAGTACCTCAAGAAGGAAGAACGCGATCTCCTTGACGTCATCAAACGCCGCGCTCAGAAGCGCGAAGAGGACGAGGAGAAACGCAAACGCGACAACCCACGAAAACCTTTTCAGCTTCAGGCCAGCCAGTCGGTCGCCGGACTTCAACTCTCGCCCGATGAGAAGTTCGTGATCGCCAGCGTAGTCGAAACCGGTGAGGGCTCCAAAAACACAATCGTGCCCAACTACGTCACCGAGTCCGCCTTCACTGAAGATATCTCCAGCCGATCCAAGGTCGGCGACACTCAAAGTCGCTCGCGCCTCGCCGTTCTTTCTGTCGACACCAATGAAGTCAAGTTTGTCGACCATGGCCAGAAGCAAACACCTCCAAGACCCGAACCTCGGGCCGAACAGATTGGTGCGACAGGTGGCCCGAATCTCGATCAAGCCGAGCGGCCCCGCCGGCCCGCCGCTGCCGATACCGAGCGCGACGTACAGTTGTCTCAGCCGATCTGGTCCGAAGACGGAACGAAAGCTGTCACGATGGGCCGCTCAGCAGACAACAAAGACCGCTGGATCTTCGCGCTCGATCCCGCGACGGCTAAAACCCAGGTAGCAGTTGCTCTCCACGACGACGCCTGGATCGATGGGCCGGGCGCCTTTACGATTGGCTGGATGCGTGACAACAAGAACGTCTACTTTGAATCCGAACGTGACGGATACTCGCATCTCTATTCAGTGGGCTACGACGGCGGCGAGCCGAAGCAACTCACGTCGGGCAAGTTCGAAGTGACCGCCGCTCAGTTGTCCGATGACAAGACCAGGTTTTTTTTGACGACCAGCGAGGTGCATCCGGGCGAGCGCCATCTGTATGTTATGCCGGTCGAAGGCGGCGAGCGGGTCAAAGTCACTTCGATGCCCGGCAGCAATCAGGCGTTTTTGTCGCCTGATGAGAAAACAATCGCGTTGATCTACTCTTACAGCAACAAGCCGCCCGAAATCTACATCCAGGAGAACCGGCCCGGAGCAACGGCCGCGAAGGTCACAACGTCACCCTCACCTGAATTCTCGAGTTACAACTGGATCGATCCGCCGATTGTGACATTCACCGCTCGCGACGGAGCGACGGTCTACGCCCGGCTCTACAAATCGAAGAATTTCAGGAAGGGGGGTCCAGCGGTTGTGTTCGTGCATGGCGCCGGCTATCTCCAGAACGTTCATCGCTGGTGGTCGAGCTACTTCCGCGAATACATGTTCAATCACCTGCTGATGGAGAGCGGCTTCACGGTAATCGACGTCGATTATCGCGGGTCTGCCGGTTACGGCCGCGACTGGCGAACCGGAATCTATCGCCACATGGGCGGCAAAGACCTCGACGACCAGGTCGACGCAGTGGCGTGGCTGGTGCGCGAGCATGGGATCGATCCCAAACGAGTCGGCCTCTACGGCGGCAGCTACGGAGGATTCATAACGCTGATGGCGCTCTTCACTCAGCCCGATGTGTTCGCGGCGGGAGCGGCGCTACGACCGGTGACCGATTGGGCCCACTACAATCACCCGTACACTGCCAACATCCTGAACCTGCCGCAGAAAGACGCCGAGGCTTACAAGCAGTCGTCACCGATCTATTTCGCGCAGGGACTGAAGGGCGCGTTGTTGATTTGTCACGGAATGGTCGATACGAACGTGCACTTTCAGGACACGGTGAGATTGGTCCAGCGCTTGATCGAACTTCGCAAAGAGAATTGGGAGCTGGCGGTGTTCCCCGTTGAAGACCACGGGTTCGTTGAGCCGACCAGCTGGGCCGATGAATACAAACGCATCTTCAAACTGTTTCAGGACACGCTTCAGCCTGAGGCCCGGCCCTCATCAGAATTGAACCGTAGACCGCCTCGCAGATAGCACGAGTTGCCAAGCAAGCAGTTGACGGGGTCAGGCCCTCGATTTCTCGATTCGGGGGTCAGGCCCTCGATTTCTCGATTCTGATTTTCATCGTTGCTCCCCGTGTCCGTCGTGTTCGTCTTCGTCCTTCATTGCTCCCACCGCCGAGAAAGACAGGGTTTGGTTGCGGCCCATGTCGCGCTGCGTCGTTCTGCCAATGAGGTGAAGAATCGTGGTGTGATGGTCAAGTTGCGCCTGACTTCCAGCGCAAAAATCGTGGGGCGCACCCTCTCGCTGTGGATGAGTGGAGATTGACTCGTTATAATTCAGCGGCTGCGATCCCAGCTTTTTCGTTGTATCATGTCCAAGGCACACTCAATTAGGCAGGCAGTTATGAAGTGTCCGGTCTGTGGCAAGCCGACAAAGTGGAAGGACAACCCGAACCGCCCGTTCTGCTCCGAGCGATGCCGCATCGCTGACCTCGCCAGGTGGGCTTCAGAAGACTATCGGGTCTCCGAGCCGATGGAAGACGTCGAGGAGACCGCCGGGCAAGCGCCGGAGGACAACCCCTGGGGTACTCGCCAATCCTAAGGGTGTATCAGTTGGAGGTGATCGATGGCTGAGAATGACATACCGAAAAATACTTTTTGGACCCCTGCGCGGATTCTCGCAACGGCCGTCGTAGTTGCGCTGGTAGTCATAGCGGCATGCCGATCCGAGGTCGCTACAAACTCAAACCTGGTCTTGCCCGGAGGTCCGGTCTCGAGCGCCGCCTCGAAGGTTGTGCCTCGAGACTTCGACATTCCCACCCTGGACGGCCGCACGTTCAAGCTGTCCGAATATCGCGGCAAGGTTGTGGTCGTAGACTTCTGGGCGACCTGGTGTCCCCCGTGCCGTGAGGAGGTCCCTCAACTTGTGCGCCTGGCCGAGCAGAATCGCACACGCGGCATCGAAGTCATCGGGCTTCATATCGATGATCAGGGTCGCTCCTCTGAGTCCGCCATTAAGAAGTTCATAACCCAGTACGACATCAACTACACCGTGGGGATGGCGTCGTACGAGATGTTCACTGCGTATCTGGGGACGGAAGAGGACACTATTCCACAGACTCTGGTCTTCGA
>DASYSA010000065.1:0-6219 GCA_036003885.1 Blastocatellia bacterium | reverse complement strand
CAACGATTGGGAGTTCGTGCCACGCTGGGGGGTGGTGATCGGAGTGGTGGAACATATCAAAAACCAGGACCTGGCCAGCGCAGGTCGCGGCCAGATCTACATTCCGTATCCGCGGAGCGCGCGACCTCATCTGAGCTACGTGGTGAAGGCGAAGGGTGATCCACTGGCCCTGATTGCTCCGATTCGCAGCGAACTCCGTGCACTCGATAAAGATCTCGCGATCTCCAAAGTTCGCCCGCTGACCGAATATGTTAAAAGGGCTGTCGCGCCCAGGAGCTTTACCGCCCTGCTGTCTGGAATCTTCGGCGGCCTGGCGCTCCTGCTGGCCACTGTGGGGATCTATGGAGTTGTCTCATATTCCGTCAATCAGCGGACGCATGAGATAGGCATACGAACGGCCCTGGGCGCGCAACCGCGACATGTGGTCAAGCTGGTTATCGCAAAAGGAGTGCTGTTGACGGCGACCGGTGCCGGACTTGGCCTCGTCGCTGCGCTGGCCCTGACTCGCTTGATGTCAGGCTTACTCTTTGGTATCAGCGCTACGGATCCTGTGACTTTTGCCGCGGTGGCGTTGCTGCTTGTCGGCGTGGCCTTGTTGGCCAACTACATTCCCGCTCGTCGGGCGACGAAGGTAGATCCGATGATTGCGCTGCGCTGCGAGTAAGAGTTGGATCTCGAACTCAGTTCTCAGCTGACTTTAACAACACATGCGTTCACCGCAGCTCATCGAAGGTCCCGGCAAACCAGGAGGACTGTTTCGGCGCCGTAGACCTCAGAAAGGATAGACATGAGACATTATAGCCTTGCAGTGTTTCTTGTCCTCGCGGCAACGCTCGGAGCAGCGCCGCAGGATGATCGCGCGGGTGACCGCGAGGCGATTCGCGCCCACATCGACCGCATCTTCCAGGCCTTCATCAAGAAAGATGCCGCGGAGCTCCGCGCCACGCACGAACGGAACTGGTTAGGATACCTGGAAGGGTCGCGCACGATGATTCGCGGTGTCGACGGGTATATGAACAACAACTACGTCGACCCCGCTAGTCCCTTCGGCATGAAAAGCTATAAGATGCGCGAATTCGACATGATCTTCAAAGGGGATGCGGCCTTTGTATGCTTCACCGCTGAGGTCGAGGCGAACACGCCGGACGGTCCGGTGAAACGCACTCTTCGCATCGCGGACTTTTACACGAAGCAAAACGGCCAGTGGATCCAGACAGGCAGCGATACGGAGCTCCATCCGGAGTCCGTCGCGGAGCAGTATCAGACGTTGAGAACCCTGCCGGAGCAGGCAAAGAAACGATTGCTTGACGCACGCGAGGCCGTCTGGCGAGCTTATTTCGCGGGTGATCGCTCGACGCTGGAAAAGCTGATCCCGGACGAGACGCTAACGATCGAACCTGGGGGAGACAAGTTCGGCAATCGAATGGCAGTTCTCGACAGCTCCGCACAATTCGCGAAGAGCGGTGGAAAGCTTGTGCGCCTCGAGTTCCCGAGGACGGAAATCCAGTGCTACGGTTACACGGCGGTTGTATATTCGACTTATCTGTACGAGTTGGAAGTCAATGGACAGCGGTCCCGGCAATCCGGCCGAGTGACGGAGTTCTTCGTGAATCGAAACGGCCAATGGTTGAACCCCGGCTGGCACATGGACAGCGGAAAATAGCGAGCGCAAGTCTTCAGCATGCATCGACCTGCAAAAAGGAAAGAAGATATGAACCAGGAAGCTCAGCAAAATGACTGGCTGAAGAAAACGGTGGTCTACCACTTACCCGGTGTGAATGACGTGCGAATTGTGCAGGACCTTGAATATCGAGTGACTGATCCAGGTTCGCTAACAATGGACATCTACTATCCACCTGACTTCAAGCGTGGAGCCAGGATTCCGGCCGTTGTGTTCGTGCTTGGATATCCTGATCCAGGATTTCAGGCGATGTTGGGCTGCAAGCAAAAGGAGATGGGATCTTACATTTCGTGGGCGAAATTGGCGGCTGCCTCCGGGCTTGTGGCACTAACCTACACCAATAGAGATCCCGCACCAGATATTCAGGCACTACTTCAAAACATTCGAGAGAACGCACCGTCATTGGGAATTGACGAGAACAGGATCGGGGTATGGTCCTGCTCTGGCAATGTTCCGAATGCGTTATCGGTTCTGATGCAGGAAGCCTGGGACTATCTAAAGTGTGCCGTCCTTTGCTATGGATTCATGCTGGACCTGGAAGGGTGTGCCAGCGTGGCTGAGGCGGCGAAGCAATGGGGATTCGTCAATCCGTGCGCTGGAAAATCAGTCAATGACCTCCCAAAAGATATCCCTCTGTTCATCGTGAGAGCGGGCCAAGACCAGTTTCCTCACCTGAACGAAACGATTGACCTCTTTATGGCCAAAGCGTTGATTTGCAATTTACCGGTCACATTCGTGAATCACTCTGCGGCTCCGCACGCGTTTGATCTGTGGCACGACAGTGAGAGGACTCGCGAGATTATCAGACTAATCCTCGGCTTTACGCGGTTTCACCTCCTGGAACAGGTGAGGTAGACGTGCTCAGTCCCGCCCGCCGCGTGATCACTACCGGTCCCTGTAGATTCGGGTCGGGGTCAATCGGCCAGGACCGAACTCTCGAGGCGACCCGTCGAGGACTGCGGGGCCGGCTCGGCCCCATTCACTCCCGCCAGCCCGATCAAGACCCAGAGGTGGCGAAAGTCTTCTATGTCCTGCGCAAGTGCGTCCACCGCAAGTCCCGCCAAACCACCCCACAAGGCAAGGTCTACAGGTAGCCGGCGCTTTCGCCAGAGTATGACAAACAGCCCGGTGAACGTGACCAACGCGGGGAGGCCGAGAGTAGCAGCAATGTTGATAGGAGTACAGTGAGCGTCGAATGTTCTACCCTGAGAGACTGCGGGATGAGTGTCCAGTCCGCTGCCAAGAACTGGGTGCGCGACCACGGCGGCGAGCGATGACACCATCGCCTGATAGCGGGCGGAAGGCGCAGGCTCAAAGCGTGTGTCGAACGGGCGGGCTGGATTGAGTAAGGGTCTCCAGAAGGTGAGCGACAAGATGAGCACCGCGCAGGCTGTGCCGAAGACAGTAGCGAGCGCACGGCGGCGTGGAGTGTCGGCGGATCGGATTGCGGCAGAAAGCGCGAAGGCAAGTATGCCGCGCGAGAAGGTGAGAAGGACGGTGATCCACAAGGCCGCGAGGGTGATTCGCCGCAGCCACGGACTGAGCTCCCCTTCTCGACGGGCGGTTATCGCCGCCGCAAAGATGCAAAAGCTCGCCAGCAGGTTCGGATTATAAGTGCACGCCTGCACCCGGGCATACCAAGGTGAGGGTTCAAGCTCGCCGTATATTCCAATCAATGGCGAGCCGACGCCTGCGTAGAAGAGGAGCAGACCGGCAAGCGCGGCGGCGGCGGTGAAGAGCGAGGTTAATGCAACAACTCGCGCGAGGCTGCGCGAGAGTCCGGGTCGCGATGCGATCTCCGACGTAATGAAGGCGAGAGTACAGAGCTCAGCAACCCCAAGGAGTTTCGGCGCGCCGGCTCGTGGATTGGGTGTAGCAATCAGTAGAGAAAGGGACGCGAACAATAAGTAGAGTGCCAGTGCCGCGTGCGCCGGCCGCAGCCGGGGCCAGTCGCCAAGCTGCCAACGTTCGATCAGCCACGCCGCTGCTGCTGCGGCGAATACTGCGTCACTCCACTGAGCGTGCTCGTGAAGCCAGGGGAATGGTGGAAACCAGGTCCAGGGCAACAGGGCGATTGAAGTGAGGTAGAGGGCGAGGACTATACGTGACATCGTCCGGAGTTGACGAGAGGAACCATCTGCCGCGCTATGGTTGTATCTCAACTATCGGGTCACGAGCTCGGGTGTGGGATTGTCCAATCTTGGGTCGAGCGGGGAGGTGGAACCGGAGGGCGCGAAGCGGAGGATCTTCACTGCAATCAGCAGGGCTGACGCCATGCTGATAACAGTCATCGTGAGCATCACGGCCTGTGGCGGCAGGGGCTCGCTGTGAAAAGGACGGGCTAACGATGTTGCTAGTCCGCCTACCGCGAGAAGCGCGGTAAACCGCCCACATCGGACTAAGTCATGGGAGGTAGCGACGGCGCAGCCGAATGGGACTACGATCAGCAGCGATCTTCCCCAATCCCCAAGAAGCAGGAATGGTAAGGCGACCAGCATCAACACAAACGCAACTTCCTGATTCCCCATCTTAATGTGGTTCCGAATGCGAGACAGAACGACGCTCACTGCAATCATCAGAACAGGCCACAGCGCCGACCACGACCACATATATAGAAGTTTGGGATACTCGGATCCGCCCCGAAACTCAAACAAGTACTTGTGGTAGCCGAACATCGCAGAGATGAAACTCTGCCAACCGACAAAGCCGGCGCCTGAGGAACCTGGCGCAGTCAACGTCGTGAGCAGCAGCGCGATGACTGGCAGGAGCGATCCAGCATATGCAAGCCTACGATAACCCCGACGATAGGCAACGAGTGAGACTACAAGGCCGAGTAAAAGTCCGTACTCTTTGGTCAATGCGGCTAGAGTCGCCAACACAACTGCTCCTGCAAAGTGACCGCCATCAAGGGCCGTAATCGTTAAGCAGGTGAGCAAGATCAATAGAGGATCGACCATTACCGGCGTATAGCCAAACGTAACCGCCAGCGAGGACCCGAATGCCAATAAAACGGCAGCCTGCCACTCAACAGAACCTCCTTGCCTGCTGATGATCTTTCGCAGCAAGAGCAGCGAAGCAAGAAGTACGGCAGGCGTCAGTATCTGGAAAGCCGCAAGAGTGGATATGCCGAAAGCAGAGGCGATGACCGAGCCGATGAATGGTTCTAAAACGCGCGAGCTGTACGGAGCAGGTAGATGGTCGCCACCGGCCATCGCCAGGTAAGCAGCACTATCGGTGATGAGTTTTGCGCGCCCGCCTCCGGCAAAAAAGTGCAGGCAGTAAAGCAACACAGAGCAAGACAGTGCTAGCCACGGAAGGGATTGTCTCACGAATCGCCTGCCGTTCAAGTTGCGCTTCATAAAGTGTTTGGTCAGCGTGAGCCTCTCAACGTCGATTGCGCGACGAAGAGGCTTGCCCGTGGTGCATATAGATCAGGCCGTGTACCGTAGCCTTCTTTGCGCGAGCTCTCACGCATGAGGATCGACGCGGAGTTCAGACTGTCAGGTGACTGTGGCTGCCGCCACCGAAAGTGATGAATCGAGGAATATTGATCTGAAGAGCATTGAATTCTGGATCGCAAAGTAACACTTCTCTATTGTGTCGCCGAGACCCGCGGCATCCTCCGCTTGAAACTCCTCCTCGAAGGCGGCCTTCGTCTGCTCGAGTGTGCGACCTTCAAGCAAACATTGGAGGACGAACAAATAATCCTCATCGATATCATCGATCCCGAGCACATTCGGTTCGGATGACCCTGCCACTCTTGTGTTCGCGAGTTCTTCAACCCAATCGGTAATGGTATTGACCGGGTTCTGTTCAGGGAAGCGTTGTGTCACCAACTCAAGAACCTTCGCCCTGTCCGGTACATTTAATAGCAGAGCGAGGAAAAACCTGTGATCGTTACTCGTGATCTGTCCGCGCCTTTGAATAAGGTAATGTTGTCTGCGGTTCTCGTCAATTATAGGAAATATTAGATCGACGATCTCGCCGTGGCGATGGCGGGCTATTTCGAGAAGAGCGTCGAATCGCTCTTTGCCCGTTGAGAGCCCGAAGGCCTTCTCTAGCGGGTTATTCGTAAGGTGATCATATAAGAGCTCCAATACTGGAAAAGCCGTCTGAAAGTCAGAGCAGGAAAGTAGCTCGCCGATCAGGTTATCTGAATCCGGGTGGTTCATGCTCAGAAGGAGAGAGGCGCTCTGGACCTTCTTGATAATGGCGGCCGACTTAAAGAAGGGGTCCATCGCAAAGGAGGGCTTAAGATAATTGTATTGGGGCAATCCGCTGAGGGTCTGCTGTGTCCTAATGATAATGCTGGCTGAGGGACGATCAAGATGGAACAAAGAGTGTATATATTGCCTTCCAGGTGGAATCTCGCGAACATCCCCCTCTTCCAATAATTCGACACGTTTCAGGATTATCTGGCCGGCCCTCAGGTGATCGTTAATTCTTCGCTTCTCTTCGAACGTGTATTGACTGAGGAGGCTGGAACCGAGGAGGACTTGAAACGCCCCACAAAAGGAGTGCTGGTGTATTGTAGTCGT
>DASYSA010000064.1:0-10105 GCA_036003885.1 Blastocatellia bacterium | reverse complement strand
ATCCTTGCCTTCTGTCCGGCGCGTGGCCTAGAACCCGGCCGGCTTCGCCCCGGCCACGCCGAATGCTCGTTCGAGCGCCAGTCCCACCTGCCCGATCAAACCGTCGTCGAAAAGTCGGCCGAGGATCGTGATTCCGTGCGGCACACGACGCGGCGGGGTGAACTTCGGCAGCGGATTCGCCGGGTCCGGGGCCCAGTCGCTTCGTGCTTCCGAGACTTCGACAAAACCGGCGCGCAGCGTGAGCGATGGATGACCGGTGAAGTTCGTGATCGTGAGCTGCTCGTCGCGTAGCGACGGCACGATCAACACGTCGACATCCTTGAAGATGCGCGCCATTTCCAGCGCCACCTTGCGCCGCAACCGATCGGCCTGCACGAAGTCCACCGCCGAAAGGAATCGCGCCTGGCGGAACAAGTTGGGCCACGCATCCTTGACCTGTACCTTGAGTGAGCCGAGTTGATCATTGAGCGCCAGTTCCTCGAACGATGCTGCACCCTCGGCAAACAGAATTGGCATCAGCGAGCTGTACGGCCAATCGGGTAGCGTGACTTCTTTCAGCTCCATCTTGAGCTTCTTGATCGTCTCCATCGCAGCGCGGTCCACGTCGGTTGCAGGACTCTCTTTCATCCACTGGGCAATGTAGCCCACTTTCAAGCCGGCAACGGACGCCGTGGCATCGAAGTCAAGTTTGCTCGGCACGCTCGATACGTCGCCGGCATCAGGCCCGGTGATGGCATGGAGGACCAGCATTGCGTCTTCTACGGTCCGCGTCATAGGACCTAGCTTGTCAAGAGACCAGCAGAGCGTCATCGCGCCGGTGCGCGGCACGCGACCGAACGTCGGGCGCATGCCCGTCACGCCACAGCGCATCGCGGGACTGACGATACTTCCGCCGGTCTCGCTGCCAATGGAAAATGCCACAAGCGCCGCGGCCGTCGCCGCCCCGGGTCCCGCACTCGATCCCGACGCACCCTCTTCCAGAAGCCACGGGTTCATCGTCTGGCCGCCGAACCAGATGTCGTTGAGCGCGAGCGCACCCAGCGAGAGCTTGGCCACCAACACCGCGCCCGCGTCGTCCAGCCTGCGCACGACCGCAGAGTCTGCCGTCGGCACACGGTTGCGGAAAGGCTCGGCGCCGTAGGTTGTCAGGATGCCCTTTGTGTCGAGCAGATCCTTTACACCGTAAGGGATTCCGTGCAGTGGACCGCGGTACCTGCCCGACGCGATCTCAGCGTCGGCGGTCTTCGCGCGCGCGCGCGCGTGGTCTTTCGTGAGCGTGATGATAGACCGGATCTTCCCGTCCAGCCGCTCGATGCGATTGAGATAGATGTTCGTGAGTCGTTCGGAGGTAAGCTGCCGCGACTCAATCCATCTCGACAACTGCGTCACGGGGGCGAAGGCAATTTCATCCTCCGACGACGGCAGAGGCGCGGGCTCTCCCTTCGACCGCACGAATTGGTCGCGAGACGACGACACCGCAATTCCTGGGAGCACCGGGTTCCAGAGTGTGGCCGGCGAGTCGGTAGCGGCGATCGCCACTTGTCGTGGCCCGGTGCGACGCTCGAGGTACGGGGCAAGCGACTGCCGCCACGAGTCGGCGGCCTGTTGCCGCTCCGCCGCTGTCATCGTGACTTGCATCAGCTTCTCCGCCTCGGCCAACGTCGCCGGAGTCACGGCCGGGCCGGTTCCGACTCCCGTGCCGAACGTAGGCGGTGCGCCGGGCGCGGCTGTCGTCGATTGTGAATTGGCTGGCGGTGTCTGGGTGCGGCACGCGGTGGCCGCGACGAGCACGCTGAGCGGCGCGCGGAGCAGGAACTGTCGGCGAGTGTTCATAGAAGGAGGAAGCCTATCCTTTGCCGCTCGCTCGAGCAAGCCCGGACGTGATCATCCAAAGTGATTCAACGGAGACTTGTCGCCGACTAACCAGACGTGCCCAAACGGGTCGGTGAACCCACCCTGCCGGTGCGTCCCCCAGGGCGCGACATGGTCTTGAATGTGACCGCGCGTCGCGCCTGCTTCGACAGCGCGCGCGATCACCTCATCCGGTTCGGCGACGAATAATTCCACCCTCGCGGTCGTCGTTCCAATCCCCTTCGGACTGTCGAAACGATTCTCTACGGGTTCGTGCAAAAAGAATGGTGCGCCATCGATCTCCAGGCCGGCGACCGAACCAAGGTTCCACAACACTCGTGCACCGAGAGCCTGCTTGTACCATTCAACCGCTGCCG
Source organism: Blastocatellia bacterium (assembly GCA_036003885.1). Lineage (GTDB taxonomy): Bacteria > Acidobacteriota > Blastocatellia > UBA7656 > UBA7656 > DASYSA01. The sequence continues at coordinate 7,877 of DASYSA010000064.1, read as the reverse complement.
GCGTGTCCTGCACAGCCAACATCAACGAGATAACCGTTCCGTGTGCTGACGACGCCATGATTCCTTCCTCTCTTGACTAACCGTTTTGTCGGGCCTCGGTTTACCTAGGTGCGCTCTCATAACGTTCGGGTGGACGAGCGCGCCGGTAACAGTAAAGGTTCAGGTCAAGACTCGATCGCGCGCTTCGGTCCACCCTGGAGTTAGACCGATTTTGGATTACAAAGCTCTCTTTGAGTAGAAGTCATTGAACGCAGGGTTCCTTCTTAGCCACCGTTTCACAACCACTAGCCTTGATCCCTTCAACCTGTATGCCTTTGTTTCGATGTACTTCGGGCAACAATGCGGAACCTCGGTATCCCAGTAAGGTGCTACTATCATCAGAGCGCCATCCTTAATTCGAATGCCTCTTCCTTGCTCCTTATACTCGTCAAAGAGTCTACGTGGTACGCCATTGCGATATGTGAAGACATAGTAGTGTTCATCGTAGCCGCCCGATCCAAATAGATTCGTTTTTATGACAACTACTGCTTCCTCTCTCCCATCCCCGTCAAGGTCGGCATATTTGACGGCGGTAAGTTTACTATTGGGTATACCGAATGTCTTCTCGTTAGAGCGCCCTTTGCGTAAGAGGACTCTGCCTTCACCTGGTTGTGATCCATAGTCAAAATTGCGAAAGTCCACAGAGCGTATGCCCAGAGAATTCTGACCACGCACTGTCATGCTCCAGGGAAAAGGGATCAACAACAGAGCCGCAACAGTTCTGTAGAGAAGAGTCATACGTTCCGACGAGTCAATGCGGTGCTGTCAGGGACACCGAACCGCCCTGACCTTCAGGGGGACAGTAAAAGAAATTGGATGCGAATGAAGCGAGTGTGCCCAAAGAACGCCATAAGAGCTCCAAGCGCGCTTCAACTTAGCGATGTACTCATCGGTATAATCCGGCCAGTTTTCCGCGACAATCTGCAAGTAAGCGGAGCCCGGTTTGAGTTCTGCGGTTACAATCGCGCGTAGATCGACCTCGATGTCAATGCTCTCGTTAGGGGTGACCACTTTGAAGGGCCTAACTGGTTTCCCTGGCACCGGGCTCGGTTCGGATGGCCCGCCAGACGTTACCCAACCGATGTGTGAAAATGTTTTGGCGCTGAGATTCTCGGGCGTAGTGGCAACCTTGTAGTAATCTGTCATCGCACTGGCAGCCGAAATGATGAGGGGCTGTTTGCCAACGTTTTTGACGTGCAGTCGAATTGAAAGACGATAGATCCACGCGTCGTTGTCGTGATGGCAGAGGACGATATTGGTCACGTCGCCAGTTACAACGACGTTATCGATCGAGTCCTGACCCAAAGCGGGCAAGGCACTCACGAGTAGAAGGACGACCGCGAATATCAGCCGATGATGTCTCATTACGACCTCACATCAACGATAGGACTGGTACCCGAACGCTCCTTAGCACCGAACCGCGTAATTTTGCGGCTAGGTGCACGTTGTATTGAATCTATCATATGAACCCCGCTCGAGCGGCTCCGGTTGAATGGAGGTTAGGCGCGTTTCGTAGGAACCAGAACCTTTAGGTTTTTGTTTTGACCTTGCCCGGCCCATACAGTGCCCGCCCTGGTTTCGCATTGGTGTGCTCGCCGTCTTTGAGCGTCTGTACACCATTGACGAAGACATGCTTCACGCCGACCGCGTACTGATGCGGGTTCTCGAACGTGGCCCTGTCGGCAATCGTCTGCGGATCGAAGACCACGACATCGGCGAAATAACCCTTCTTTAGCAATCCGCGCCGGGCGAGTTCTAGCGTTGTCGCAGGCACACTGGTCAATCGCCGGATCGCTTCAGCCAGCGAAATGACCTTTTCCTCGCGGACATATTTGCCGAGCAGCCGTGCAAAGCAGCCGTAAGCGCGCGGATGGGTGGGTGATCTCAGAAAAGCGCCTTCCGCAGCCATTGATGCAGCGTCCGAACCGAATGACACCCAGGGCTGCGCGATCTGCTTTTTGATGTTCTCTTCCGACATCAGAAAGTAGATCGTTCCGACACGGGACTGGTCTTCGAGAATCAGATCCATCACCGTGTCCGTCGGATCCGTACCGCGCATCTTCGCCACTTCCGCAAGCGTTTTGCCGGCGAGCGGTTTGAGTTTTTCTGACCTGAATCCGACCAGCAGAATGCGGTCGAGTGAACCGGGCAGCAGAAACATGTTCTCCCACTCATTGGTCGGCGTGCGCATCGCAGCGGCGATTTTCTTTCGCGTTTCGGCGTCCTGCAAACGTCTGTAGAGCGCCTCGTATCCACCATCCAGCACCCATGGCGGCATCGTCGAAGTCAAGCCGGTCGCACCTGCCGTATACGTATACATATCGGCGGTGATCTTCAGTCCCTGACGGCGCGCGTCGTTGATGCGTTTGATCACTGCGTCCATCTTCTGCCAGTTCTGCTCGCCGGAAGCTTTCAGGTGATAAATCTCCGCCGGGATACTCGCCTCGCGCGCAATGCGAATCAGTTCCTCAACGGCTTCGAGCAACTGGTTCGCTTCGCTGCGAATGTGGGCGATATATTTGCCCCGATACTTTGACGCCACCTTGCACATCGCGATCAGCTCATCCGTTTTGGCGAAGTAATTCGGCGCATAAATCAATGCGGTTGTGATGCCGAGCGCTCCTGCTTCCATCTCACGGCGCACGAGTTCCTGCATTTGCTCAAGCTGCTGCGTGGTGGGCGGCTTGTCGTCGAGTCCGATCACGTACTCGCGAATCGTCCCCGCGCCGATGAACGACGCGACGTTTTGCGAAACGCCGCGATCTTCGAGATATTTTAGATAGTCTGCAAGCGTCGTCCAGGGGATGTCGTTTTTGATGTCGCCTTGCGTCCTCAGGCGATTCCTTTTCATTACGTCATTGAGCGGCCCCATCGAAGATTCGCCGAAAATCTGAGTGGTCACGCCCTGTCGCAACTCGCTGAGCGAACGGTAATCGGCGATCAACGAAGTCTCCGAATGCGAGAGCATGTTGATGAAGCCCGGCGCGACTGCCAACCCCTTTGCGTCGACCTCGGTCGCGGCTTTGGCTTTTGACAGATCGCCAATTGCGGCGATCTGATCGCCCTTGATGGCAACGTCGGCACGGCGCGCGGCGCCGCCGGTGCCGTCATAGACCGTGCCGTTGCGGATGATGATGTCGTAGCCGGATTGCTGCGTGTGTAGACCTGCACCGGTCAACTCAAGCAGCACGGTGAGTAGAATCGCGAGCGAGAGGTTCCGCGAAATCATTTTTCTGCTTGTCATTCCGGCTGTCCTCTAAGGTTAGTGTTCTTCGATCCCGTGAGATAACGATCCGCAACAGGATTCAGTCTGACGTTATGCTCAAGGAGCGCTTTGAGGCCCGCGAGCACCAAAGAGAACCGTTGAGTTCGCGAGACCGAGCGAGTGTGCGGGCTCGCGTGTGAAGCTCAAGGTTCGTCAGGGAGGCCGTCGAACCCGATTGGCAGTCACCATAACAATGCGGTGGACCTTAGATGTTGCGCGTCCGCTGCAATCGTTGTTAGGCGCCGCCGCGATGAGCGAGCATCTCTCGGATTGCTGGGAGCCACGCAGTTTCAAGCCATCTGAGATCCCCAAAGGGAATGACCCGGCATACGCGCCATCCGGCTTGTTCCAGCGGCGAGACCATCCCCGCTACTGCCCCCCAGTTCGACGTGTGAATGACGACCGGTTGCAACGCCGATCTAGTCATAAGAAAGTCAACGACGTCTTGCCCCGTGCCCGGGTCCGACCTTCCCCCAGCACGTCCGGGAGTATAGATAAGATCATGATCGAGACAAAGCAAGTCGACTTCAGGAAGGCGCTCCGTGAGCCAAGCTATCATGTCTGGTGCATTGTCAAAGAAGGCAAGCTGAGCAGTCGGCAACGCTTCGGTGAGGAGTCGGTTCATGACCTCCTGTCGCCGTTCATCATCTTCCAAGATTGCGACGAGCATCAGTTCCTGTAACCAGAGGCGCGCCTAACAGGTCTACAACGCCAAAACTTCTCGACAGATTTAGCTCGGTGAAGCTGGCTGGTTGCCCATCACATCCCTGAACTCCTTCAGGAAGAGTTTCATTTCCGCCATCGTTCCCAGGCCTACCCGCATATGGTTGGGCATCGAAGGAAAGAGCCGCGCGACCAGCACATGTCGCTGCTTGAGCGTTTCGATTGCGGGCTTGACTGGCCGGCCGAGATCCGTCATCACGAAGTTGGCTTGCGAGGGTATTGGCGCAAGTCCCATCGCTCGCAATTCCCTGGTCAGGTAGTCTCGGACCTCTGAGTTCAGCTTTCGCACTCGATCAATCCAATCATCCTGGTTGTGCGCTGCAAGCGCGGCGGCAGTGGCGACTTGATTAGGGCTATTGCCCAGTCGTAAATCCGCCATCCGCTTGATCAGATCTTTGCGACCGATCGCGTAACCCACCCTCAGTCCTGCCATACCATAGATCTTGGAGAACGTGCGCGAGACTACGACCGGGAGACCCTCCTTCACAAAGCGCAGGCAGCTCTCATAAGCAGGGCTCTCTACATAATCGTAGTAGGCCTCATCCGCCAGCAACACGACGCCGCGCGGCAGCCTGCGAACGAATCTCTCGACTTCCACCTTATCGATGAATGTGCCCACAGGATTGGACGGATTGCAGAAAAATATCATCCCCGCCCGGCCACTCGCGGCGCGCAGGATTCGAGGCATGTCGTGTTTGTGATCTTTGGTCAGCGGGATCTTCACCGCCCGGGCGTGAGCGAGGGGACAGAATGAGACCACGGCCTCAAAGGTCGGTTCGGCAACGATGGCTCCGCGAGAGGGCGAACAGAAAGCCTCAGTCGCCATCCTCAGAATCTCCAGTGAACCGGCGCCCAGAACAACGTTCTCCTTCGTGACTCCGAAGCGCTTGGCCAGTGCCTCCACCAGCGTCACTGGTTCTTCGATGGGATATCGGTGGGGCTTCGCGGTGCCTGCATTGCGCAGGGCCTCGGCGGCAGCAGGGTGCAGCCCGTAAGAACTCTCGTTGCGATGCAGTCTCAGGGGCTCGGCCTCAGTCGCGACCACCGCCGCCCCGTTCGCGGCCGCGTCGAGCAATGACGGCAACACGACGCCCACGGTAGCGGCGTTAGCCAGGAAGCTCCGCCTGCTCATTGAGGATTTCTCGTTTGTTGTTCGCATTTTAGTTCCTCCTGATCTGGCGCGCATATTAGCAAAGGGCCGGTCACCACACAACTGGTTGACCACAAAGCGGAATATTGGTCATGTTGGGTTGCCGACGAAGGCCATCGGCAGCCAGAACAATATGAGACAGGATCTATGAAGACGTGATGGCGTCCAGGCTGTAACTTGCGGACGAGCACGCTGGAAGCGTGCGTACCCAGGCCTGCCCAGGAAATCTGGCAGAGCGTGCTCGCGTCCGCGCCAGTGGAAGCACGGATACGAGCGCGCCCGCCTCACGGTAGAGACTGAGGATGACGCCATCTGGTTACAAGGTTTTTCCAGCCTTAACCTCGGCGAGCCGGAACTCCTTTGCCCAAATGGCCGCTCTGACATATCATCATCTCGCGCTAATGGAACCGAATCAGGGCTTTCAGCGTAAGAATCAGTCTCCGTTCACCCAAATGTGTACCAGTGGCAAACTTCCGAGGTCGATCGCCTGGATCGATCCTAAGGATTCGCAAGTTCAACCTTGAACGCTGAACACACAGCAATCGCCCTGTTCTGATTATTAGAACGGCAAAGTGAGGCAGAATTCTGAACCCCGGGAATCGCCCTTTTTCCGGCTCTAAGCGTGAGCCGCAACAAACACTCAGGAGCCAACCTATGAGGAAGTCAATCTCGATCCTTCTGTTTATCCTCGCCGCCGCCGGTATCTGCCTGGGCCAATCCGAGGCCCCCACCCTGTTTCAGAAACCAACGGTCAACCGCACCAGCATTGTCTTTGTCTACGCGGGAGATCTGTGGACTGTTTCCCGCGAGGGTGGCGACGCCAAACGCCTGACCAGCGGCGTCGGCGTCGAGACCGATCCGATGTTCTCCCCCGACGGCAACTGGATAGCGTTCACGGGAGAGTACGATGGAAACGTGGATGCCTACATTCTCCCTGCCGCAGGCGGCGTCCCCAAGCGCCTGACCTATCACCCGGGCCCCGACAATGTCGTCGGCTGGACCAGCGACGGCAAGAAGGTATTGTTCAGCTCCCCGCGAAACAGCTACTCGTCCTTCCCGCGGCTGTTCACGATTGGCGTAGACGGCGGCTTCCCCGATGAAGTACCGCTGCCGATGGCCGACCGCGGCGCATTCTCGCCCGACGGCTCCCAGCTGGCATACCAGCCGCTGAGGCAATGGCAGCCCGATTGGAAGCGCTATCGCGGCGGTCAAACCTCGCCCATCTGGATCGCCAGGCTCTCCGACTCCACGATCGAAAAACTTCCACGCGAGAACTCCAACGACCGGCTGCCGATGTGGGTTGGCGACAAGATATTCTTCCTGTCCGACCGCAGCGGGCCGACGACGCTGTTTTCCTTCGACACCAAATCGAAGAAGGTCTCAGAGCTCATCAAGAACGACGGCCTGGACATCAAGTCAGCTTCGGCGGGGCCGGACGTCATCGCCTACGAACAGTTCGGCACAATCTCCCTGTATGACCTGAAGTCGAACCAGGCACGCAAGGTGAAGATCCGCGTCGCCGCCGATCTCATCACCGTACGTTCCCGATACGAAAAAGTTGGAACGCGCATCAACAATGCGCGCCTGTCGCCCACCGGCGCACGCGCAGTCTTCGAAGCTCGCGGCGAGATCCTAACCGTTCCCGCCGAGAAGGGCGATCCGCGCAACTTGACCCGCACCCCCGGCGTCATGGAGCGCGATCCCGCGTGGTCGCCAGATGGCAAGTGGATCTCTTACTTCTCAGACGAGTCCGGAGAGTACGCTTTGCACCTGCGCGACCAGAGCGGCATGGGAGAGGTTAAGAAGATCAACCTCGGGACGCCGGCTTCATTCTTCTACTCCCCGACGTGGTCGCCCGACAGTAAGAAGATTGCCTACTTCGACAAGCGGATGAACCTCTGGTACCTCGAGATCGGCAAGGGCACGCCGGTAAAGGTAGACAAGAATCCGGACGGCCTCCTCAACGATGTGATCCAGCCCGCCTGGTCTCCAGACAGCCGCTGGATCTCTTATGTACGCCAGCTCGACAATCATCTGCGCGCGGTCTTCGTTTACTCCCTCGAAACCGGCAAGACCAATCAGATCACCGACGGGATGAGCGACGCCCGGTACACCGCATTCGACAAGAGCGGAAAGTATCTCTACTTCACCGCCAGCACCAATCTGGGCCCGGCATTCAGCTTCGCCGAGATGTCCACCTTCCCGCACCAGTCGACGCGCAACCTATACGCGGTCGTACTGCGAAATGACTTGCCGTCGCCCATCGCGCCCGAGAGCGATGAGGAGAAGGTAGGCGAGGAGAAGAAGGACGAGGCTAAGACCGCCGACAAACCCGCAGACAGCCCGGCGGAAAAAGCTGACGACAAGAAACCCGACCCGGCTAAGCCTTCCCCTCCCGGCGCGAAGCCGCCGAAGAAGGAACCGGACCCCGTTCGGATCGACCTCGACAACATCGGCCAGCGCATCGTTGCATTGCCGGTTCCACCCAGGAACTACGTTGGTCTCGACGTGGGCAAGGCAAACACGATCTTCGTTTTGGAGCAGCCTCCCGCGGGTGTCGCAGGGGATGGGCCGGCAGGGCCGGGGCTTACGCTCCATAAGTTTGATCTGGAAAAACGAAAATTCGACAAGGTGCTCGACGGCGTCGGCGCCTTCGAAGTGTCGCAGAACGGCGAGAAGATGCTCTACCGCCAGGGTCCT
>DASYSA010000063.1:0-4888 GCA_036003885.1 Blastocatellia bacterium | reverse complement strand
TGTCGCGAACGCAGTCTCTCGCCAATCACTTTTTCTTGAGCGTCTCCTCGCACCGGACAAGTTTAGCCCTGATGTCTTCGACGAAAGACGCCGATACTGCCTGCTCTCCCTTGTCCCGGGCGAGGTCGCCCAGGGAGTCGAGGCTCCGTTGATACCAGGACCGCGCCTCACGCAGGCGCTCGGGCCGCTCTCTTGCCGGCGTTCCGGGTGCGTCGGCCGCCCGAGCAAACGAATCTCCGATCTCGCCGTACAATCCACCCAGATCGGCCCGATTTGGCACGTTCCCGGGGTACGCAGCGATCATTGCCTCACGGATTGCAATCGCTTTGCGGAAGTGATCAACCGACGAAGTGAGGTTTCCCATCAATGACAGCACCCAGCCGAGCTTTGCGTAAGTGGTGGCGAGGCTGCTGCGGGCGCGTTCGTCTTTGGGATCCGCAGCCACCAGCTCCTCGCGAATCTGCAGCGCCCTTCGATAGTTTTCCAGGGCCGGGGCAGTCTTGCCGGCGCGTGCCAGAACGTAACCGTAGTCGCTCACGCTGAACGAGAGGTCAATACGTCTGCTGGCATTGGTGGGGTCGGCCGAAAGCGCGGCCTCGTCCATTTCGAGAGCCTTTGCGTAAGAAGCGAGAGCTTCGTCGAGTCGCTCCAGTCTGGCCAGAGTAGCCCCCACTTTCTTGTAGCTCAGTGCGACGGTGCGACGGTTATTTGCATTCGAAGGGTCCTTGTCGGCGAGCGACTGGAAGATGGGCAGCATCTTCTGGCGGCTCGCCAACGCCCCGGTGATATCTCCCAGTGCGGTAAGAGCCTCGCCAATCTCGAAGTAGCTGACTGCCACGTCGCGCTGGAGTGCCGGGTCATTCGGATCGGCCGCATATAACTCTTCTCGAATTGCCAGCGCCTTTTGATACTCATTCATTGCACCTTGGTGGTCCCCGTTAATCTCCAGGATCTCGCCAATTCTCGAGTGGCTGATAGCAAGCTGCCGCCGGTCCTGCGTATTTCGCGGATCGGATGCAACCAACGCCTCGCGGATCGCGAGCGCCTTCTTATAGCTCTCCATCGCCCCTTCGGGGTTGCCCAGGTTCGCATTCGCGGGCCTGCCCTGAACGTCTCCCACTTTCTGATAAGAGGTAGCCAGCTCCCGCTGCAGTGACGCATCGCCCGAAGCCTCGACCGACAGACTGTCCAGGTATTCGAGTGCTCGTTTGACCAGGAGCTCGCGCGCCGCTGTCGAGCCGGGCAGATCCTCGATGGCGTCATGCACCTCGAACATAAATGAGTTCGCAAGCTTGCGCACGTCGTTGAAGCGATGCTCGGCCTTCGCGCGTTGAGTCAGTGTGGAGACGACACCGGCGATGAGCGTGGCAATTATCAGCAGCGCCGCCGCCACTCCAACTCGATTCCTCTTAATGAACTTGGTGCTGCGATAGCCGAGTGTGTCCTTGCGCGCGATGACCGGCAAGCCATCGAGGTGGCGCTTAATATCGCTCGCAAGCTGGTCTGCCGAGGTATAGCGGCGCTGCGGCTCCTTACGCATCGCCATCAACACGATGTTGTCGATATCACCCTTGAGCCGCCGGCGCAATTTGTCGGGCTGGCTGTCTCGATTCCTGCTGACCGATTCGGCGCTGAGCTCAACCCTGGTCTCCCCGTCTTTTGCGCTGACCGTTTCGTTACGCGCAACAGCCGTGCTGGGCTTATCAGGCTCTTCTTCACATACTATGCGAACGAGATCCAGCTGGGACCGGCCGGTGATGCGGTAGGGGCGATGGCCAGTCACCAGTTCGTATAGCAGTACACCCAGTGAATAGACATCCGAAGCGGTGGTGATCAGCTCGCCGCGAACCTGCTCGGGACTTGCGTATTCGGGCGTCATCAATCGCATGGAAACACCGGTGAGATCGACGGTCTGAGAAGGTGTATCCGGATTCAACAGTTTGGCTATTCCAAAGTCGAGGAGCTTGGGCGCTCCGCCGGCGGTAACCAGAATGTTGGCCGGCTTGATGTCGCGATGGATGACAAGGTTCTGATGCGCATAGTGGATCGCCGAACAAACCTTGAGAAACAGATTGAGGCGGTCGATGGTCGACAGCTTCTGCGCATCGCAGTAGCGGGTTATCGGCTCACCCTCGATATACTCCATCACGAAATAGGGCAGATCGTCTTCGGTCCTTCCCCCGTCCAGCAGCCTGGCGATGTTAGGGTGATCCAGCGAGGCCAGTATCTGGCGTTCGTTTCGAAAGCGACGCAGGATGAAGTCGCTGTCCATTCCGCGTTTGACTATCTTGATAGCCACTTGCTTCTCAAACTCGTCGTCATCGCGCGCCGCGAGATAGACTGCGCCCATTCCGCCGAAGCCGATCTCCCGAATCACTTTGTAGGGTCCCAGCCGCCTTTGGCTAAGCTTCTCCTGCTCCTCTTCTGATAGCGGAACGGTCACCGCATCGCCAAACCACCCGGTCTCGCTGTAGGCGGGAGTCTCGATGAATTCCCCGGAATCCAGGTCCGCGGCGAGCAACGCCTCAACCTCGGCCCTGATTGCCCTGTCGCCGGCGCTGGCTTCATCTAAATAGGCCGCCCGAGCGGCAGGATCGAGATCAACAGATGCCTGGAACAGCTGTTCGATCCGCTGCCAGCGATTAGAGTCGGTCATCCCTTTACCTCTTTGCTCTAGTGCGCCACGCGGGCCTTGAGCTAGGCAGCCGCCGGAAACCTCAACGTGTTCGTCCTGCCCGTCACTTTCGACAGTGATCGCACCGCACCTAGTGGCTCAATTGGGGATTTATTCTATGCGTCGCGGTGTCGACTGGTCAATTATGGCGGGGTCGTTAATGCCGACAGAGGGAAGGGACGACCAGCGATGGATGCGTGATGCGTGAAGCCGAATACGATCACGCATCACGGATCACGCATCACGATTCACGGATCACGCATCACACATCCCGAATCACGCATCACGCATCACGCATCACGAATCACACATCACGTACTCTGCCTGAGCAGGCGCTGCAACTCTTTCTTCACGCGCTTGGACTTACGATCATGAGCCAAGTTATTGGTCTCCAGTGGATCGGTGCCGTAGTCGTATAACTCCTGCGTTCCATCATCGTGTTCGATGTAGCGATAGCGGCGGTCGCGAACAGCGCGGCTAATGCCCTCACTCTCCTTGTTGGTGGTGAACGCCGCGACCTTCCAGGGGCGCGACGGAGAGTCGAGCAGTGGCACGAAGCTTGTGCCCTCGACTCCGACCGGAGCCGGTAGCCCACATAACTCCGCCAACGTCGGATAAAGGTCCACAAGCTCGACCAGCGCAATCGTGGACTGTTTCCCTGGCGCGCTCGGTACGACGACGACCAGCGGCACCCTGGCCACGCCTTCCTGCAAGCTCTGCTTCTTGCCGAATCTATCGTGCTCGCCAACGTGGAGGCCGTGGTCGCTGGTGAACACAATCACCGTGTTCTCCATCAGGTTCAGCCTGCGAAGCGCCTGAACTACAAACCCAACTTGCGCATCGATGAACGAAATCGAAGCGCGATAGGCTCTGATGATCTCCCTCTTCTCCTGATCAGTGAGCTGGGAGTTGCCTTCGCCTCGGGGCAGCTCGATGCTATCGAGGGTATAGAGGTCGAAGTACTTCCTCGGCGCGACGAACGGCCGGTGGGGTTTCAGGAAACCGAGGGCCAGAAAGAAAGGCTTGCCCGCTTGCTGCTGGAGCATCTCCACAAACTGCCTGGCCGACTGACCGTCCGGCTCGTCCTCGTCATCATTGGGTGAGACAGCCCACGACGGAGCGTTGTGTCCGGGATTGATCGTGTCATAGTCCTGCTCGACTGCATCCCTGGCGATGTCCCAGTGTATCACTCCGCTCGCCTCAAACTCGGTGTGCTCGATCTTGCCCACGCGACCAGCAAAGTAATCGAAGCGTTTGAAGTACTCGGGCAGGAACTCAACGCCTCCCAGATTGATTCGCGGCGGAGTCATGTTGTCCAGAACTCCCGTAGTCTCCGGGCGTCTGCCGCTGAGAAACGAGGTCCTCGATGGGTTGCACAACGGGAACTGGCAATAGGCTCGGTCGAAACGTATCCCTGTGCTCGCCAGTTCATCTATGTTAGGGGTCACGACCGGCTTACCGAAGCAACCGAGGTCGGTGTTTAGATCGTCTGCGACTATCATCACGACGTTGTATCCGTGGGTCGATCGCGCTACTGCTCCACAGCCGACCACCAGCAGGGCGGCCATCGACAGGACGGTCACTGTTCTCAACATCAGGAACTCCTCACTGATGTCCGGACACACCTGTAGCTTTGCGCCGGGCGAGCCAGGCGCCAGGCTCACACCCGGACACACTTCAAGCCTCACGCCGTGGGTGCGGCGCTAAGGACAGACCTCGGTTTTACGGAACGATGGCCTTTCGGACCGCCGAGAAGTCAGAGTCCACTGACTCTGAAGACGCTTCTGTCAGACACGCGCAGTGGCAGCAGAGGCAGCTAATCGTTAGCCCCTGAGGTAACTCAATGCGATAGTTGCGCCTCGGAAAAACTGCTATCGAGAGAGGATGGTAATTGGTTACAACACAACGCCTCAACCTGCCGGACAACTTGCCCCGTTGCGGGTTGTACGAGACAGGTGGGATTCCGATAACAGAGTGCCTCGCTCATTAACCGGTGGGGCAACCTGTTTCTTATTACGAACGGGCATGAGTAAGTACCATTCCATTCTTTGTTCCTCGGTCTCTGTTTACATGTCGCACTCGCCCGGTCACATCTCGAATGACTGCGCAAGGGGTATGTCCCGCACTCATGCCTCAAAAAAAGAGGTGATCATGGCGCAGCTCTCCTCACAGCGATGGATGGGTTCGGAGTGCGACGCAACCGAGAGGAGATTC
>DASYSA010000062.1:0-20318 GCA_036003885.1 Blastocatellia bacterium | reverse complement strand
AAGAAGAAGCCCCGGTCGCGGCCGCCCTCAGTCAGCCGGCTTCCGCCCGTGCAGAAAACCGCGCCTTCCTTGCGGCCGACGTCTACCCACCGCGTCACCCCTCCAAGCGCTCTCGAATCGACCAGGGGACCCATCTCGACTCCCGGCTCAATCCCCGGGCCCACTCGCATCGCAGCCGCCCGCTCGACTAACCGAGCCAGGAAGTCGTCGTAGACCTTGTCCATCACGATGGCTCGGCTCGTCGCCGTGCATCGCTGTCCGGTCGAGCCCAATCCGCCGACCATCACTCCGTTCACAGCCTGATCCAGATCAGCGTCTTCGAGGACTATCTGAGGGTTCTTGCCGCCTAGTTCCAGTTGCAACTTGAGGAGCCTCTCCGATCCCGAGCGCGCGATTATCCTGCCCACCTTAGTCGACCCGGTGAAAGAGACGCCGCGCACCGCTTCGTTTGAAATCAACTCTTCGCCCGGCTCGCTGTCGCCATGAACCAGGTTCACGACGCCGGGCGGAATGCCGACTTCTTCCAGCCCGCGCACGAGCATTGTCGCAGTCAGCGGCGTGAGCGGAGATGGCTTGAGCACCGCTGTGTTGCCGGCGATAAGGGCAGGCGCGAGCTTCCACACCGGAATCGCGACGGGAAAGTTCCAAGGGCTTATTAGCCCCACGACGCCGAGCGGCTGCGGAGTCGAATAACAGAGGACGCCATCTTCTTCAGCAGGAAACACCTGTCCGCTCAGTCTGCGCCCCATGCCGGCGGTGAACTCGAGGATGTCGATCGCGCGGCGGACTTCGCCGATCGACTCCGGCAGGATCTTTCCTTCTTCTCGAGTGAGCAGTTCTGCGAGTTTGTCTTTGTTCGCATCGAGCCAGGTGAGCCAGGCGAAGAGGAGTTTCCCGCGCCTGGGTGCGGCCCACTCGCGCCAGGACTGGCTTGCGGCGGCCGCTGCTTCTATGGCGGCCTTTGCGTCCTCACGCGACGAGTCGGGAGCCCGCGCAACGAGCACGGAACTGTCGGCGGGGTCGTATCTCTCAGTCCACTTCTCCGAGGCAGCGGGCAGCCACTTGCCGCCAATGAAGTTCATGACGGTCTGGCCGATCGATATGGGCGTATTCATGGTTCGCAGCTCCTGAATTCCGTTGAGTACGATGACTTGTATGGGACCACGATTATAGACCGGTCACCCTGACCGGACGAAACACAAACACAACATTCTAAATTATTGACAAGCATAACCCGACGTTATAGACTGGCCACGTTGTTTGAGCATCATCGATAAAGGCACGCCAGGAGTGATCCTGGTTCGCAAAGCCAAGGTCTTTGGGAAAGATGACGCGCCCCGGGAATGCTCGCTTAGTTTCCGTTCATCGTTTTCTGAAGAATGACTGGTTGCCGAAGTGAAGTTGGACAATGCTCCCGCCGAGTCTTTTCAACTACGCTTCTCATATCCCCCTTTGATGCGTTTCACGGTCAAGTAACTACGACGGAGGGTTAATGAGATTCAGAGCGGCCGTCGCGACACCGTTTTCGATCGTCTTACTCATTTGGGCACCCGCGCGGGCGCAGGAACCGGGCATGGCGCTCACAGTTCAGACCGGCGCATTCTCCATCACCAATGTTCAACGCGTCCCGGCGATGGTCGTCCATGACGCGCCTCTGCCCGTTGCAAAGCCCGCTCCAGCTGTGATTCCTGATTCTCGAGCCAGGCGAAAGGCTGCGACTGGCGCGAAGTCAATTGCAGATTCGCTGACCCGGAGCGCGGTACCAACGACGGCAGCACCAAAGACAATGATCATACCTGCACAACCCACACTGATTATCGCGCCCTCTGGCGGCATCCTGACAAACCTGACTACGTCAGACATCCTGCACATGACCTCGACTGGAAATCCGGTCTACGATGGGCTGGTGCTGAAGTCCGCGGCGAAACATGGGGTAGACCCCAACCTGGTGATGGCGGTTATGCTACAGGAGTCAGGCTTCAATCCCAGGGCCAGGTCGTACAAGGGCGCCTCGGGGTTGATGCAGTTGATGCCGGCTACCGCGCGGCGGTTTGGCGTTGAGAATATCTACGATCCGGCTCAGAACATCGACGCCGGCACGCGTTATCTTCGATTCCTGCTCGACACCTTCGATGGAGATGTGGAGCTTGCCCTGGCGGGGTACAATGCCGGCGAGAATGCGGTTGTCCATTCAGGGTATCAGGTGCCGAGATACCGTGAGACTCAGAACTATGTACGGACCATATCGGCCAAGTATGGGAAGACAAGGCGCGGGCGAGCCATAGCTGCAGCCAGGCCTGTCGCTCCGAACGCAATGAGTTTTTCGGCAGGTGCAAGCACTCGCTTCTCTAATAACTATTAGCCAGGTATTTGAGCAGTCGGTGCCAGTGCTAATTTTCTGATCCCTGTCGCGTTTTTTGTTGTATACTGCCCCGAGCGGAACTGCCGTCCTGTCGTCGCGAAGTCAATGGGTCCGGGTCACCACGTTTGGACCTGAAGCAACCCAAGACTTCATTTAGGGCAGTCCCTAACGTAGTCCCCAACTAAGTCGTTCCTTATGCTCAAGCGAGGCTATTCCAACCTGGCTCTGCGTGCAATTGTCCTCACGCTCGTCTTCTGCCTGACTGCCGGCCCGATCCTGAACGCAGCCGACCCTGAGAGCTCTGCGCACAGCCCGCGCACTCTCGCCCAGAACCTGTTCCAGTATGCCGGCGACTTGAGCCGGGCACTACACGAACGTCCATCGGACGAACGGACCCTGAGCGAGTACCGCAAGGCGCTCGACGCCTATGGCCAGATTACCCGGCTCAATACCGATACTTACTTCTCGGCGGAGTCGCTGATGCGAATGGCCGAGCTTCAGCGCGAGATGGCCGACGCCGCGAATGATTCGGCGCTCTATCAACAGTCCATTGCAACCTTCCGCCGAGTCATCGTTGAGCACCCTCAAAGCACTTTCGTCGGCGACGCCCTCACCAGCATCGCTCAGGTGTATGAAGAGAACCTGCAGGACCTGGACGGAGCGGCCGCTGCGTATCGCGAGCTGATCGCCCACTTTCCCTCTTCCGTAATGGCAAGAGAGGGTCGAGCCGTGCTCGCCCGATTCGATATCCAACTGCGCAACCGGCCGGTCGATGTGCTGGTCTCTGCTGACCATGCGCGAAACGCGCGCTCACTTGACGAGGAGCGGCCGAGGCTTACAAACGTGCGCAACTTCAGCGGCCCTGATTATGCGAGAGTGGTGATCGACCTTTCGGGCGAAGCCGAGTATTCGGGCGGCCGGGAAGGAGACAATCGGCTGAATATCCGTCTGCCGGGCGCTGCCCTTTCGGATGCGCTACTCGGACGCCGATTCATCGTCGGCGATTCCAGTCTGCTAAAACGCATTACGGTGCGCGAAACAGACAAGACATCAGAGATTCAGATCGAAGTGGGATCGCGGGCAGACTACTCAATGTTTCGATTGTCCGAACCTGAACGGATAATCATAGACATTCACGCCGCCGCGGCGGGCGCAAGATCTGCCGGGCGAATCGAGATCGACCGGCGCGACCCCTCCCACGCAACCGAAGACGTCACCGTCGTCAAGCCGACCGGATCGGCGAAGGACGAAGATGCCGCGCGAACGAATAAGTCTACGCCCGCCCGACCCATATTTGGGCTTCCGGAGCTAACCGACCCGATTCTTCCGCACAACCACGCCGGGGGGAATGACTCGACCGCGACGTCCAATTCCGGCGCTTCCATAACGGTCGAATCGAGAGCAGGTGATACGCCGATCAAGTGCGTGGTGATCGACCCGGGACACGGGGGACACGACACCGGCACAATAAGCGGGAACGGCCTCCGCGAGAAGGACCTTGTGCTCGATGTGGCGCAAAGATTGAAGGCTTATATAAAGGGCAAGTATCCAGGCGTTGAGGTGGTGATGACGCGCGATTCGGACCGGTTCGTCGCGCTTGAAGAACGAACCGCGATCGCTAACTCGCGTCATGCCGATCTGTTCATCTCAGTTCATGCGAACGCGAGTCCCTCGCGGATTGCCTCGGGAGTCGAGACCTTCTTCGTAACGCCGGACCGCGCGAAGAGTCAGGATCCCGCCAAGCCTCCTCAGGAGCCGGGCAAGACCGTGGCTGAACTTACCAAGCCGGCGGTTCAGGAAGCCGACGCGGCGCTCTCTGAGCCGATAACTGCGAGCGTACGCGTGGGCAATCGAGTAACCGAATCCCGCGAGCTTGCGCGCTACATTCAAGCGGGGCTTGTGCGCGGAATCGGGGCGGCCTCACCGCGCACGGCCGCAAATCGAGGAGTCAAGCACGCCGCTTTTGCAGTTCTGGTCGGAGCGGCGATGCCCAGCGTTCTTGCCGAAGTGTCCTTCATATCGAACCCGCGCGACGAAGCACTGCTGCAGACATCTCAGTTCCGCGAGCGGATTGCGGCGGGATTGTTTGCGGGATTGAACGGATACCTGAAGAGAAGGATTTAGGATCTAGGATTTAGGATCTAGGATCCTCCGACTGATTCCGGCTTAATCTGAAATCCAAAACTCCAGATCCAAAATCCTAGATCCTAAATCCTAGATCCTAGATCCTTCTCACTTCACGTCCTGGAGACTCACATAACCGACTATCAGACCTCTCGGGTCCAGCACGACTGCGCGGCCCAATCCGTTGCACGCAAGCACCCCTTTAGCCTCTCCGACCGGCATCAGCGAGCTGATGAACATCGAGCTATCGACCGGCCTCATGACATCACTGGCTTTCAACGTGGGCCACTCATCGCGCGGGTACGACTTCAACTCCTCGAGCAGCAACAGTCCGTGCAGCCTCTTCTCCCGCGCTACCGGAAAGCTCGTATGGCGGTTGTTCTGAAGCACCTTGTCGATGAAGTCCTGGACCTTCATATCAGGCGGAACCAGTACGACATCCGTGTTCATCACATCTTCAACGGTCCCTCGCTTGACTCGCCACACCCCATAAGCCCGCCCTCTGGATGTGCCAAGCATGAGCGCCATGATCACCCCGATAGTCATACACCATAAGACGGTAACCCACTGGCCTCCGCCACTGCCCCACTGGCCAAGGAAAAAGGAGATCGGAGGAACCACTACGAGCGTGACAGCTATCATCAGCCCGCTCTTGACCGCCGCCTGAGTTGCCAGCCTGAAATTCTTCTTGAAATGCCAGAGGATTGCCCTGAGGACTCGGCCTCCGTCGAGAGGCAGGCCAGGCAAGATGTTGAAGCCCGCGAGAAACCAGTTGACGATGCCGAGGTGGCGAAGGACCTGGCCGGCGCCCCGATGGGTGGTACCGAAGAACAGCAGCTCATCGGCGGCAAAGAAGATGGTGCCGAGAAGAAAACTGGCTGCCGGTCCAACAATGGCAATCTTGAACTCCGACGACGGGCGGGCCGGCTGGCCCTCTAGCGTTGCGAGACCCCCAAAAATGTAGAGCGTGATGCTGCCGGTGCCCAGCCCTTCGGCTCGAGCCATCAGCGCGTGCGCCAGTTCGTGTGCGAGCACAGAGACAAACAGCAACGCAGTCGTCGCCACGCCCAGTAACCAGTACTGCAAGCGGTGCATGCCCGGCGCCTGACGAGGCAACAACACTGCTGCTATCGCCCATGCGTAGAATGGGACGACCGGGAGCCAACTGTAATGAGCAAGCACCGGGATGCCTAAGATGCTGCCTAAGGAGATCGGCTTTATGCTGAATTTCACACGCCCTCAGATGTATATGCGAGGCTGACGCTCGATAGGAGTCTCGCACAGCCGCGCCGCGCGCTCAATCGGATTTGTTCACCCGGCACAACGCCAAACCCGTTGTTGCGCCTCAAAGGCGATGCCGTATAATCCTTGACGCCTTGAAAGGAAACAGATGCATATCTACATCATACGGCACGCCGATGCACAACAGCTCGGCCAAAAAAACGACTTCTCTGATGAAAAGCGCTCCCTCACGAGCGAAGGTCGGGACCGGATGCGCGATGGGGCGAAGGGCCTGCGAGCGCTGGGCGTGGAGCCAGACCTCGTCCTGACAAGCCCGCTTGCGCGCGCCCTGGAAACCGCTGAGATAGTCGCGGCCGCGCTGGGAGTAAGCAAGAAAGAGATCGTTCAAACAGACACCCTCAAACCCGGCTCTTCGGTTGACGAGTTGTTTGCCGAAGTCAAGAAACACACGGGAGTCGAATCCCTGGCGCTGGTGGGCCATGAGCCGGACCTGAGCGGGATCATCTCAAGAATCCTGCACGGACATAGTCGCGTCCCTATCGAAATGAAGAAGGGCTCCGTCTGCTGTCTTAATGTGACGGAGACTGTGCCGGCGCTGCGCGGGAGTCTGGCGTGGATGCTGACGCTCAAGCATCTGCGCATGCTGGGTAAGTCATAGCACGGATGTCGTCTGGTAGTCAGCCGATGTCAATCTGGTATATGTGCTCGTCCGCCGCACGACAGTGGTGGCCGCCACATTATCTCATTAACACCCCACTTCAGTGGGTGTGTCTGTCCCCGGCGAGCGCTGTAACCGTTTTAACGGTTTCCGCGTTTGGTAGCTGCCGGGTTCCGCGCAGATTCCTGACTGAAGGTTGAGATCATCTTGGACGGAATCAAAAACCGTTAAAACGGTTTCCAGACGAGCCTGTCGCCCCGCCAGACACCCACTGAAGTGGGGTGTTAATGAGATATATTTCTTGAGACCAGCTCGCGCTTGAGTAGCTTACCCGTCGGACCTTTTGGAATCTCCTCCAGAAACTCGACCGTCTTGGGACACTTGAAGTCGGCAAGCTGTTGCCGGCAGAACTCGATAATCTCGTCCTCGGTCGCTTTAGCTCCGTCACGAAGCACCACGAACGACTTCACCTCTTCGCCGTATAACTCATTTGCGATGCCCACCGTCGCCGCATCTCTGATCTTGGGATGCTGGTAGAGCACTTCGTCGGTCTCACGAGGATAGACGTTTTCGCCGCCACGTATGATCATGTCGCTCTTGCGATCGACGACGTAAATGAAACCCTCGTCGTCGCGGTAACCCAGATCTCCTGTGTGAAACCAACCAGATCGAAATGCATCAACCGTCGCTTCGTCGTTACGATAGTAGCCCTTCATTAGGTTCGGCCCACGCAAGACAATCTCACCTATCTGACCTGGTTCGAGCTCGCGATCCGCGTCATCGAAAATCCTGATCTCATTCCCTATCGCAAGCCCAACGGAACCCGGTCTCCTCCGCTCGTCGGGCGGATTGAATGTAGAACGACAGGTCGACTCAGAGAGTCCGTAGCCTTCTACTACCGGGCAATCAAACAGGGCTTCGTATTTCTTGAGGACTTCAACCGGCACCGGCGCCGACCCGCATAACGCGAAGCGCAACCTGCTCGCGTCAACTCCAACCGGCAATCCCTCGGGATACGTGTGGTTCAACAGCGAAAGCATCGTCGCTACCGACCCAAAGTAGGTCACCTCGCACCGCGAAATGATCTCCCAATGCCGCGTTGCGCTGAAGCGAGGCGCAAGCACAACGCTCCCCCCGACCCACAGCGCGGCAAGGCACGTGGTCATCAGCGCGTTCACATGAAACAGCGGCATTACCATCAGTGCGCGATCGGCTGACGTGAGGTGAAGCCACTCCGCGATTTGTTGAGCGTTGCTCAGAAGATTGCCGTGCGTGAGCAGCACTCCCTTCGGCTTGCCGGTGGTCCCCGAGGTGTAGATGATGACTGCTTCATCTTCGATTGAGATTCCGGCGTCCGGTAGCTGGTGTTCGGCGGCGAGCAATTGGTCCCTGGTGGGAACCGAATACCGAACAGTTGCATCGCCCGGTGAATCGTCGATCACTATCACATTTCGCAGCGAAGCGATGTTTGGCCGGCACTCGGCCACTACGGCGTAAAGGTCGGTCTGAGTGACAACCGTCTCCGCTTCAGAATTGCGGATGATGAATTCAACCTCATGCGATTTGAGAAGAGCGTTAACCGGCCCGGCCCAGGCACCGATCTTGAAACAGGCAAAATAAAGGATGAGATACTCGACCCTGTTGGTCAGAAAGAGGCTGACGCGGTCACGTTTCTTCACTCCACGAGAGAGAAGCAGGCCGGCTGCATGGCTGACCGCTCGGTCGAACTCCTGGTACGTGAAGGACTCTCCAGTAGCCTCCGAGAACAGAAATTCTTTATGAGGTGATTGGCGGGCTCGGGTTTCGAAAAGCTCCCCGACGCTGGCGAACGATCCGATAGTCACGTGATGATCTTAGCTAAAGTGATTGGGAGGGGGAAGAGACGTTTCGCGTTTCGCGTTTCGCGTTCTGGCGCTACGATCGCCGATCCCGATTTAGTGCAGTTCTCTCGTGAGAGAACGCGAAACGACAAACGCGAAACGCTAAACAATTTTTCTGAGTCCCCATCGATACAGCACCTTCATCAAGGTCTTGAACCTCCCGTACCAGACATCGGTGTAGGGGAACCACCACCAGTCGCTCTTGAGCGGCATCAAGTCCCAATTCACATGCTTCATCCGGACAAACTCGTACAACCCGGCGCTGCCATGAGTTACTCCGAGCCCGCTTTCCTTAACCCCGAACCACGGAGTCTGCGCCGCGCCATGAGTGTAGAGCGCGTCGTTGACGATCACCGAGCCCGCTTCAATCCTTCGCGCAATGCGGCGGCCTCGTTCGTTGTCTTTGGTCCACACCGAAGCCAACAACCCATAGCGGCTGTTGTTCGCTTCACGGATGGCTTCCTCTTCGTCTTTGACGACCATTATCGGGAGCACGGGGCCAAATGTCTCCTCAGTCATCACCTTCATCGAACTGTTCACATCGACCAGAACCGTCGGCTCGAAGAAGTATCCTTCCAGGTCGTCGCGCCTCCGTCCCCCGGTAAGCACCCTCGCACCCCGGGCCACAGCGTCGGCGATGTGTTCCGTGACGATATTCAACTGACTCTGGTTTATCAGGGGGCCGATGTCGGTTGTGCATCCCGAAGGCGGACCCTGCCTGAGCTTCTTGACCTCATCCACCACCGATGAAATGAACTTGTCGGCGATCGGTTCAACAACGTAGAGCCTTTCCACCGAGGCACAGACCTGACCGCAGTTCGCGAAAGCACCCCACACCGCGCCCTTTACGGTGCGTTCGAAGGGCGCGTCTTCGCAGACGATCATCGGGTCTTTGCCGCCTAGTTCCAGAACTACCGGCAGCAACCTCTTAGCCGCGGCCTCGGCGATTCTCTTTCCAGTGCGCACCGAGCCGGTGAAGAAGATCTTGTCGACAGTCGAGTCGACGAGCGCTGCGCCGGTCGAGCCATCGCCCTGAACGACCTCAAAGACGCCTTCAGGAAAACCGGCGCCCGCAAACAACCGCTTGATGGCATCGCCCACCAACGGCGTCAGCTCGGAAGGCTTGAGCACGACCGCATTGCCCGCCATTAGCGCCATCACTACCTCGCCGGTCGGAATCGCGAAGGGAAAGTTCCACGGGCTAATGATCCCGACGACGCCGAGCGGCTCATAGCTTATTGCCGAGCGCTTATTGCGAAACACCGCCAGCGTGAAGCGCTCATCCCGGAGAATCTTTTCAGATTTAGATGCGAAGTGAGTCATCAGATCCGCTATCGGAAACAGTTCGGTCGACAGCGCCTCGAATGACGGCTTGCCTGTTTCGTCGGAGATGATGCTGATGATTTCGTTTTGCCGCTCGTAGAGGGCGCGGCGGACCTTCAGGATGTAGCGCGCTCGATTCCGAAACGACAACGCCCGCCATTGAGGCTGAGCTGCTCTGGCTCGAGCGACTGCCGCGCTGACTTTCGCCGGCGAATCGACGGGGAATCGCCCCAGTTCTTCGAGCGTAGCGGGGTTGATGGAGACTATCTCCGAGGTCCGCGTGTCAGTAGAACCGACCTTCGCGTTCATTGTGTGCTCCTTTCTTTCGGCTGACGCAAAAGCCCGTAAAGCAATCCCCGTCAGGCATAGAGCGTCAATGTCAGGGTAAGAGCAACGCAATAATACTATCATTCCGGGGCGAGTTCTAGCTCCGGCGGCCGAGCGAGTGCGCGTCACGATTTTGGGCGAGACTGCTGAGGGTTGTCCGTCGCGAAAAGAGATTCACCGCGAGCTGTCTCACTAACACCATCACTTCAGTGAGGTGCCCCTCGACCGGACGATCCCCAAACCGTTTCAACGGTTTCCTCTCGCGGTCGTCTTTCAGCTTCAAAGTCTCCGGATTCCGTGAGCCTAAACCGTTAAAACGGTTCCGAGATCCGTCGAGCCAAGGGCACCTCACTGAAGATGAGGTGTTAATGAGAACGGATGTTCCACCCACCAAAATCGTTACGCGCACCCCAGCCGGGCAACTGGATCCGGTCTGACACGCGAGTCAGATTACCTATGGTCAGGCCGATTCGTCCCCACCCGGGTACGAATCGGTTCCTGACCGTGTGTCGCTCTGGAGACTCACCGAACGTTCATTGACCCGGGCGGTTGCAACTGCCAGGCTCGGCATGCGGAATGGAGCTCAGGTAGTCATAGATCGCGTGAATGTCGTTGTCGTTCATGTTTCGGAAAATAGGCCAGGGCATCACCTGCAGGATCTCGTCCGGCTCGTCGGGGTCGTGGCCCGTTCTAATCAATTGGAGGTACTCTTCGAACTCCAGACCGGCGGGTTTTCCGGATACATCCGGCGTGATGTTAGCTGAGACGATACCTCCAGGGAAGGGCACTCCTCCGGCCAGGTAGTTCGCAGCATTGATCTTGCCATCACCGCCCGCGAACGGATCGTGCCCAGGTTCGTACGAGGGACAGGTGTGGCAGTCATTGCACGCTGCTTGCGCATTGACGATATAGCTACCAAGCCCGACCCGATTCCGGTCCTTGACTTTGAAGTCGAGGGGAACCGGGGCTATTTCGAATCCCTTCTGAATTCTCTTCTGTTCGTCGAGACCCGGAGCCGATGGTGCACTTTTCGTCTGGCTGGCTGTTGAGACTGAAAGTGCGACGAACAACGATACCGTGGCACACAGAATTCCTATCTTGGCTATGCGGTTCATTGCTTCCTCCTCTTGGTTCTTGTTGTCTAAGTCGGAGTAGCAAGCGTTATTCCCATGCGTGGAGGCGGTCCTTCGCTTTGGAAGTACAGTGAAGAGAGCGCCATATGCTGCCGGATATCGGTCCGCTACGACGGACTCGCAGAGTCTGATTGATCCTCAGATCGGACCCCAGAGCCATGTTGACTCCGTTCACCAGCCGCTCCTGCACGGATGAACTACGCATCATTAGTTAACACCGCGTATGCCTCCAATACGCTGGACGCCAGGATCCGCCCGACGATTCTCTTATGTGTTCGTGGCAAAACTGCCCGGCTCAGAGTCCCTGAGCGTTGCGACTACGGCATCGGATCCAGAAACAGCATTGCCGACTGGCGTTCCGAGCTGAATGAAACCGAGACCCCCTTTTTCATCAGGTTCTTTCCGGTCATCCTGGTCTTGGTGCCCAGGTCCACATCTCGCACTTGATACGTCGTCGCGGGCTGAAGGTTCCAGAAGCGAACTTTGGGAGTGAACGCCCCTTCGCGATCGTATCGGTAGAGCAGGACTCCAGCTTTCCGCTGGTCGGCGCTGTAGTAGGTAACGCCCGCCGTCTCCGCTCCATTCTCAGGAGGCCGCACTTCATAAAGGAAGTCCTGTTTTATAGCGTTCAACAGCCGGTAACGTTGAATCTCCTTCACAATGATTCGCTGCTGGTCCTCTCCTATCCTGGAGAGGTCGGAAGAGATTCCCCAGACTCCCATCATGGCGCTGCGGCAATACAACTTTGTGAGCTCCACGTCCTCAGGGTCCAGGTCGTCGAGATTGCTTGTCCAGCGAGAGACTGACCATGGGAACATGAACTCCAGCGCGCCCAGTCCGACTTCCAGGTTTTGCCGCGCGTGAGCCAGTCCCTTCTTTGAGCCGTCTCGAATCCACATCGTCTGGGTCAGGAGCTGGGTAAGCTCATTGATCATTCGGCCGCCGTTAAGACAGCCCTCTATCGAGAGGTCCGGATTGGCCTTCCTGACGTTCCGCAAGGCATTCTGGTAGGCAACGACATTCTTCATCGCACCCCCTCGCGACTCTTCCCGAAATAGAGGCTGATCATACTTCCACCAACCGATTGAATAGCGCTCGCGGAGCTCACCCACGTGGCCCTGCAGCATGCTCGAAAAATCGCTGTTGGCAAGATCGAGCGAATAGCCGCCGATGAACGGCTCGAAGTGAGGAGGGTCGTCCAACTCTTCGGGCAACACCTCTTCGGTCGTGCTGATGAACTGAGGACACGACCAGAGGCCCGGCGTGACTCCGCGAGCGCTGATGTCCAGAAGAATCTCTTCAAACTCGCCATCCTGAAACTTGGTTGCCGCCGGGTTCCACTCGCCGACCTTCTCATACCAGCCGGCATCAACTATGAACGCGTCGAAGCCATAGGGATCCATCGCGCCGATCTGGCGCCTCAGGAATGCCGAGTCTACGTCGAACTGAATGCTGTACCAGTGATTGTACGTCAGAGGAAAGGACGGGCTCGGCCCAGGGTAGAGGCTCTGCGCCAGTCCCAATCGCTGACTCATCCATGACCGGCGATTCGAAATGTCGTCCTGCTCCCGGGTCGGCACGACGAGGACCGCGGGTCCATCTATCAGATCTCCGGGTGCCAGCACTAACTGCGTCTCATCCTGTGGCAGGCGAACCGAAATTGAAGCATTGCCGCCAGCGTCTCTGATCTTGGCCTCCCAGCCTCCGCACCACTCCACGCCGAAATAGATCTGTCCATTGTTTCCGCCAACCAGCCAGTATGGGTTAGCTCCGTTCTCCTCGTCGTCCGAACTATGCAGCCGGCTGCCGAGTTTTACCCGGTCCACAGTCTTCAGCACGTCTTCCCCGTGCTTGAAACTCAGGGCTCGCCACCAGCGCGCATAGGTGTTGCCGCCACCCAGGTCGAGGGTCGCCACCCACGCAGGGAACCATTCTATGTCCATCGCTTCCTTGCCGATGTTTTTCATGCGGACGTGCAGCCGAAACAGCGATCCTTCCTTTGCAAGCTCCGCTACCCAGGTTACTCTCAGTCCGCCGGGAAGGGTGCGTGTAGCCTCGCCGCGCAGGAAGTTCGCATCGCTCGTCAGGCGCCAAAAGACCGGACCGTGCATGTGATCGGAGATGAAACGCTCCGGCACCCACGACGCAAGCCCGTCCGGCGAGCCGACATCGGCAAAAGCCTGTATACCCGAATCCACCCATACTCCTTGTTGAATGAATGGAACGCCATTGGGGTCAGTGCCCAGTTCCAGTCTGATCGTTCCATTGTTTAGCTCAGCTCCATTTACTGCCAGCACCAGTACCGAAAGCCAGCACACGCCGAAAAAGACTTTCGAAAAGCTTCGGGCTGTCATCATCTAGAAGACCTCCAGTGAATTGTTGAACTCGCAGAAAGGGTTTGGTGGGGCTGGTTGTTCCATATTCACACACGAAACCGCTCTTTGGCACAGATCAGCCTCTTGAGGAGTTCTGTTCAATACCAGACAGAACTGAAAATAGTGAGGAGGTCTCTTCGAGGGCTTCGCTATTCCCGGGCTTTACACCAATGGTGCTCCTTCGTTGGACGCATCACGAGAGGAGCGGGTCTTTACGCCCACTCTCACTGGTACTTAACCCTGCCGTAGACTCAACAAGGAGCGCACGGGCCCCTTATACACGTCGCCTTAGACGCGCCGTATCTCGTTAAAGTTTCAAAATAGTTTTTGGGACCTTATTATCAATTGCGGTAGAAGAGCGAGATAGCCATTGCGAGACCCACCGCCACCACGGCTCGACGAACGAAAGTACGGCCGAGTCGTCGGGCCAATCCGGCCCCGCCAAATCCGCCCGCGATCGCGCCGGCCGTCATAATCAGGGCGTGTCGCCAACTGACCGCGCCGGCGAACACGAAGTACGCAGCCGCACATCCGTTGATGCAAAGAGCCAGGAAGTTTTTGAGCGCATTCATCTGGTGAATGTCGGTGAGACCCAGCAGCCCGAGCGCAGCAAGCATCAGGATGCCGATTCCGGCGCCGAAGTAGCCGCCATAAACGGCAACGAAAAACTGGAAGAGTATCGCTCCAATCCACCAGGAGCGGCGCGGCGAATCACCCGGCTTCGGCGTTGAGATTCGCAGGGCTCTCCTCAACGGCTCTTGTGCGGCGAACAGGATGGTCGCCAGAAGTATCAAGTAAGGGACCAGCAGCGTAAATGTATCGGGGGGAGTTCTCAACAGCAGGACGGCCCCAACCACGGCGCCAACTACCGAGGGCGCGCCCAGTACCAGCATCCATCGGCGAGCGTTCCCCATTTCATGGCGAAATCCGACCATACCGGCGAGCGATCCCGGCCACAGCGCGACTGTGTTGGTCGCGTTGGCGGTGATGGGGGCGACTCCGATCCACACCAGAGCTGGAAACGAGAGGAGTGTGCCGCCTCCCGCGACTGAATTCACCATGCCCGCAATGAACGCTGCGACGAAGATGACCGCGCCGTGCCATAAAGTCACCGGGCCAGACTAGCACAACGACTCACGCGGTGGACAGCATGTCGGTCATAGCCTCGTCGATCGGGTCCAGTTGAAAGGCGGACTCGCCGCGAGAATATGATCCTGACTCAATAAAGTCCCGACTATGCCTGTCCCGTCTGATAGAATGGACGCCGGCGCCGGCCCCCAGAGACTCAGGAATGCTCGTGAGCTACGGAGGGTTTATGAATGTGAAACGGCTACTCGGTTACGGAGTGGTACTAACACTCGGCTTGTTTAGTTCTGCCTGCTTCAGCTTCGAGCAGGAGGTCTTTCTGAACGCGGACGGCAGCGGCGAACTTTTTCTGTATGTATCGATGCCAGACCTGCCCGATGAGATGATGAAGTCGAGTTCAGATCCGAGCAAGAAGGCACCGGCCGATGAAATGGCTGAATTCAAGAAGGAGATGCTCAGCGGCGCCTCTGGGAACTTGAAGCTGAAAGAAGCGAAGGAGATCAGGCAGAACGGCGCTCGGGGATGGCTGGCGGTCTTCCAGTTCAAAGACCTCCGGGACATTGCGGCGGCAATGGCAAGCCTCGGCAAGGGAAGCCTGAAAGAAGGTGAGTTGAAAGGGAAAAACCAGTGGTCGGTTGAACTCGAAAAGGTGGCAGGCAAGAACCGGTTCACCGGTAAGTTCCTGCTCGACCTGGAACAGAAGAAGGCAGCGACACCGAAGCTGACAGCCGGAACAGAGGAGCCGGCTTTCGATATGAAGGGACTCGAAGAGCAGATGATGCCGCTCCTTTTGGGGATGATAAAGATGCGGTTCACGCTTCACACTCCGACACCCATCACGGAGTCCAACGCCGACATGGTTCTTCAGGGAAACACTGCCGTTTGGAACTGCTCGATGGCGGCCTTCGTGAAGAGCAAGAAGCCGATCGAAATGAAGGCGACTTATTGAAGGATGCTTTATCCGCTAATCACGCGAATAAGCGCCAATCAGGATGGCAGGGTCAACGGCTTTGCTTAATGTTGATCAGTAGTCCTGGTAGGCCTTTCAGTTTTCTAGCTGAGGTTCATTAGCGGTTATTCGCGTTATTCCCGGATCATTTCGCGATCTAATCAACCACGTCCAGCTTCTCTTCCTTCACCAGGATCTCCTTCATGATCTCAGAAGCGCCGGCTCCGATCGTGCTCAGCCTCGCGTCTCGCCAGAATCGGCTGATCGGATAGTCGGTCGTATAACCGAAGCCACCGAAGATCTGCATGCAATCGTAAGTGACTTTCTGCGAAAGGTCGCTGGTGAAGAGCTTCGCCATCGTGATCTCGCGCACTGCCCGTTCGCCGCGATTGATCAGGTCGAGGGCCCTATAGGTCAGCCACTTTGCAGCTTCGACACTCGTGAGATGTTCGGCGAAGCGGTGCTTCCACACCTGGAACTGTCCGATCGGCCTCCCGAATGCCCGCCTCTCGCGCCCGTAGGCAACGGCATACTCGATCGCCCGCTCCATCATCGCAACATTAGATATGGCCGCCGCCAATCGCTCGCCCTGAAAATTGTGCATCGTGTAGTAGAAGCCCTTGCCCATCTCACCCAATATATAGCGCGAGGGGATTCGGCAGTTGTCAAAGAATAACTCGGCGGTGTCCGACGCAAGGTTGCCGACCTTCTTCAGCTTCTTGCCGACCGAGAATCCCTTCACGTCGGTCGGGAAGAGCACCATAGATATACCCCGGTGTCCTTCGCCTCCCGTACGAACGGCCACGACCATGAAGTCGGCCCGGGTTCCATTGGTAATCCATAGCTTCTGTCCGGTGATGACCAGCTCGTCGCCTTCGATTCGGGCGCGGGTCTTGAGCGCCGCCACATCGGAGCCGCCGCCGGGCTCGCTGATAGCAAGCGCGGCTATGCGGTCGCCTGCCACGGCCGGCTTGAGGAACTCTTCGCGCTGTTCGTCATTGCCGAGTTCCTCAAGAACGGGGAGCGTGATCTCCGACTGCACGAAGATCGCCATCCCGACCCCGCCGTTGTTGCAGTAGGAGAAGCCTTCCAGATAAGCGGCGGTGGCCCACCAATCGAGGCCGCTGCCGCCCCACTTCGGGTCGATGCGGATTCCGAACAACCCCAGGTCGGCGGCTTTCTTGAAAAGTTCTTTTGGAAAGATGCCGGCTTCGTCCCACTCTTCAGCGTGGGGAGCGATCTCGGCCTGGACGAACTTCTTTACCGTGTCGCGCAGCATTTCGTGCTCTTCGGTAAAATATGGGAAGTTGAGTTGAGCAGGTTCGGACATATGGTCTACTTTCTATGAACCCTCACACTGATTCGTTGACACGCTTCGAGAATAAGTCTTTCAGGGCACCGTACGCTACTGTAAACCAACAAGCGGCGATGCCAAAGCCGATTGAGATGACCTCATTGACATCTGAACCCTCCTTCAGCGGCGGTACACATTGCTCTCCTACGCACCAATGGCTGCAATCTCAACAAGCACGTCTCCAGGCGAGACGACTTGTCCCATCTTCACCAGCACCGCTTCCACGACACCTGCCATCGCCGCCCTGATCGTCTGTTCCATCTTCATCGCTTCAAGGATGATCAGTGGATCTCCTATCGCAACCTCGTGGCCGACGTTCACCAGGATCTTCAGCACCTGCCCCGGCATCGAAGCACTAGCGGTCTCGTGATCCGACGCAGCGTTCTGCTGAGGATACCTCGGCAATCGCGTCACCCTCCGTGAGCCGGCCGAGGAATGGAGATACAGTGTCTCATCAGCCTCGGTCACCTGGAACAGTCGCTGAACGCAGCCAACCATTAAGCGAAGACCGCCAGGTTCCGATGAGACCACCTGCACCTGGAGCCGCTCGCCTCCGCACGACACAGCGTATGTGTCATCTCCTGTCCCCCGATACGAAACATCAAATGTATTTGCGCCGATCTGCAGCTTCACCAACGGATCGCGATAAGGATTGTTACGATAGCCGGCAGGTATGTGCGGGAGAATCTCTGCCCGAGCCCGGCGCGACTCCTGCAAGTACAACGCAGCCGCGGCGGCACAAGCAAGGTCGAGCGCCGGGTCTTCCTGAGCAATCAGTTCACCCAAACGCCCGGTCACGAAGCCCGTGTGGTATCGCCCTTCGCGAAACTCGGTATGCTCGAGCAGCCGAATCAGAAAGTCGCGGTTGGTTTGAATGCCCTGGACCGACAAAGTCTTCATACCATAAGTGAGCTTGCGCAGCGCGGTCTCTCGATCGGCGGCGTGCGAAATAACCTTGGCCAGCAGCGGATCGTAGTGAATCCCGATCTCCGTCTTCGCTTCGATACCGGCATCGATCCGAAGGCCATCCATGACTGAGGGCGGATTCCAATGATGGATAATGCCCGTCGAAGGCAGGAAGTCGTTATCCGGGTCTTCAGCATAGAGCCTGACTTCGATCGCGTGACCTCTGCATTTCACATCTTCCTGTGTCAGCGAAAGCGGCTTTCCTGCGGCGATCTCGATCTGAAGCATCACGAGATCGAGGCCTGTGATCATCTCTGTAACCGGATGTTCGACCTGGAGGCGGGTGTTGACTTCGATGAAATAGAACTCGCCGGATGGCGCAAGGATGAATTCGACGGTGCCGGCGTTGGTGTAACCAAACGAGCGCCCGACTGCCACTGCCGCTTCTCCCATGCGGCTGCGCAATTCGGGAGTCAATGCGGGCGAGGGACTCTCCTCGACGACCTTCTGATGGCGCCGCTGAATCGAGCACTCGCGTTCGAAGAGATGGATCAGATTGCCTTGATTGTCGCCCATGATCTGAAACTCGACGTGGCGAGCGTCTTCGATGTACTTCTCGATCAGCAACGACCCGTCGCCAAAGGCGCGATCAGCCTCTCGCCTCGCGCTTTCAAGAGACTCTGTCAGAGCGGACACTTCTCTTACGATCCGCATTCCCTTGCCGCCGCCGCCGCCTGAGGCCTTGATGAGAAGAGGCAGTCCGACTCCCAGCGCCTGCGAGCGCAGCGACTCGACGTTCTGATCGTCTCCGTTGTAACCGGGAACGATGGGGACGCCGGCCCCGGCTACTATCCTTCGAGCGATGCTCTTCGATCCCATCTCTCGAATAGACTCGGACCTGGGACCGATGAAAGTGATTCCGGCGGCTTCACATGCCGAGGCGAAGTCGGCGTTCTCGGAAAGAAACCCGTAGCCCGGATGAATCGCCTCGGCGCCGGTTCGACGGGCGCCGTCGATGATCTTCTCGATTTGGAGGTAGGACTCGTTGCTGGCCGAGGGACCTATGTGTACCGCTTCATCGGCAAATCGCGTGTGAGGCGAATGCGCGTCCGCGTCCGAGTAGACGGCGACTGTTGAGATCCCCATAGCCCGGCAGGTACGCATCACGCGCAGGGCGATCTCACCGCGATTGGCTATCAGTATTTTGCTAAATGACCTCATCTTTTGGAGCAATCAATGTCTGAACACTCCCCACTCCATCGTTCCTTCCACGGGCCGGTTGTAAGCCGCCGAAAGTGAAATGCCCAGCACAGTGCGCGTATCGCGGGGATCGATTATCCCATCGTCCCAAAGCCTCGCGGTCGCGAAGTAAACATCCGACTCCTGTTCGATCTGATACTCGAGAGCTTTCCTGGCCATCTCGAGCTTCTCTTCGTCGACCGGCTGCCCCTGCTTTGCGGCGGCATCTCTCTTTATTATGTCCATAACGCCTGAAAGCTGTTGCGGTCCCATTACCGCTATCCGATGATTGGGCCAGGTGAACAGGAACCTCGGCTCGTAAGCCCGTCCGCACATTGCGTAGTTGCCCGCTCCATACGAGCCGCCGATCATGATCGTGATCGCAGGGACGGTCGAGTTCGATACGGCGTTTATCAGCTTCGCTCCATTGCGGATGATGCCTTGTTCTTCGTAGCTGCGCCCAACCATGAAGCCCGTGATGTTCTGCAGGAAGATCAGCGGAATGTTCTGTTGATTACACAGGTGGATGAACTGTGCGCCCTTTCCGGCCGCTTCAGATATCAACACGCCATTGTTTGCGAGAATGCCGACCGTGAAGCCATGGATGTGAGCGAAGCCGGTGACGAGCGTCGTTCCATACTTCGCCTTAAATTCGTCGAATCTCGAGCCGTCGACTATTCGCGCAATGACGTCGGGGACTTCGAAGGGCACTCTGATATCCGATGAAGCGATGCCCAGCAGTTGTTCGGCTGGGTAGATGGGCTCGTCCACGCGCTGGAGTCTCGGCCTGGAAGAGGTCTCATCGTAATGGCTCACTATCTCCCTCGCCATCCGCAGCCCGTCCAACTCGTCCTCCGCAAGGTAGTCTGAAAGCCCCGAGACTCGAGAATGCATCTCGGCGCCCCCGAGCGACTCCTCATCGACGACCTCTCCGGTAGCCATCTTCACCAGCGGAGGCCCGCCCAAAAAAACCTGGGCCTGGTTCCTGATCATGATCACGTAGTCGGACATGCCAGGCAGATATGCGCCGCCCGCAGTCGAGTTGCCGAACACGACTGAGATGCTCGGGATCCGCGCCTTGGAGCGGCGAGTGATTTCGCGAAAACCCCTCCCGCCGGGAACGAAGATCTTCGCCTGCACAGGAAGGTCCGCGCCCGCGGATTCGACCAGGCTGATGCTCGGCAATCGATTCTCAGTGCCGATGTCAGAGAGCCTTCGATTCTTGAGTTGTCCGATTTCGCTGACCGCGCCGCCTTTGACGGTAGCCTCGTTCGCGATGATGATGCACTCGCGTCCGCAGACCAGACCGATACCTCCCACCACGCCTGCGCCTACGAATTCATTCTCCATACCCACGCCT
>DASYSA010000061.1:0-21715 GCA_036003885.1 Blastocatellia bacterium | reverse complement strand
CGACCTCTCGGTCCCAAACCGAGCGCACTACCAGGCTGTGCTACGCCCCGATAAAAGCCAGCCTCATTCTACGGGAGAGAAAGAGGTCCGGTCAATGGGAGTATGGGAGAGTGGGAGAAGGGGAGAGTGGGAGAGTGGGAGGCTCTATTCGATCTTCAGGAACTGTATGGAATTGTCAGAGCCTGCGGCCGCAAAGTAAAGCTCGATGGACTGGCCCTCGAAACGTTCGCGAAGCGCCCGGCTAGCCTTTCGAAGACTTGTAAATTGCTTTTCATGGAGATGTGCCTCGGTAAAATAGAACCGAAGCATCTCCTGGAAGAACAGGCAATCCTCGTGGCCCACCAGGATGATCCGGCGCGCGCCGGTTCGCTCGATTAAGAATGACAGGCTCTGAAAACCGACCTTGGCGAATTTGGGCATGATGTCGGTCAACGACGTAAAGTGGCCGCCGCCGGGGATCGCGATGAGCGCGTACGAGATTAGCCCCAGACCCTCCGTCAGAAACTCGCGAAAGGCATCCTGAAAGCGATGGTCGCTGCAATGAATCGCTACTGCCCGGTTGGCTACAGTCGTGCGCCTGGCTTTCGATGTATAAATGAGATCAGTCTTCATGGGTGCCTGTCACTCGCTTCGGCTTCACTTTTCTCGTTCGACTCGGTCGTAATCGGCGGGAGGTTCCTTGCGCCCGCTGGACTCAATCGCCGCCTCCGCTGCTTCCGCCGTAGCCGCTACCTCCGCTTTGGCGCGGGCCGCTGCTTCTTCGGCACCTGTCGTCAAGCCGAACTGGGAAAGCAGGCTCGGTACGTTCAATCCGAGGGCTTCGAGTTGCTGCAGCAATCCAAAGATGACCGCTGGAGCATTGGAGGCGAACCTGCTCACGCCGCCCTGCCCATTGCCATTACCCTGTTCGATAACAACAACCTTATCAATGTTGCCGAGTGGGGCGGCGACGGCGCCGAACACCGGGGCCGAGGCTTGAATGATGCCGGGCAGTTTCTCGAGGATCGTTTGAAGCCGCGCCGCTTCGTTGAACTGCTTCCAGGCTTCTGCTTTCTTCAGAATGGCCGTCGCCTCAGCGAGGCCCTGGGCTTCGATGGCTTTTGCCTGGGCCAGTCCGATCGCCTCGATCTTGGCCGCTTCTGCCCTGCCTTCGGCCTCGATTGCGGCGGCTCGGCCGATGCCTTCTTTTCTCAACCGCTCCTGATCGGCCTCGGCAATGGCGATCAGCGAAGCGCGCTTGCCTTCTGCCTCGAGTATCGCCGACTGCTTCGAAGCTTCAGCTTTGAGCACGGCAGCAGTGCGAGCGGCGTCGGCCGGCTTGACTATAGTGGCTTCGAGTTCCTTTTCGCGCCGCAGAATCTCCTGCTCCTGAACGGAGATCTGTTCCTGGGTGCGCACCCTCTCGATCCTTACCTCCTCGGCGACGACGGCTTGCCTCGCCTTTGCCGATGACAGGGGACCGGCTTGCTCGGCCGTAGAGCGCTCCTTTTCGATCTCGGCCTGATACTGTGCCTTCTTCACTTCAAGGTCGCGTTGAGCGAGCGAGATATTGGCTTCGGTGTCGAGCTTGACCTTTTCGCCTTCCTGCATTGCGAGGCTGGACTTGATCTTCGAGTCGCGCGTCGCTTCGGCCTCACCGATCTGGCCGTCTCGTTTCACTTCGGCGGTGCGTTTCTTTCCAAGCGCGTCCAGGTAGCCCTCTTCGTCGCTGATCTCCTGAATGGTCAGCACGTCGACGCCTATGCCCATGCGCTCGAGATCGGAGGCAGCCTCCGTCGTCAGCTTTTGAGCGAAGCTCTGCCGGTCGTTGTTGATCTCTTCGACGCTCATCGTGCCGAGTATCGCGCGCAGGTGTCCTTCGAGTGTCTGGAAGATTACTTTCTGGAGTTCCTGAACCGACATACCGAGAAAGCGCTCGGCGGCCGCCTGCAGCGAGATATCGTCACCCTTTATCTTCACGTTGGCGACTGCCTTGACCCCGACCGGCACCCCGTTGAGGGTGTAGGCCCGCCGGATTTCGAGCGGGATGGTCATGACATTGAGCTCGAGGTAGTCGACCTTTTCCAGAAGCGGGATGCGAAGGGCGGCTCCGCCCTTTACAAGCCGGTAGCCGACAACGCGTCCGTCGGCGAGTTTGCGTTTGCGGCCGGATAAGACGGCGGCGATGTTGGGCGGCACCTTGATGTAGTTGCGGGCAAACAGCCACATCACGATCAGGAACGCAAGCAGGACAATGAGAACCAGAATCGGGATGGCCAGGTTTTGATAATTCATGAAGGTCCTCCGTTGGGATGATTCGCTCAGCCCGCCTTTGCGGGGCCCGGACGCGAGCCGCTCGCAGGGCTGACTATTACCGCCTCTCCCATTATTTCATCGATCTTTACAGCCGCGCCGAAGGCGATTGCCTGGCCGTCATGTGATCGCGCGAGCTTATCCACAATGCTTTCACTGATCAGGCAGCGTACCTGCCCGATTCCATTCTCCGGGATGGCGACGGATACCTGAGCAGTGCGGCCGACAAGGTCCGCGGTGATTACAGCGCTCGAAGCTTGCTGGCCATAGAGGAATCGCGCGAAGAAGAATACCAGCGTCAACATGACCATACCGCCGACGAACCCGGCGAAGGAACTCGGCGCCACGCCATAGCCGCTGTAGATGCCGATTGCGCCGAAGCCGCCGAAGGACGTAATGAAGACCGCGATCCCTCGGGTGCTGAGGAAGCCGGGTCCGCCGTGGCCGAGATCGTGATCGATGCCGTGGCCGAGGTCGAAGTGATCGAAGATCCCCCCGAAGATGAGCGAGATCAGTAGGAAGAGAAACCCGACAGCGGCAATGCCGAGAAAGACTGAAAGCGGGCTGACGTTCGACAGCGGTTCCCACATAAATCTCCTATCGGCGAGCAGTCGCCGGCAGATTCAGGATGGGCGATCTTCGGCGACGGGGCGTACGACGCAGGCTCTTCATAGTTCCTGACTGGCTCGCGAACTAAAAGCGGCGAGATTGTATCAAAGGGAAATTCGAAATGCGAAATGCGAAATGCGAAATTCGAAATTCGGATTGCGAGTTTGGGATGCTCGGTCCGCACCGCATGTCGAATTTCGAATTTCGAATTTCCCTTTTCCCATTTCGCATTTCCCCATCCCGTATGCTAGCATCGCCTTCACGGGTGAGTTATGAACGAACAAGCAAGTCCCATCGAAAAGACAGTTCTGAACAATGGTCTAACAATCATAAGCGAGCGAATGAACCACGTCAGATCTGCCTCCGTGGGAATCTGGGTTCGCTCGGGCTCTCGCCACGAATCCGCGCCTCTCAACGGCATCTCTCATTTCATCGAACACACTCTCTTCAAGGGCACAAGCAAGCGGACATCTCGCGAGATCGCTGTTGAGAGTGATGCCATCGGCGGTCACGTCGACGCCTTCACCAGCCGCGAAGTCGCCAGCTACTACGTCAAGGTGCTGGACCAGCATCTGCCTCGAGCGTTCGATCTCCTTGCCGACCTCATCACGTCTCCAAACTTCGCCGACGAGGAGTTGGATCGCGAGCGCAACGTCGTCCTCGAGGAGATCAAGATGGTGGAGGACACGCCCGATGATCTGGTCCATGAAGTCTTCGTCGCGAACTTCTGGCCCGATCATCCGCTGGGCCGCTCGATTCTTGGCACCGCTGAAACCCTGTCTACGTTCGATCACAACGCCGTAGTCGAGTTCTTCAATAATGTGTACACGCCGCGCAACCTCGTGGTGGCCGGCGCGGGCAACCTGCACCACGCTGCTTTCGTCGACATGGTTTCAGGGTATCTGAACGATTTGACCGACCGGCCGGCGAAGCGGACGGTATCGGCGCCGTCCTCCGCGGCTCCTCGGATAATCCTCACCAAGGAACTGGAGCAGGCCCACCTGATCCTGGGGGCCCGCTGCCCGTCGATGACCAGCGAAGACCGCTACTCGGTGCACGTGTTGAACGTGATACTCGGCGGCGGCATGAGCTCCCGCCTGTTTCAGACCATCAGAGAAGATCACGGCCTTGCCTACGCAGTCTATTCAGGCGTGAATGCATACACCGACGCGGGCTATCTCTCGATGTATGCGGCCACCTCGCCGGAGCAGATCAGCGAGGTCATAAGGTTGAGCGTCGAAGAGTTCGGCAAGTTCAGGGACGAAGCGGTGTCTGACGCCGAGCTTCAACGCGCCAAGGACCAGCTCAAGGTCTCGATCATGCTGAGCCTCGAGTCTACTTCGGCTCGGATGAGCAACCTCGCTCGGCAGGAGATCTTCTTTGGCCGCCAATTCACGCTGGATGAAATACTGGAACGGATCGACCGGGTGGC
The DNA here is from genome assembly GCA_036003885.1 of Blastocatellia bacterium. Lineage (GTDB taxonomy): Bacteria > Acidobacteriota > Blastocatellia > UBA7656 > UBA7656 > DASYSA01. Next base: position 17,382 of record DASYSA010000061.1, on the reverse strand, counting down.
CACTCAGGATGTGCAGCGGATGGCGCGCGAGATTTTCAGTGGCAAGCAGTTGGCGGTCACCGCGATCGGGCAGCTTGAAGGGCTCGATCTCAACCAGGTTCAGCTTGCCTGTTAGTCATTTGTCACTTGTCATTTGTCACTTGTCATTTGTTATTGGCACTCGCCACGGCGGTTGGCTTTGAGGAATGGCCCCGACGGCGAATGACCAGTGAGAAATGACCAATGACCAATGACAAATGACAAGTGACCAACGCAAATGAGACTGATCATCTTAGGTAGCGGAAGCTCGGGCAACTCGGTCTATATCGAGTCGGGCGCAACGAGCGTGCTGGTGGACGTTGGTCTATCGGCCAAGGAGACCGCTCGCCGCATGGTGGAGGTCGGCCTCGACCCCTCGCAACTCGATGCCATCATCGTGACTCACGAGCACAGCGACCATTTCAAAGGCGTTCCGGTTATGTCGAAGACGGCGGGCGTGCGAGTGTTCATCTCGGACGCGACTCGCGCCGTGTGCAAGCTCGGCGGCAAGGGCGCCGACATGTGTTGGGGCGAGGCGATCACATCCAGCCGGTCATTCCAGGTCGGCGAACTCGACTTTCATCCCTTCACGATCCCACACGACGGAGTGGACACGTTTGCGCTCACGGTTCAATCGAACGGCGTCAAGGCGGCCATCGTAACTGACCTCGGCTACATCACTCAATTGGTCGCCGAGCGGCTCAGGGGCTGTAATCTGATCCTCATCGAATCGAACCACGACCGCGACATGTTGAAGGTGGGCCGCTATCCCTGGTCGGTCAAGCAGCGCATTGCGAGCAACCTTGGCCATCTGGCGAACGACGAGACTGCCAGGTGGATACGCCAGGACTTTGATGGACAGGCCGAGTATCTGGTGCTCGTTCACCTGTCACGGCATGCCAATCATCCCGAGCTTGCGCGACTGGCCGCGCTTCAGGCGTTGGATAAGCACGGGACGCTGTTCTATCCTAACGCGGAACGCAGAGTGAAGATTGCCCGACACGACCGGGTGAGCGAGTGGTTCGAGTTTTGAACTCCTGGAAAGATTCCTGCAACCCGAGAGCTGAAAACGAGAGATGATTACACGGTACACCTTGCCCGAGATGGGCGCGATATGGGCGGAAGAGAACGTATTTCAAAAATGGCTCGACGTCGAGATCGCGGTCTGTGATGTTCACGCCGACATGGGCACTATACCTCGCGAGGCCGCGGATCACATAAAGAGGACCGCGCGCTTCTCGGTAGATCGCATTCGCGAAATCGAACGCACCACTCGCCACGATGTGATTGCCTTTACGACTGCGCTTGCGGAAAATATCGGTCCCGATTCGCGCTACGTTCACTATGGCCTGACCTCGTCGGATGTAGTCGACACCGCGAACGCACTCGTTCTCAGGGACGCTGCCGATCTCATTCTCGAAGATCTCGACCGGCTCGGTATCGTCCTCCGCCGCCGGGCGGCCGAGTTCAAGGACGCTCAGATGGTTGGACGTACTCACGGCGTGCATGCCGAGCCGACGACGTTCGGGCTGGTGCTGGCGCTCTACTACGCCGACAATGAGCGCAACAAAGAGAGGATGCGACGGGCTCGAGAGGTCGTGAGTTACGGCAAGCTATCGGGGGCGGTCGGCACGTTTGCGCACCTCGATCCGGAAGTCGAAGAGCGCGTTTGCGAGAAGCTCGCACTGAAGCACGCGCCGATTTCGACACAGATAGTTCAACGGGACCGCTACGCTGAGTTCCTTACCACGCTGGCGATCATCGCTTCGTCGATGGAGAAGATCGCGCTCGAGGTGCGTCACCTTCAACGCACCGAAGTTCGCGAAGTCGAGGAGCCCTTTTCGGCCGGACAGAAGGGATCTTCGGCGATGCCGCATAAGCGCAATCCGGTCACATCGGAACAGATATGCGGACTGGCCCGAATCGTCCGGGCAAACGCCCAGGCGTCGCTCGAGAACATTGCTCTCTGGCACGAGCGTGACATTTCGCACTCATCGGTCGAGCGGGTGATTCTGCCGGATTCGTGCATTCTGGTGGACTATCTGGTCAATCGCACCGAGTGGCTGATCGATGGGCTGGCGGTCTATCCGCGCCGCATGCGCGACAATTTCAACTCGCTTGGCGGAGTGACTTCCAGCGGCCAGTTGTTGCTGGAGCTGACGCACAAGGGTATGACTCGCGAGGAGGCCTATGCTATTGTCCAGCCTCTTGCAATGCGAGTGTGGGATGAAGGCGCGAACTTTCGGGAACTGGTGATGAATGACCCGAAGATAACCGAGAAGCTCACGAAAGAGGAACTCGAAGCGCTGTTCGATGTGGAGCATCAACTCCGCAACGTCGATAAGGTATTCAAGAGGGTATTTGGAGATTAGTCCGTTGTCCGCGGTCAGTTGTCCGTTGCCTGTCGGCCGGTGCGACTGACAACTGACAACGGACCACTGACAACGGACCACCGACAAATGAAAGCAAGAATCTACGTGACGCTGAAACCATCCGTGCTTGATCCTCAGGGCAAAGCGATCCATCACGCCGTTGAGAGCATCGGCTACCGCGGCATAGAAGATGTGCGACAGGGCAAGTTCTTCGAAATCAGTTTAGACTCGGGCATGCCGGCAGACGAGGCTCGCGCCGAGGTGGAGCGAATGGCCAAAGACGTGCTCTCAAATCCGGTAATAGAAAACTATCGCGTGGAGCTAGATTCCGAACGCGAACCGTGAGATAATGCCGCTTACCTAAGGCCCGAGCGACGAGACCCCGAATTCGGATTACGAAGGATCGGAGACGGACATGAAATTCGGAGTTGTAGTGTTTCCGGGGTCCAACTGTGACCACGACACCTACCACGTAATCAGCAAGGTGATCGGACAACCGGTCGACTTCATCTGGCACCGGCAAAACTCAGTGGGCGACTCGGACGCAATCGTGCTTCCGGGCGGCTTCTCTTATGGCGACTATCTGAGGACGGGCGCTATTGCGCGCTTTAGTCCAGTGATGGGAGCGGTGAAGGAGTTCGCTGCGCGCGGCGGCATCGTACTCGGTATATGCAACGGCTTTCAGATTTTGTGCGAGGCCGGCCTGCTGCCGGGGGCCCTGTTGCGAAACGCGAATCTGAAGTTCATCTGCGGCCACGTCAACATTCGAGTTGAATCCACCGACACCCCGTTCACCTCCCGCTGTCAGCGCGGCCAGGTGTTGTCCACGCCGATCGCGCACGGAGACGGGAACTACTATTGCGACGCGGGGACCCTGGCCGAGCTTCAACGCGAGAATCGGATTATCTTCCGTTACTCGGATGCGAACGGCTCCCTCTCCCGCGAAGCTAATCCTAACGGCTCGCTCGACAGTATCGCGGGCATCTGCAATCGCGAGCGCAACGTGCTTGGGATGATGCCGCATCCGGAACGGGCCAGCGAGGATCTCCTCGGCAGCGCCGACGGGCGAATCGTCTTTTGTTCACTCGCCAACACGCTCGCCGAACTTGCCAAGGCCTCCTGAGTCAGAGGTCAGAAGTCAGAGGCCAGACTGACCTCTGATGTCGGACATCTGACCTCTGACCTCGTCGCCGCTTGATTACTTTCGCCGCTCCGGTTAGCATTTCCGTCAATCTCGCCGTCACGTCAGCGAACAAGGCACCCACATGGATGAACCTGTAATTACTCCCCAACTGATTCGAAGCCACGGACTCACCGACCAGGAATACAATCGAGTGATCGAATTACTCGGACGCGAACCGACCTTCACCGAGCTCGGCATCTTCTCGGTGATGTGGTCTGAGCACTGCTCGTACAAATCGTCGAGGGTCCACCTCCGGAAGCTTCCGACTCGAGGCGACTGCGTGTTGCAAGGGCCCGGCGAAAACGCCGGCGTAGTCGACATCGGAGGCGGTCTGGCGGCCGCGTTCAAGATCGAATCGCACAACCATCCGTCGTTCATAGAGCCTTATCAGGGCGCCGCAACAGGCGTGGGCGGGATCCTGCGCGATGTCTTCACAATGGGCGCCCGGCCCGTCGCGGCGATGAACTCGCTTCACTTCGGCCCGCTAACCGCGGGCGAAGGGGCGACCAAAGAAGAGAGAGCCGTAGCCGCGCGGAATCGATCGATCATGGCTGGGGTGGTGAAGGGAATAGGCGACTATGGCAACGCCTTTGGCGTTCCCACGATTGGCGGTGAAGTGCGGTTTGCCGGCTGCTACTCGCGCAACCCCCTTGTGAATGCCTTCACGCTGGGCATTGTGCGTCAGGATCAGATCTTCTACGGCCGGGCCTCGGGCGTTGGCAATCCCGTGATCTACGTGGGTGCGAAGACGGGCCGTGATGGCATACACGGCGCGACGATGGCTTCGGAAGAATTTGGCGACGAATCCGGCTCGAAACGCCCGACGGTTCAGGTGGGCGACCCCTTCCTTGAGAAGCTGTTGCTGGAGGCCTGCCTCGAAGCGATGCGAGCGGGCGCGATCGTCGGCATTCAGGACATGGGGGCTGCGGGACTCACAAGCTCTTCATCGGAGATGGGTGCGCGGGCCGGCAACGGGATCGAGATCGACATCGAACTGGTGCCGCAACGCGAAACAGGGATGACGCCCTACGAGATAATGCTCTCAGAATCGCAGGAGCGGATGCTGATAGTGGCTGACGCGGGGCGCGAGCGCCAGGTGCTGGAGATTTTTAAGAAGTGGGAACTCGACGCCGTTGTGATCGGCCGGGTGACCAACGATGGCCACCTGCGAGTGAAGAAAAGCGGCCGGCTGTTTGCAGACATCCCCAACATGGCGCTCACAGAGTCGGCCCCTCTTTATGACCGGCCGATTGGCAGGCCCAGTTCAACCACGCCGGCTGAGGTCAGCCAAAAGGAACGATCGGTTGAGGAGCTGGACGCCACATTTATGCGACTGATCGCGAGCCCTACGGTTGCGTCCAAGGAATGGGTCTACAGGCAATATGATCACATGGTGCGGACCAACACGGTCACGCTGCCTGGCTCGGACGCCGCGGTCATTCGAATCAAGGAGACGAGGCGCGCGCTTGCAATGACGCTCGACTCGAATGCGCGGTACTGTCAGGCTGACCCGCGAGCCGGCGCGAAGCTTGTGGTAGCGGAGGCCTGCCGCAACCTTGTTGCGAGCGGCGCGCGGCCTCTGGCGCTCACCAACTGTCTGAACTTCGGTTCGCCTGAACGGCCCGAAGTGATGTGGCAGTTCAGCGAGACGATTGCGGGAATGTCCGAGGCCTGCAGGGCGTTCGGAACGCCGGTAACGGGCGGCAATGTCTCTTTCTATAACGAGACCGACGGCCGCGGCATCAACCCAACCCCGGTCATCGGTATGGTCGGCATTGTCGAGGACCTCCCGCACGTTACGACGCAATGGTTCAAGCGAGATGACTGCGCCATAGTCCTTCTGGGCGCGACGGAAGATGATCTTGGCGCAACTGAGTATGCGCTTGTGACCGGCGGCACTGTCGAGGCGTTTCCACCCCGGCTCGATCTGGATCTCGAACATCGCGTGCAGGAGGCCTGCCTGAAGATCATTCAGGCCGGGCTGGCGGAGTCGGCTCACGATTGTTCGGATGGGGGCCTCGCGGTGACATTGGCCGAGTGCGCCTTCTCCAGCTATCGCCACGACGTGGTTGGATGCGAAGTCAATCTCGAAGGCGAACTGTCACAGGCAGCTCTGATGTTTTCAGAGACGCCGTCCAGGATTGTGCTGTCGGCGGCGGATGATAGTGTCGATCAGATTCTGAATCTCGCTCGCGAGCTTAAAGTTTCGGCGACGGTGATCGGGCGAACGGGGGGCGAGCGGCTGTTGCTCAGAGTCAACGGCGAGCCTGTCGTGGATCGAGCTGTGGCTCAGCTAGAGGAAGCCTGGCGCAACGCGCTGGCAGTCGCAGTAAGCAGCACGCAGTGAATAGGGAAATGCGAAATTCGAAATGCGAAATGGGAAATTCGAATTTCCAATCCCGTTTCTAAATTCGCATTTCGCATTTCGAATTTCCCATGTCCAAACTACCAACCAGACTGGAGATCTCCGCGGGAGGCGTTGCGTTCCGCAGGCGGAACGATGTCGTGGAGGTCGCGCTGATCTCTGTTGGGGAAGTGGGGCGCTGGCAACTCCCGAAGGGGCTGGTCGATAAGGGCGAATCCACTGAAGCCGCAGCCGTGCGTGAAGTACGAGAAGAGGCCGGCGTCGAGACGAGGCCTGCCGGACGGATAGATAAGATTGAATACTGGTACTTCGACAAACATCGGTCTGAGCCTGCCCGCATCCACAAATTCGTTCATTTCTACCTGCTCGAGTATCGTTCGGGCGACGTACGGGACCACGACTCCGAGGTGAACGAGGCTCGCTGGGTCGAGATCGGGGCGGCCATTAAGATGTTGGCGTTCGATGGCGAGAAGAAGATCATCGAGAAAGCGAAGGAAATGATACGTGATGCGTTTTAGGTTTTACGTTTTAGGTTTGCGTTTCGTGGTTATTGAACGCAAAACCTAAAACGTAAAACGCAAAACGTAAAACGCCTCACGCATCACGAATCACTCCTCACGCATCACGCTGTGATACAATCTCGCCCGGTAAACACGAGAGGAGTCTTTGAATGAGCAAACCCAACGGTGCGACTTCGGAAGGGACTCGGAGATATGTCGCACGGCTCGGCCCCGGCACAGCTCCCGAGCATTTCCGTTTGCATCAAGGGCTTTGTATGTCGACCATCGGACTTGGGACTTATCTCGGCCATTGGGATGAGCGCACAGACAGGATGTATCAGGAATCTGTCAGGCGTGCGATCGAACTTGGGTGCAATGTAATCGATTCCGCGATCAACTATCGCTTCCAGCGTAGCGAGCGAGCAATAGGGGCAGCGCTCAAACAACTCTTCGAGTCCGGAAAAGCTGCGCGAGATGAAGTCGTTGTGGCCACGAAAGGCGGCTTCTTCCCATTCGACGGTGAGCCGCCACGTGATCCGCGCGGGTGGTTGAAGGAGAACATATTCGACACCGGAGCCGCCAGGCCGGAAGATCTCGTTGACAGTCACTGCATGTCGCCGAGCTACCTCGATAATCAACTCGGTCACAGTCTTCAGAATCTCGGCCTTGACACGATAGACATCTATTACATCCACAACCCGGAGACCCAACTTGAGGGCCTGAGCCGCGAGGAGTTTCTCATTCGCGTACACGCGGCCTTCGAGTTTCTCGAGAGTGCCGTCAGGGACGGTCGGATTGGCGTATATGGCACGGCGACCTGGAACGGCTATCGGCAGTCGCCGGACTCGCGCGACTATCTATCGCTCGCCGAGTTCGTCGAGGTCGCGCGAGACGTGGGGGGCGAGGACCACCACTTCAGAGTCATCCAGTTGCCCTTCAATCTTGGAATGCCGGAAGCGCTGACGACTCCCAATCAAACGGTCAACGGCGAGCCGCTCGCAGCGATCGAGGCTGCCGGCCGGCTCGGAATCACGGTGATGTGCAGCGCGTCGATACTTCAGGCAAAGCTTACTCAGAACCTGCCGCCGTTTATAGGCGCGGCTCTGACCGGGCTGAACACTGATGCTCAACGTGCCATCCAGTTTGTTCGCTCGACGCCGGGAGTGACCACAGCGCTCGTTGGGATGAGCCAGCGCTCTCACGTGGAAGAGAACCTGATGGTCGCACGCATCCCGCCAGCGCCGTTGGATGATTGGCTTAAAATGTTTGCGGAGCAGGAATAGTCTGGGTACGCAGCCTTCCAGCCTGCCCGACTCCGGTAAGGGTGCGATTCGCGAGGAAGCACGCTGGAAGCCTGCCGCCACTGACTAAGGACGCAAATCGCGTGTTACGCGCTACCGGCTAAGGGCGCAATTCGCGAGCAAGGTAGGAATCAGCCGACTCCGCGAGGGCGCAAATTCGCCAAAAAGCAGGCTGGAAGCCTGCGTACCCAGAATGTTGCACATTTAGAGTTTGCGCCTGCGTACTCTACCTTTAGAATAGTAGTCAGACGATTTCGGCGGCGGGCCGCGAAAACTCCTCGGCGCCGATGTGGCAGGCGCAGAACGAAAGTCGAATCATGGCTTCAGAGCGCGACAAAGTTCTTTTCTCATCGCTCCCCGACAGCACGCTGGCTGGGAGATTAGTCAGCGCAATGGGCGAGGTGCGGGAAGAGATTGCAAGCGGACCCGCTTCTTACCTTCGAGCGGCGTTCTCGCTGGATAATTCGACCAACTGGGTAGCGGTGAGGCTGGCGCGGGACCTTGGCGGCGCGCTTGCCCAGGTAGTCAGGCATCCTTTCAGATTCATCAGCGATTCGCGGCAGGGCCACTGGGCCACCGTGATCGCTTTGAACCAGTCAACGCTATCGTGGACTCAATTCATTGGAAGCCCGTTCGTAGCCAGCGCCCTTACTCCTGAACCGATCGTAGTGAGGCGCCGGCGGCGGTTTCGCCCGGTGCTGGCCGTTTCGGCCTTCGCCCATTCGTTCCTGATTCTCTACATCGTGTACATAGGTATCATTTCTCCATTCGCGGGCATCAACGTGGTTCGCAAACCCTATCGCCCATTCGATCCGACGATGGTTGGTCCGCTCTATTACCCAAAGGGGATGATTCATCAGCCGACCCCAACCAATGCGATGACCCTCGACGAGATCAGAGAGCGGGCGCGCAAGCGAGCCGAGCAGTTGGCCCGCCAACGCGAGAAAGAAGAGCAAGAGAGGATTGCACGGGAGAAGGCGGAACAGGAGAAGGCTGAAAAGGAGAAGCAGATCGCCGACGCCAAGGCCGCGGAAGAGAAGAAGGCAGCCGATGCCAAGACGGGCACTTCGTTCGGGGAGTTCAACGAAACGGCCCTCAAAGATGTGGTCGGGAAGATATATGTTCTCTATCAGGCGGGCGGGCTCGACGTCGACATCACACACTTCTCGGTGATGCTCGGCTTCAAGATAGAACCGGATGGTTCGCTGTCCAGGATAAGGGTCCTCAAGTCGTCCGGCTCGAAGAGCGTTGATGACAAGGCAGCCGACGTTCTGTGGACGCTCGGCGAATCGCACGCCCTTGGAACGCTCTCGAGTTTATCCTCGAACTCCATTCGCCTGGATCTGAACGAAACCACGGCGAGGCTGACTATCACGAGCTTCGCTCCGAGCGCCGAAGAGGCCAAGAGAAAGGCCACCGAATTGAACAGCCTGTTCTTCTTTCTTCGACTGGGTCAGAGGGCCAAGAACCCTGATATCGCCGAGTTGCTCGATCTGGCGAAGATAAGGAGTGAGAACAACCGCATCGACGCAGACCTCACGGTCTCCCGGGCTCGGGCCGCCGAGTTGATGAGGGCGAAGTTCGGCAACGCCACAAGCAACCCGGAACGGTAAAAAAGAGTTCAGCTCGGAAAGCGCAAACGCGGCTTCCAGCATCTCACTCGCCAGTTTATTTATGCCGGAACTTCCCGAGGTTGAGGTCAGACTTCGTTACCTCCGACTTATGGCGCTCGGCCGCAGAATCGAGCGAGTCACCGTGACCGCCCCCGGAATGATCAAGTCCTCCGGCGCCGCTGCATTCGTGCGCGGCCTGCGAGGGCGGCTCCTGGCCGAGGCTTCCCGCCGGGGCAAATACCTTATCGTCAAGCTCGACGATGGCCGTTCGCTCATACTGCACTTCGGCATGGGCGGCGATCTGCACTACTACGACAATCCCACTCACAAGCCGGACTACACTCGAATTGAGTTCCTTCTCGACGGCGGCGCGCGCTTGGCCTTCACCTGTCCGCGCAAGATCTGTCGCGTGATGTTGGTGGACGATCCTTCGACGGTCCCCGCCCTTCGTAATATGGGGCCTGAGCCGCTCGACCGAGTTTTCAGTCTCGCGCGTTTCGATCGTCTGATTGCGGAGAGCCCGCGGCGGCAGATCAAGCCGCTGCTGATGGATCAGAGTAAAATCGCCGGAGTCGGCAACATTTACGCTGATCAAATTCTGTTCGAAGCTGCGGTTCGGCCCGACCGCCGAGCGTCAAGCCTTGGGGAGGAAGAGATCCGGCGCATACATCGGCAGACGCGACGTGTTCTCCGTCGAGCGATTCCGATCGCCGCCGAGGAGGATTTTCCCCGCGACTTTCTTGTATCGCTGAACTCGGGAGGCGCTAGTTGCAAGCGTTGTCGACATGCGATCGAACGGAAGACGATCGGCGGCCGCACCGCGTATTTCTGCCCGGGCTGCCAGAAATGAACGTTGCTCGTTGCTCGTTGCTCGTTTCTCTTATTGAGGAAAGATTCGTGAGCAAGGAGAAGGTCGAAGCAGAAACGAGCAACGAGAAACGAGCAACGAGAAACGAGCAACGAGAAACGTTCATGTATTTTATCTCTTGTGTTGAGTCTCTAATACGTTGACAGAGGCGCGCGGAGCTGATTGCTATGAAGTGTGTCGGATTCGACCGGTTGATAGATTATCTTGATGGCCGGCTCTCGGATGAAGACGGGCGGCTGGTGGCAGAGCACCTGGCGCAAGGATGCGGGCGGTGCGAAGCCGATCGCCGCTGGTACGGTCTTCTCACGTCGATGAAGCTTGGGCCCGCGCAGGTCGAGCCTCCGGAATGGGTTTTCAGACGGGCAGTGCGGTTGTTCGAGAACAGGACGCAAACCGAGAGCGCCGGGAAACGGGCCGCGCGAGCCGCCGCCAGGCTCATCTTCGACAGTCTCTCGCAACCGTCCCCGGCCGGTGCAAGATCCGGCGCGGCGCCTTCACGCCATCTGCTCTACGCCGTTGACGACTACAGCATAGACCTTCGGATCGCCGCGGCAAGCGATACCGGCGTCGACCTCATCGGGCAAGTGCTGAGTACATCCGAATCTGGGTTCGACGCGGTCGCGGGCATGGCAATCGCTCTCGCTCGTGAAGGTGAAACAGTATCGTCCGCCGTCACCGACGAGATTGGCGTCTTTACCATACGCCGGATCGGCTCAGGCGAATACGACCTTCAGATCGACGCGCGCGATATGATCATTGATGTCGTGGGTCTGCCGGTCTTGCCTGTGATGTGATCGTAACGGACGCTTAGACTCGGCCTACCCGCCGTGTGTTGCTCCAGTACCCCCGCGTTATGATTGGCCAACGGGTTTGTTATGACTGCAAAGACTAAAGCGACAATCGAGGATCTCTATCACGTTCCTGAAAATGGCAAGGCTGAAATCGTCAACGGAGAACTCCTGGTCATGGAGCCCACTGGATTCTGGCCGATTCGGTCCTCAGGTGCTATCTACCGTAGCCTGAGCGATCACGAACGAAAGACAAGATCAGGGTATGCAATTCCAGACAATGCCGGCTTCATAGTCGATCTTCCGAACCGCGGTTCATTCAGCCCCGACGCAGCCTGGTATACGGGGAGACCCACAGGCATGCGATTCCTCGAGGGAGCGCCGGCCTTTGCGGTAGAGATCAGAAGCGAAAGGGACTACGGCCCGGCGGCGGAGCAAAGGATGGCCGACAAGCGCAGAGACTATTTTGCAGCGGGAACACTCTGCGTCTGGGATGTAGACGTTCTCAGTCCCGAGAAGATCAAATCGTATCATGCCGGCGATCCCGCGAAACCGATCATCTATCGTGGCGGCGACGTTACGAATGCGGGTGACGCAGTGCCGGGCTGGTCAATGTCCGTTGATGACTTACTTCCCGAATGGGAATGAAGTTGACCTGGTACTCACCTGCATCAAAGCTTCCCTGAACTCCCCTTACCAACCCGCGGGCCCTTGTTGTCTCGGACCGGCGCGTGGTCGAGATTTCCAACCCTGACACCAACCTCATAGGCAAACTGAGCTATTCGAGCCATTTTGTCGAAGAGGATCTTCTCGACGCTGTCCGTATTCGCGTGATAATCGGGATGTGTGCCAGTGTACAGAAAAATGATGGGAATTCCTTTGGCTGCGTAGCTGAAGTGGTCGCTCCGGTAGTAGATCTGCTCCGGGTCCGTCGGGTCGTTCATCGCGAAGTCGAGGTCCAGCGGCTTCCCAAACGACGCATTCGCATCGATCGAAACGTTGTGCAACTCGGTGCTGATGCGATCCGAACCAACTACAAAAACGCTGTTGCCTTTCGTGGGGTCGTTCTTGTCGTTGCGCCCGATCATATCGATGTTCACCTGCGCAACTATCTTGTCGATGGGAACGGTCGGGAAGTCCGCAAAGTGACGCGAGCCCAACAGGCCCTTCTCTTCCCCGGCGTGCCAGACGAAGAGGAGGGAGCGGCGCGGTCGCGTTCCAGTCGCAAACGCCTTTGCGATTGCCATGATCGACACTGTGCCCGAGCCATCGTCGTCAGCGCCGTTCCATATCCGGTCTTCGATGGCGCCTTCGGTGATGCGGCCGGGTGAGCGGCCCATTCGTCTCGAACCGGTATCGGTCTTAACAACCTCTGCTTCGGCGTAGCCTACGTGGTCGTAGTGCGCGCCGAAGGCCACGTAGGTATCCTTCAGTTTGGGATCGGTCCCTTCGATTATGCCGATCACGTTGCGAGTGTACTGCGTGCGCACTACCCTGTATTCCGCATCGACATTGAAGGTGAGGCGGACATTCTTCAGAGAAACCTTTGGCAGAGGATCGCCCTTGGCGGCTTTCTCTTTCAACTCAGCGTACTTCACATCCGCGCCGCTGAAGAGGAATTCGAAGAAGTCATCCTGAGCCGAGACCTGGGGAGGCACCGATCTGTCCAACCGCTCGACCGTCGTGAAGTCAGGCTGCTCACCAGCTCCCTGCTGACCACTTCCGGCTGGAGGAGCGCCGTCGCCGCGGCCTGGGCCGCCCTGACCCGTCCCTCTCGGGGGACCAATGCTGGCCACTGCGCCCGGTAGCCCGGTCGCGAAACCCCCTCGCGAGAACACGACACGACGATACTGCGGGGCCAATCCCGCGGGACCGCTCGCGCCCAGAAACACAACGACTTTGGATTTCACGTTGCGACCCGCATAGTCATCGTGGCCCGCATCGGGTGCGCTCAGCCCATATCCCATGAACTCTACCTCACTGGCCGTGAGGCTCTGCTTGCCTCCGGAGTTCGTCGGGAATCTGACGCCTTCGCCATTCTTGAAGGTGCGTGTCTGGCCGTTGACTTCGGCGATGATGGTGGAGTGGTTGTCGACCTTGATCCCCTGCACCGGCACGCGTTGGAAATAGGAGCCGTTCGGCCCTCCAGGCTTGATGCCCCACGACTTCAACTGTGCGGAAATGAAGCCGGCGGCAAGCCCGAGACCCTCGGTATAGGTATTGCGCCCTTCCAAGTCATCTGAAGAAAGGTAGGTCAGCCACTCCCTCAAGTCTTCAACCTTGATTCCGTCGCGTCCGCCGTTGGATTTCGCGTGTCCGACTCCCAGCGTGAAGGCGGCCACAAGAGCCACTTGTGTGACGAGTGCTGTCAGTATTCTGATACGTTTCATCTATTCTCTCCTCGAAATTCCTGGCCAGGATGATGGCGCTTACCCTGATAGTCTTATTTTGTGAAGCTCCGTTGCGGCGAGCCGCTTGCGAGCAGGCTACTACGACCCGGCCGCGCCAAAGGATGCAAGAAAGATTGCAACCTTTGGGGACGTGGGGGATTCAATTACATGGATTGCCAATCAGCACGCTGCGGATGTACGTTTGACCGAGACGTTCAGAGTTCAGACCTTTAGCTTGCCTCAGATCAACGCAAGCGATCAGCTCCGAACGCGGCCGGTTTATTCAAAAGAGATTCGAGGACCACTATGTCTCTCAAGAGGGTTGTTTGCGCATTGGTTCTGGTTGTCCAATCGTTCGCACTTCTTCCTTTGATTAGCCGGCCGACTGCGAATGGCCAGATCAGGCGACCAGGCGGAGTTCGCGCGCCGCGGATGGGGAGCACAATGGCGGACGGACTGCAGATCAGACTGAGTGAAGGCGCCGAGCAGGCTGAGAGAGGCGTCCGGATCGCGCCTGCCGTCGCCAGGGCGCTCACTGAGAGCGACACCCGAAATCTCCTGAGCCGTCTGCAGCCGATCAAGGCCGACGCTGAAGACGAGAAGGACTTCGCGCTCAGGGACCGGTCGCTTCCACCTCCCCGAACAGGCAAGACTATCCAGGCTTCCTTTCCGCCTCCGGATCGTTCGGATGTACCTGACCTGGCATCAACGGCACCGCTCGAGCTACTCAGGTATTCACCGGAAGGAGATGTCCCACTTGCGCCTCAACTGAGCGTAACCTTCTCTCAGCCGATGGTAGCGGTCACGTCGCACGACGATTCCATCGCGGGCGGAGTGCCGGTGAAGCTGAGGCCCGAGCCGCCGGGCAAGTGGCGATGGGTCGGAACCAGGACTCTGGTGTTTGATCCGGACGTCCGCTTTCCGATGGCGACTGAGTATACCGTCGAAGTTTCTCGAGCCGCCAAATCGGCCACAGGAGCCAGCCTCGCGGCTGCAAAGACCTGGAAGTTTGTTACGCCACCGCCCCAGGTGAAGTCCTCTTACCCGACTGACGGCACACAACGTCGCGACACTCTTATGTACGTCGAGTTCGATCAGCGAGTGGATCCCGCTGCGGTGCTTCAAACGATTCACGTGCGAGCTGGCAGGACCGAATCAAAGGCCAGACTCGCGACTCGGGAAGAGATCGATGCGGATCCGAATATTAGCCTGCTGGCCTCAAAAGCCGAGAAGGATCGCTGGCTGGTGTTTCGCGCCGTGGATCCGCTGCCCGCGGATTCGACAGTGACGGTAGCAGTCGGGCCGGGAACACCGTCGAGTGAGGGGCCGCGCAAGACCACTTCCGAGCAGACTTTTGCTTTTCGAACTTTCGGGCCTCTTCGAGTGACGCGCCACGAATGCGGCTACCAGCAGAGTTGCTCGCCCTTCGATCAATGGAGCATCTCGTTCAGCAATTCGCTCGACCTCGAAGCTTTTGACAAGTCTCAAGTGCGGGTTGATCCCGAAGTGCCCGGCTTGAAGACAGAAGTCTACGGGTCGAACCTTGTGATGCGTGGCGTCAAGAAGGGCCGCACGGCTTATCGGGTGACGCTCGATTCGACCATCCGCGATCAGTTCGGGCAGACGTTGGGGGCTCCCGCGTCTCTGATCTTCAATGTAAAATCCGCGCCTCCCGCGCTCGCATCATCCGGCGATCAATTCATCGTGCTCGATCCTGCCGCTCCACCGCGGTTCTCGGTTTATAGCGTGAACCACGATCGCTTGAACGTGCGCCTGTATTCCGTAGGTCCGGAACATTTTGGTCGGTACATTGATTCCCTGGGAAGCGTTGGAACCAGCGAGCAATGGATGCCGCCGGGCCGCCTTGTCGTATCCGAAACGGTAGCGGTAACAGCACAGCCTGACGAGATGGCGGAGACACGCATCAACCTCGCACGAGCGCTGAACGGAGGACTGGGAAATGTAATTGTGGTTGTCGAACCGACGACTCCGTCGAAGAACAGCTGGGAGAACAGGCCTGTCATGTCGTGGGCCCAGTCGACGCGCATAGGTCTTGATGCATTCGTGGATGGCTCGACGTTGATCGGTTGGGCGACTTCGCTCAAAGATGGCAAGCCTCTGGGCGGAGTGCAGATGTCAATCGAAGTATCACAGGCCGGCAGACTGGAGTCATACGCCAACTCGCTGACGCAAACAGACGGGCTGGCTCGCTTCGCTCTGGTTGGCAGCCTGCCGCATGGCTCTCAGCTTCTGGTTGCTCGGACGGGCAACGACGTCGCCCTTCTTCCCCAGAACTCCTATCAGGGGATGAGAGGCGGCGGCTGGATCAAAAGCGATCTGCGTGATGCTCTTTCCTGGTTCGTCTTCGATGACCGTAAGATGTACCGCCCCGGCGAAGAGGTCCACGTCAAAGGCTGGATTCGCCGCATAGGCCGCGGCAAAGAAGGAGACGTCGGCCCCCTCGGCGACGCAGCTTCGGGCGTTGCGTACACGGTGAAAGATTCTCGCGGCAACGACGTGCTGAAGGGCAATGCTGCAATCAACGCGCTCGGGGGCTTCGACACTGCGTTCAAACTGCCGCCCACAATGAACCTCGGCTATGCCGCTATTCGATTCTCAGCCGAGGGCGGAACAGGCGAAGGATTGAGCCGGGAGTATCAGCACCAACTCCAGGTTCAGGAATTCCGAAGGCCTGAGTTCGAAGTGACGGCCCAGGCGAGCGAAGGCCCTCACTTCGTCGGGGAGAAGGCTGAGGCCACGATGATGGCGGCTTACTACGCCGGCGGCGGGCTGCCTGATGCCGAAGTAAACTGGACGGTGATGACGACACCGGCGCAGTTCACACCACCCAATCGCGACGACTTCACTTTCGGTAAGTGGATCCCCTGGTGGATTCCCTATAACCAGCGAGACGATCGTCGAGCCGAATCATTTGCCGGCCGAACGGATGCAGCAGGAAAGCACAGGCTTCGAATCGATTTCGTGTCAGCGGATCCTCCGAGGCCCTGGACTGTCACGGCAACAGCGAGCGTGACTGATGTGAACCGCCAGGAGTGGGCAGCTTCGACGAGCATGCTCGTGCACCCGGCCGATCTCTACGTCGGCATTCGCAGCCCGCGCACCTTCGTTCAAAAGGGCCAGCCGCTGGTTGTCCAATCGATCGTCACCGATCTGGATGGCAAAGCGATCGCCGGGCGCGAGATCAGAATGCGAGCGGTGTTGATGGATTGGGTCTTTGAGAAAGGCGAGTGGAAGCAGAAGGAGATCAACCCGCAGGATTGCGTGGTGAGGTCGGCGGCCGATCAGGTCGAGTGTCGCTTCGAGGCGAAAGAGGGCGGGATGTACAGGGTCACCGCTTCGATAATCGACAATCGCGAACGCCGCAACGAAAGCGAACTGACCCTGTGGGTTGCCGGCGGCAAAGTCGTTCCTAAGCGCAACGTCGAGCAGGAAGACTGCAACCTGATACCCGAGCGCAAGGACTATCAGCCTGGTGATACAGCCGAGATTCTCGTGCAGGCTCCGTTCTATCCCGCAGAGGCAGTGATGACGCTCAGGCGTTCGGGTATCGTGAAGAGCGAGCGTTTCACGATGGACGGCCCGTCATACACGCTTCGAGTACCCATCGGCGAAGGCTACATCCCGAACGTTTACGTGCAGGTGGACCTGGTCGGCGAGGCTGTGCGAACCGACGATGAGGGCAAGCCTAACGAGCGGGCGCCGAAGCGTCCCGCCTTCGCAAGGGGTTCGTTGAATCTCCTGGTACCGCCGCTGGCGCGAAAGTTATCGGTGGAGGCCACGCCACGCGAAAAGACGCTGGAGCCGGGCGGTGAGACGCTAGTCGATGTCGAAGTGCGAGACGCCGCAGGCAAGCCGGTCGCCGGGAGCGAGCTTGCGGTGGTTGTGGTTGACGAAGCGATACTGGGTTTGACCGGATACAGGATCGGAGATCCAATATCGACGTTCTACTCGGAGCGCAGTCCC
>DASYSA010000060.1:0-12145 GCA_036003885.1 Blastocatellia bacterium | reverse complement strand
GATTCGATTATCACACAATCCGGTGGCAACATCGGGATCGGTCTCATCACGCCCGCGTCAAAGCTAACGGTGCAAGGGATGATCGAGACGACTTTGGGCGGCTACAAATTCCCTGACGGGACGATTCAAACGACCGCTGCAGTGAGCGGTCTTCAATCTGTCTTTCACGACGCAACGCTTCAGGGCAATGGAACAAGCGGCTCGCCTCTAGGGGTTGCTGTCCCTCTGAATCTGACCGGATCAGGGTCAAGCAGTGTTCTCAATGTTAGCCACACGGACGGCGGCATTGGCGTGGCGGTCGAAGGCAGCGTGCATGTCAGAGCCGCCGACAACTCGCTTGCGGGCTTCGCCGGTCTGGGCGTGCAGGCCATCGGTGGTAGCGCCAGCGTGGGCGGAGTCAGCGAAGGCGTGAATGCCATTGGCGGCGATGGGATTCTCGGTGGCAACGGAGTGAATGCCATTGGCTGCAACAGCAGCGGCGGCCGGCCCGAATAGCATAGGCGTGGCGGCACATGGCGGCAACGGCATCAACTCCACAGGCGGTGGCATTGGCGTGAAGGCCACCGGCGGCGATGGGGTTGGGCTAGGCAAGAAGGGCGGCCTCGGCTTATTTGCCCAGGGGGGATTGGGCAGGGATGGCGCAAGCATGGGCGATGCAGCGCAATTCGCAGGTAATGTAGATGTATTTGGCGATCTATTTGTACAGGGCAATCTGTCGAAAGGCGGCGGTTCGTTCAAGATTGACCATCCGCTCGATCCTGAAAACAAGTACCTCTATCACTCGTTCGTCGAATCGCCCGACATGATGAATATCTACAACGGCAACGTCACAACGGATGCCAGAGGCGAAGCAGTTGTGACTCTGCCGGAGTGGTTCAGCGCGCTCAACAGAGATTTCCGTTATCTCTTAACCCCGATCGGCGCGCCTGCACCGAACCTTTTCATCGCCGAAAAGATTGCTGGTAATCGTTTCAGAATCGCCGGCGGCCAGCCTGGTCTGGAAGTTTCCTGGCAGGTAACAGGCGTTCGCCAGGATGCCTACGCCAACAAGAATCGCATCCCCGTAGAACAGGACAAAACAGAGCAAGAGCGCGGCTTGTACCTGCATCCTGACGCCTTCGGCCAACCCGCAGAGAAGAGCGTCCTGATGGTTCAGCATCCCGAGATGATGCTCCAGTTGAAGGAAGCGCGAGAGAAGGCTCAAAAGGAAAAGCTTCCGTAAGAGCAGTTCCCCTGATCAATCAAACAAGCAACTCGGATCTGTGTTGCGAGCCCACAGGAGAGTTGTTGCTTGTTTGAGATGAACTTCAGAAAAGGAGAGACAGCGCGTGATTACGATAACTCATCGAGCAGCGCTTTGGCTTCACGCAAGTCCACCGTATCGAACCCTTCGGTGAAGCTCTCATAGATTTGGGTGCGAGAAGACCCCGTGCTTCCTGCTGTTTGCTCTTTTATTGATAACAGAAGCGCGAGCAAAGAGCTACGGCTGCTCGCGGCCAAGTATCTGATAGGAAGTCCCGCTCAAACTGATACCAGTGGCCAGTGTTATGAAGCCGTGGACGACGAGCAACCTGGATAATCCCTCATTGGTCCAAGTCTGATTCGCTTCGTCGCTCTTAATTCTCCGAGTGTTCGATGAACTCGCTTAGGTAAACTCTTAATCCGCTCAACGAAGTTTCTGTCGAGATAAACCCAATATAGTTATCCGGTCTTAGCAACAGAGAAAAAGATTTATCCGTGCCGAAGACTTCCGCTACATTCGGGTTAAGCGAGATGGCGTTGAAATCAACTGATACGACGTATCGGTTATCGAGTCCCGTTTTCAATGATTGAAAATCGCCTTGTGAGTCCGAAAAGACAAGCAAATGAAAGTTCGGCTGATGCAGTTTGTCATAAACGCTCTCGTCGTTAACCAGGAAATATGGCATGCGGTCGCCGGCCTTAACCTTGAAGTCTTCATCACCTGTGTGTCGGCTTAGTGAGCTGTGTCGGTAGTTTATGCCGATTTCCGAAATTAGCGGGAAAATGAGTTTCTTGACCGTATCGAAACTGAAGATGTATTTTGCAAGAGGCGGCAAAACATTAGTGCGAAAAAACGCGAGAATCCATTCCGAGCCTGCAACGAACTCAAACATCCGGTCGGTCGTTTCCAAAAGATGCTTGGCGTTTTCGAGTCGTTCTTCATTATAAGTTCCTAGAAGTTTTTCATTCGCCTTACCTTGCAAGACTAAAGCGATTTTCCATGCGAGATTGTAGCCGTCTTGAATTCCGGTATTCATTCCCTGCGCTCCTGCGGGCGAGTGAATGTGCGCAGAATCGCCCGCGAGAAAGCATCTGCCTGCGGAGAACTTATTGGCGTGGCGGGTGTGGACTTTGTAGGTTGAAAACCATTCCACATCGTGAATATCGAGGTCGAGTTTTGCTTCTTCCTTGATTCGCTCCTCGATCTCTTCATATAAAATGTCGCCTTCCTCTTTGGCAAATTCTGGGGGAAAAACGCCGACAATCCGGTAACGCTTTTCGCCTTTGAGCGGGAATAAGACAACGAATGAGTTCTTCGATAGACAAATGTGCAGCGCATCGTGACTGAATCTCCAATCAATCTGCGCGTCGGCGACATAAAACATACGCTCAAATGTGCTGCCTTCAAACGAAAGTCCGAGCGTGCGTCTGACCAGACTCTTCGGACCGTCACAGCCGACCAGATATTTGGCCTCGATAATGTGAGAAGGGCTGTCGGCAGTCTTCACGTGCGCAGTTACGCCCGAATCGCTTTGCGAAAAACTGTCGAGTTCGGTTCGCCAGAGAACTTCCTTTCGTTGGCTTTGCAGATATTCGTAAAGCAGTTTCTCGTTCTTGCTTTGCTCCAACATGAGCACATATGGATAAGGGCTTAAACCCTCTCCAATATTCGAGAAGTCAAGTTCGCCCCGCACTTCACCGCCCACGAGCAGACGCCCCTTTCCGGCAACCGTGCCCTCTTCGACTGCTCTTTGCGCCAAACCAAGTTGCTCGTAAATCTCAAGCGTTCGTGCTTGAACCCCGATAGCTTTGGAATAAAGTGTAACGGCTTCGTTCTTCTCAATTATGACAAAATCAACCCCAAGTCTGACGAACTGACAAGCCAGGGAAAGCCCCGTCGGACCCGCTCCGATGATGACTACTTCCGTTTTGAGTATTGTCTCCATATTCCATGCCGGCTGATGCCACTATCGTCAGCATCAGTCGAGGACCGCCAGGTCGAGCTGGCTGAGGCGCGTGGAGTCGGCGAGTATGTCGATTGTTCGCAGATTCAGCAATGCCACTCTCAATGCGCATCGGGTTATCGCCCGCCGGAGACGGGCTGAATCAAGCCTCATCGCGGCCGTGGATTTCAGCGGGCGGGCACGTCGCCTCAACTGCGGTGAACGTCTCGAGGATTCTGTACGTGTGCTTAGTACCCTTTGGAACTACCCAGCAATCTCCGGGTTCAAGCAATATCCTCTGCCGTTCAAGGTGCAACTCCGCACGACCTTTGATCACAAAGCCGATCGTCTCATAATCGCGCTGAGTTTCGGGCTTGGCTTCATTGCGTTCAGACGGCGGCTCATCTTCCCATAAGCGCATCGAGACTTTCAGGCCCGCAGCGAGATATTTCTGACCCATTCGACCCTTGGGCGAATAGTTGGAGTTGACTTTTGTAATGCTTGTATCTGTCATTGAATCTCCTCTTAGTCCTTATCCTTACTGTCGTCGCGACGACGACTCTGACGCCGTTGTTGCTGGTGGCTTTCATCAGAACCTAACTGATCCCTCGATCCCCATTCGATTTGGATCGCCCCTAATTGAGAGCGTCCCTGGCACCTCAAACCTATCTCTTGAGCAATCCAATGATGACTGTGTCACCGTGCTCTTCGGCCAGCGTCAGAGCTGTTTGGCCTGTCTTTTCGAACTTAGCACTAACGTCTGCGCCTCGATCGAGCAAGGCCTGGACTATCTCTGCATTACCGTTTGATGCCGCCAACAGCAGGGCTGTGCCCCCATCGTTGGCACGCGCATTCACGTCGGCCCCATGATCGAGCAATGTTCTCACGGTCTCGGTGTGTTGGTTGATTGTCGCAAACATCAGGGCGGTCCGGCCCTCATCGTCTTTTGCATTTACGTCCTGGCGCTTGTCGAGCAAGACCCTCACGGCTTCGGTATTGCCCTCGAGCGCCGTGCGCATCAACTCAGTATGATGGTGCCGATATTTTTCAGCAGCGCTCAAATCTCCGCGCGTCGGCATGATTCCTCCTCCATTCCCTCTCGCTGCCCGCGCTGGATAACGTAGTCGAGAGAATCCAACCATTCTCGAGTTTCGATCTCGATCAGATCACCAGATTCCTGACCGGCCTGAGTCTCCATTTCCCCTGCTTCCTTGCTACTACTCTGTCTCGCAGCAATTCGTTCCGGCCTCCCGCTTGATCCACACGGTCTTGATGAAGACGAACTCCAGGCACCCTGTGGAATACCGGCGCGAGATACCTCAGTCAATTCTATGTCCGGAAACCGTGCGTATCTTTTCTTCTAGTCGAACGGCGCCGATTAGTGTGGGGCAAACAATGTTCCAGGTTGGCCAACGGCGGATCTTCCCCCAGCCTGCTCAACATCCACGCTGATAAAAATTCGAAGAGACCTATAACGCTAAAGAAATCGCCGGTTGCGGGCGATTGAGGGACGGGGAGATGGCTGCAATAACTCATTGGTCGGTTGGCCCAAACTGGCTCCTGGTGTCTTGAACCGATACAACCGTAAGAAGGGACCGCGCGTTGCTAGTGAACCATTGCTTGTCATTACAGCGCTTGAATGGAGGGAGGGATGCAAAATGGCACAGTGTGAGGTGTGCGGAAACGAATACGACAAATCTTTCGAGGTAATAATGGGCGGCGACTCGCATGTCTTCGACAGCTTCGAATGTGCCGTCAATGCTCTGGCTCCAGCCTGTAGCCACTGCGGATGCAGGATTATTGGACATGGCGTCGAGGCCGACGGCTACGTTTATTGTTGCGCGCACTGCGCTCGAAAGGAGGGGAAGAACGAGCTGCGAGATCGCGTCTCATCGGTGACGGCCAGGTAAGCCTGGCGGCCACGATTGTCAGAAGTGATTGCGACTCAAATATTGATGACAGACCACGAACAACTAACAGCCATAGCGAAAATGACTCCCGGCGAATCCGGTTGGGATGATCAGGTCTCAAAGTTGAGAGACTTGCTCACCAAGCATGCGGAGAAGGAGGAGAGCGAGCTATTCCCTCATGCTGAGTCACTGCTCGGAGAGAAGGCCCTTGTGCGCTGAGTCACTGCTCGGAGAGAAGGCCCTTGTGCGAATGGCCAAGAGATTGAAAGACATAGAGGGGGTGGAAAAGATGAAAGATAAGGTGATCAATCAAGATGAAGCCGCTCAAACTCTCACGCTCTGGCAGCAAGAAGGCCGCGCAGTCGAGATACGTCTTCGGTATCGTCAAGGAGTCACGCAGACACACTCCGGTTGCGTGACTGTCGAACCGGACGGGCGTGTGGTCGTTGCCGAGGTCGAAAGCCGCGATCGGTACTTCACAACTGTGCTTCTTATTTCAGCGTTCGGCCTGATCAAGCTCTCCGATAACCTAAATGCGATCACCTTCACCGAATCGCGAGCCTCGTCAGGCACTTTCAAAGCAATCACGATCGCCTGCCGACAGCAGTAGACAACGCCAAAAGGCTGTCCTCCTCGCGGTGAACCAGCTGACTTGCTGAGAGGATCCAAGGGAGTCTTGTCGGGCGGTAACCCCGCTAGAAGTCGTGGAAACCAGAAAGTACCGGTTTGATGTCAATCACCGGCGTACCGTCGATGGCTTCGATTGGACTGATTCGGAGCCGATTGTTATCGACTCTTCTCACATTGACGCGATGAAGCGCCAATGGGTTGGGTCGGTCGGTAGACCGCGTCGCAAAGACCCCGGTGGGCGGACGACGACGATCAGAACGCGGATGAACCGTCAACACCTCACGTCGGGCTCGGTGCAGCCAAGTCACTACGATCACGTCACTGCCGGCCGCGAGCCTGTTAAGACCCTCACCCAGCCGCTAGTTCTGACAGAATTTCCAGGGACTCCCCGCGTTCTTCTCTGTTTATCAACTCGGTCGCTGACCGTCCATCAACCGCTTCTGAAAAGTAGAAGCCCTGACCTTGCTCACAACCCAAAGCTTTGAGTTGGTCGAACTGCCCTACAGTCTCGATACCTTCAGCGACGACCTCGAGTCCAAGATTGCGTGCAAGCGCTACGACCGCGCGAACAATCTCGCCATTCAGATCACCGTCAATCCGGCTGATGAACGACTGGTCAATCTTCAGGGCGGTAACCGGGAAGCGGTGAATATAGCTCAGTGACGAATAGCCGGTGCCGAAGTCGTCCAGGCTAAGCTCGATCCCGGCCGCGCTCAGTTGCTCGAGCACGCCCATGGCGTAATCGCCGCTCTCCATCATCACGCTTTCGGTGATCTCCAGTTTCAGGCTGCTCGCATCGAGGCCGGTCTCTTGTAGGGTTTCCATGATCTGCGCAACGATTGTCGGCTGCATAAACTGCTTGCAGGACAGGTTGACACTGATTTTCATCTGCCTGGTAGTGGGTAAAGCATCCTGCCACCTTCGCATCTGTGAACACGCTTGCTTGAGAACCCACCGGTCTATCTGAATGATAAAGCCGCTCTCCTCGGCAATGGGGATAAATTCGGTTGGCGAAATCAGCCCTCGCTCCGGATGGTGCCAGCGCACCAGCGCCTCGAAGCCGCAGATGCGCCCGCTCTGCAGCGACACTATCGGCTGATAGTTGACCCTGAACTCTTCTCTCTCTATCGCGCGCCTCAAATCTGATTCGATTTGCAGAAGGGTCAGCGCGTGCGTGTGCATTCTCGCGTCGAACACCTTATACTGCGCCTTGCCGAGGGCCTTGGCGCAGTACATCGCTGTATCGGCATCGCGCAGCAGGTCCTCCGGTTGTTCGCCGCCGATGCCGGAGTACTTAATGCCTACGCTCGCGGAGATGAACAACTCCCGTCCGGCGTGATCGAAGGGCTGCTCGAGCACTTCCTGCACTCGTTCGGCTACCCGAAGCGCATCGTTACGATCCGAAATACCGTCCAGTAAGATCGTAAACTCGTCTCCGCCCAGGCGGGCGATCGTGTCTCCTTCGCGGAGGCAGATTTCAAGCCTGCGGGCGATTGCGATGAGTAACTGGTCCCCGACCATATGACCCAGGCTGTCGTTGATGACCTTGAAGCGATCCAGATCGATGAACAGAATGGCGAAGAGATAACCGTTCCGGCGGCGGCAGTGATTGACCGCCAGTTCCAGATGATCAATAAAGAGCGCACGGTTGGGCAGCCCAGTGAGTGAGTCATGGAAAGCGTCGTGAAGCAACTGCTCTTCTGCGCGTCTGCGTTCCGTGATGTCTCGGGTGAGAATCTGCGTGGCCGGCTTCCCCCCGTATGTGACGGATGCCAGGACCACTTCAACATCTCTCAGCTGGCCTCCCATCCGCACGAACTTCTCGACCTTAAGATTCGACTGGTGGTGCTCGCTCAAGTGCCTCTCTCGCGCAAGGAAATTCTCACGGTGGTCGGGGTGAACGAAATCACTGACAGTGAGGCCCAATAGAGTCCCCACTCCCGCAGCGCCAAACAGATTAGCGGCCGCTGAGTTTGCGTACACAATCTTTTCGTCGCGCTCGACGACGATTGCCTCAGGCGACAGTTCGACGAGTAGCCGATATCGTTCCTCGCTCTCTCTCAGCGCCTGCTCGGCCTGGTGCTTATAAAGAGCCATCTCAATGGTCGTGTGCAATTCTCTTTCGTCGAAAGGCTTGATGATGTAGCCGAACGGCTCGGTCATCTTCGCGCGCTGCACAGTGGGGTGATCGGCATTGGCCGTCACGTAGACGATCGGCACTCCGAATCGTTGTCGTATTTGGTCTGCCGCTTCGATACCATCCATCAACCCCTGCAAGTGGATGTCCATCAGGACCAAATCAGGACGTAGCACACCGGCCAGCTCGACAGCCATCTCGCCGGAGGCGACGGTGGCCGGCACTTCATAGCCCAGAGACTCCAATCTGTCCTGAATGTCTAATGCGACTATGCTTTCGTCCTCAACGACCAGTATTCTTCCTCTTGTCATGCGCGAACTTCCCCCTTTTCCTCAGGGAACCTGATCTCGAAGGTAGTTCCCACGCCGTTGCTGTACTTCAACTCTCCGCCCAGCTGACCGGTCAACATACGTACCAGCTTCATCCCGAGAGACTTGCCTTTCTCGGGGTCAAAGTCAGCGGGCAAGCCCACGCCCGTGTCGCTCACGCTCAAGAGATACTCCGCTTCGGCGCGCCTGAAGGTTATGTTGACTGCTCCCCGCAGGTCCGCCGGGAACGCGTACTTAAGCGAGTTGGAGGCCAATTCGTTGATGATGAGACCGCAGGGGACCGCCATGTCAATCGGCAGCGACACGTGATCAACACTGCTGGTGATCTTAACGGCTTCGGGGCGCAGGCGGTACGAGCGCGAGATGTGGGCGACGAGTTTCTCGAGATACTCCGCGAAATTGATCCGGGACAAATCTTTTGACTGGTAGAGCGTCTCGTGAATCAGCGCCATTGACTTGACGCGATTCTGGCTGTCCTGAAAGACCGAGAACGCCTGCTCGTCCTTGATAGTCCTTGATTGCAGACTGAGCAGGCTGGTGATCACCTGCATGTTGTTCTTGACGCGGTGGTGAATCTCCTTCAGGAGCACTTCTTTCTCCTGCAGGGAATTCGTAAGCTGTTCAAGCGCCTGCTTGCGCTCCGTCACGTCGTCGGCGATGCCCGCAACCCTGTAAACCTCGCCGGCTGCATTTACGACGGGGAAGGCGCGATCACGCACCCAGCGGACCTCGCCATCGGGCCTGACGATGCGGTACTCCATGTCATATTGGACACCGGCCTGAACCGTCACCGCCGCCTCGACCAGGCGCGCGCGGTCGTCAGGGTGGACGGTGTCAATCCAGGTATGCGACACGTCGGAGAGACTTCTACACGATCGGCCCCAAACCTCCTCGTATGCCGGACTGATATAGACCAGCTTGTTGTCGCCGGGTTCGGTTATCCAGAAGACCTCGCGGATGTTCTCCGCGATTTGACGGAACCTCTCCTCGCTCTGACGCAGCGCACTCTCAGCCTCTTTGCGGGCTGTGATATCCGTTGCGATGCCCAGCAGCTGGTTCGCTGTCCCATCCACCGAGAGGATGGGGCGCTTGATGGTTTGCAGCCAGCGAACTTTGCCGGCGGCGTCCGTAATCACCTCTTCCGGGATGAACTTCTCCTTCAGGGTGTGCATGACTTCCAGTTCGTCACGGCGGAACAATTCGACTTCTTTCTTGCTCGGATTGAAGTCGGCGTCTGTCTTCCCTAACAGGCGCTCGACAGAGGTGCCGTATGCTTCGGCGAGGGCTTGATTAACCAGGGTGAAGTGACCCTCCCCGTCTTTGGCGAAGACGAAGCTGGGGTTCAGGTCGATGACCTGACGCAAAAAGGAGCGCTGGGCAGCCAACTCGGCCTCGGCCAGCTTGCGCTCGGCTACCTCTCGTTCCAATTCGGTATTTGCTTCTACGAGCTCAACAGTTCGCTTGGCGACATGGGCTTCCAGCCCTTCATTCAAGCTCTCGATCTCAGATGTTCGTTGGGCGATACTCCACATCTCGCCGATGCTGTGCCTGATGGCGATCAAGAGAAAAGTGTCTTCGAAGATGACCCAGCCCGCGTGCTCGAGCCAGCGCCAGTTGCTCGCCGTAAGGACGCCGTATACGGACTGCGGCCAAAAGGCGCCGCGCAGGAGGTGATCGGCGGCAACCACGATGGTCGCCGGAATCAGCACTCGCCAGTCGCGGTAGAACGAGAGGAAGGCCAGCGAGCCGAAGACGTGGAAGTGCGTCTCGATTCGGCCGCCGGTGAGGTGTATCAGCAAGGCCCCCATCAACATCTGCCCGACCGCGACGGTGTAGCGGGTCGTGACGTGACCGGGACGACTCAACGCCAGAATGATGGGTAGAGAACTGATCGCGCCGCCCAGAAACACCGCTGCCCAAACATGCGGATGCGTATGACTTGACCCTCCCTCCCAGGCCTTCGGCGAGATCCACAGAGCCGCGGCTACACCCGCCAGCCACTGAAGCGCCATCAGTCCTGCAAACATCCGGTCCGTGCGCCTGTGGACGACACCCTGGTGCTCCTCAAATATCTGCGTAACTCTTTGCGTGTTCCCCTCGCGGGCCTTCGGATTGGTGGTTGTTCTTATCATCAAACGAGTCCTGATGTTCAGCGTGCGTGCCAACAAGCCGGCAGCCTAAGATGACTTGAATCTATCCTCTATGGGGCGCATGATGCCGTTCGCACGACGGGGCCATTGCCGAGTAAGGCAAGCAACGAGCCACGCACACGCGCAATGGTATTGGACGTTAGGCTTAGGGAGTTATTAGAGCCTGAAGGCCGCCTGTTCGCGCAGGGCGTCAATCTGACCGGTCAAGCTGAAGCACTTTGAAGAGAGACGCAAGCGTCTATCAATTCATTTACCTGGATATCAGTTCTAAGCACGTGGGGGCACTCGTATGAAACGTCGGACATTTGTGAAGAGCTGCGCCACTGGCGCGCTGGTAATCATAGTCGACAGTCGGCGAGCCACCCATGCCGCCGACACAAAGGCTCTCGAAGAAGCCTTCCGTCGTCCGCCCCCTTCGGCACGTCCCCATACCTGGTGGCACTGGATGAACGGCAATGTCAGTGCGGATGGAATCACTCGCGACCTGGAGGCAATGGCGCGCGTGGGCGTCGGCGGCGTTCAGATGTTCGATGTCGGCACCGGAATTCCGAAAGGCCCAGTGGCGACCCTCAGTCTAGAGTGGGTTCGACTGGTTCAGCACGCGGCGAGCGAGGCGAATCGCCTGGGACTGAGTTTCACTATGCACAATTGCCCCGGTTGGTCATCCAGCGGCGGACCTTGGGTCACGCCGGATCGGGCGATGCAACAGTTGGTCTGGAGCGAAACCCTCATCGACGGCGGGCGTCGTGTAGACGTGATCTTGCCGAAGCCGTTCGCGAAGTTGAATTACTACCGAGATGCGATGGTGCTGGCGTTCCCGTCGCTGCCGGATGAAGGGCAGCCCATGCAGATCGCTCGCGCCACCGTGGGCGGCGACGCCGTGGACGCGAACGCGCTCACAGACTGGGACCTTGCGGCCGGCGTGGACCTCAGGCCGGGGCAAGGGCAGAGGGCATATCTCCAGCTCGAGTTCTCTGAAGCCTGCACGGCACGCTCAGTCCTGATCCACGCGCTAAACATTCCCGGCATTCCTGGTCTCCCTGGCGGCGGTGGCATCCCCGGGGCCGCGGCCTCTCTCGAAGCCTCGGACGACGGCGTCACTTTCCGAAAAGTGACCGACTTCGCGCTCATCGCAAGCGGGGCCGCCGGGCCGAACGTCCCGTTGACTGCGAGCTTTCCCGCGCTGAAGGCAAAGTTCTTCCGGCTGGCGGTTCCGCAGGCGCGTCGCATCACCGAGTTTCAGCTCTCCGGCTCGGGCCGCATTCCCGACTGGACGTTCAAGACCAACCTTGCACGCCGCCGGAACCAGGAGCAAACGGTATCCTCCGACACCGGCCCCGCGATTGACCCTGAAAAGGTGCTCGACCTCACGCCGCAGATGGACGCCGAAGGGAAGCTCTCGTGGCAAGCGCCAACGGGCCGCTGGACCATCCTGCGCATCGGCCACACGCCCACTGGGCGCATGCAGAATGCCCCATCGGACACAGGACTAGGCCTCGAGATCGACAAGTTCAGCGCCGAGGCGATGGAGTTTCACTTCAATAAGTACTTCGGCGATCTGTACGAGGCGTTTCGCCCCCTCGCCACGAAGGGGCTTGTTGGCGCTCTCGTTGACAGCTACGAAGTGGGGATGCAGAACTGGACTCCAACCTTTGCGCAGGAGTTTCAGAAGCGTCGCGGCTACGACCTGCGCAAGTACATGCCTGCGATGACCGGACGCGTGGTCGGCAGCCCGGAGATCACCGAGCGCTTTCTATGGGACCTGCGCCGGGCGCAGGCTGATGTGATAGCGGACAACTACTAC
>DASYSA010000059.1:0-14107 GCA_036003885.1 Blastocatellia bacterium | reverse complement strand
TCTAGTTTACGTGCTGGCGGGCAGACTGACCGGCGATCGGCTTGTGGGATTGATAGCAGCGTTGGTGTTCGGGTTGCACCCTGTTCATATAGAAGCTGTGGCCTGGATTAGCGCCGTGAACGAGCCACTGATGTCGATTTTTTTCTTGCTGTCGCTGCTCTGCTACTCTAGTCAAATGATCAAAGAGACCGGCACGGTGGATCCCATAGTCGCAAGCGGCACACGGCGATGTTCTCGCAAGTGGATGGCCCTGTCGCTGGTTTGTTATGCGCTTGCGCTGCTGACAAAAGAGACCGCGCTTGTATTGCCTGTCATTATTTTTTCGTTCGGTGTGTTCTTTCCGAAGACGGAGTCGCTTGAAACAAGGCCTCTCAGCCGGCGCCTCAGATATGCGGCCTTGTCGGCTATTCCATACTTACTGCTCTCCGGCGTCTACCTGGCAGTCCGCATTGCGGCATTGGGTGCAGTGGCGCCGACTATTAAGAATGTGTCAGTTAGCACGGTCCTCTACTCCATACCGTCAATCCTGTTGTTTTATGCGAGGATGCTGGTGTGGCCAGTTGGCGTAAGCATGTACAGTGATCGGGCTCCCGTGATCGTGCCGGGACTGTGGAATTTCTTTGTTCCGCTCGCGGCGGTTCTGGTCATGGCGGGCGTGGTCTACTTATTGTATAGACGTTGGCAAAATGAAGGCGTGCGGCGTTTGTTCTTGTTTTCCATGATATGGATAATCGTACCGCTCCTGCCGGCGATGAACCTTTCGGGCTACTACACAACTGAAATCGGCCATGATCGTTACCTCTACCTGGCGTCGTTTGGTTTTTCGCTCATCGCTGCGTTGATAGTGCGCCGATTGCCGTCCACACGAGCGAAGCTGCTCGGGTACCCCGCCCTTCAAGCGGCTGTGGTGCTTATTCTCATAATATCGCTCGGAATCGGGACGGCTTTACAGCATTCCTTTTGGAAAGATGATGTGACGTTTTACTCGCATGGCGTCAGAATCGCGCCCAATAATCCTTTCGCCCGAACCGGCCTTGCCGACACTATGTATGGGCGCCAGAGGTTCAGTGAAGCTGGTGAGCAGTATGAGCAGGTGATCGCACTCGATCCCAGGCAGTGGCATTCACAATACAGGCTGGGTCTCATCTACAACAGATTCGGTCATCCGCAGGAAGCCGAACAATGCTTCCGTCGCGCGATCGCGATCAACACCAATAGTGCGAGTGTGCATCTGTATCTCGGACTCGCGCTTTACGACCTGGGCCAAATCGATCAATCAATAGACGAGTTGCGCCAGGCGTTAGAGATCAACGCGGACACACCGAATGCTCATTACGGAATTGGTATCGGGTTGAGACGGCAGGGTGATCTGTTGGGTGCACTCCGTGAATTCAGGGCCGAACTGGAAAAGAGCCCCGAGCATCCAGAGGCAAAAAAACAGATAGCCAGTATTGATGAGAAGCTCAAGTGAGCCGCCTTTTGTCACGGTCAAAGAGGTTGATTATGTCAGACGCGGCGAACGGATATTCGACTCCCATAGGTGAGATGGCCGGCGAAAAGCCTCGAGCGGTGCTGGCCTGGCTCGGGCGATACGCGCCTGCGATTATTCTCCTCCTGACCTTCGCGGTGTACGCACGGACTCTCACCTACGGATTTGTCTATGACGATCAGAACCAAATCGTCGATTATGCGTTCGTGAAGTCCTGGCATTTCGTGCCTCGCTACTTCACCGGCGATGTCTGGCAATATGCGTATCCCGGCGCCGCGGGCAATTACTATCGTCCCCTTTTTCTATTATGGTTGCTGATCCATTTTACCCTGTTCGGACTGAATCCGCTCTGGTGGCATCTGACCTCGGTGGCGGCTCACCTCGTAGTTACTTTTCTAGTTTACGTGCTGGCGGGCAGACTGACCGGCGATCGGCTTGTGGGATTGATAGCAGCGTTGGTGTTCGGGTTGCACCCTGTTCATATAGAAGCTGTGGCCTGGATTAGCGCCGTGAACGAGCCATTGATGGCGATTTTCTTCCTGCTGTCTTTGCTCTGCTACTCTAATCAAATGATTAAACCCGGCGCCACAGAGGCCGTCGTTGAAACCGGCGCACGGCGATTTTCGCCGAAGTGGATGGCCCTGTCGCTGGTTTGTTATGCGCTTGCGCTGCTGACAAAAGAGACCGCGCTTGTATTGCCCGTCATCATCTTTTCTTTCAGTGTGTTCTTTCCTGGGTCGGAGTCGCTTGAAGCAAGGCCTATCAGCCGGCGCCTCAAATCTGCCGCTTTGTCGGTCATTCCATACTTACTGCTCTCTGCCGTCTACCTGGCAGTACGCGTTGCGGCATTGGGCGCGGTGGCGCCGACTCTTAAGGGCGTGAGAGTTACCACAATTCTCTATTCAATACCGTCGATTCTGTTGTTTTATGCGAGGATGCTGGTGTGGCCGGTGGGCGTGAGCCTGTACAACGACCAGTCTCACGTAGTTACGCCGGGACTGTGGAATTTCTTTGTTCCGCTTGCGGCTGTTCTGGTCATAGCCGGCGTGGTCTATTTATTGTACAGACGTTGTCGAGATGAAGGCGTGCGGCGTGCGTTTCTGTTTTCAGTGATTTGGATAATCGTACCGCTGTTGCCGGCGATGAACCTATCGGCCTTCTATCCAACAGAAATCGGACATGATCGATATCTCTACCTGCCATCGTTCGGTTTTTCGCTCATCATTGCGTTGGCAGTCCGCGGATTGCCCTCCACACGAGCAAAGCTGTTCGGACGGCCCGCCCTTCAGGCGGCGGCGGTGCTTGTTCTCGTAGTATCGCTCGGAGTGGGTACGGCCTTACAGCACTACTTTTGGAAAGATGACCTGATCTTTTACTCATATGGAGTCAGAAGGGCGCCCAACAATCCTTTCCCCCGAACCAACCTCGCCGACATTTTGTATGGGCGCCAGATGTTCAGTGAAGCCGGCGAGCAGTATGAGCAGGTGATCGCAATCGATCCCACTCAGTGGCATTCACAGTACAGGCTGGGTCTCATCTATGCCAGACTCGCGCATCCCCGGGAAGCCGAACAGTGCTTCCGCCGCGCGATCGCGATCAATACCAATAGTGCAAATGTGCACCTTTATCTCGGACTCGCGCTTTACGACCTGGGCCAAATCGGTCAATCAATAGACGAGTTGCGCCATGCTTTAGAGATCAATGCGGAGACACCAAATGCTCATTATGGCATTGGTATCGCATTGAGACGGCAGGGTGATCTGTCAGGTGCCCTCCGTGAATTCAAGGCAGAACTGGAAAAGAGCCCCGAGCATCCAGAGGCCAAGAGCCAAATAGCCAGTATTGAAGAGAAACTTAAATGAGCCAAGTCCTGCGGCACCAGTATAGACACCCAAAGCTCACTAAGATAGACTAAAGGCTGTATGCGATCCGTATGGCGGTTCTCCCGCAGGTGCCGTTCCAACTGGTCCATATCTCAAGACGGAATTGAGGAGAGGCAGACTTGGGCAATTTCATTTACATGGTTCTGGTAGTGGCTGCGATATTGGCGCCTCTGATCGTCCTCCACGAATTCGGTCACTTCATAGTGGCTAAGCTGTTCGGCATTCGAGTAGATGTCTTCAGCATCGGGTTCGGTAAGCGCCTGTTTGGAATCAAGAAGGGTGATACCGACTACAGGGTCAGCCTGCTTCCGCTCGGCGGATATGTGAAGATGGCAGGCGAGAATATGGACGAGCAGATTACCGGTGCGCCCGATGAGTTCATGTCAAAACCAAAGTGGAAGCGGTTTTGTGTGGCGATCGCGGGTCCGGTAATGAACGTATTAGTCGCGGTGGTCTTTCTGGCCGTGGTCCTGATGTTTCACAATGAAGTTCCCGCCCACTGGGCCAGGCCTGCCGTCGTCCGCGGGGTTGAGCCCGACTCGCCCGCCGAAAAGGCAGGCATTCAGCCTGGCGATCTCATTGTAAAGATCAACGGGAAAGAACAGCCTATCTGGCGGGACCTCGAGTTACAGGTGTTGTTATATCCGGACCAGGACCTGCCGGTCACCGTACAGCGTGGCAGCTCGACCAGGGATTTGACTCTTCACGTGGGCTCTCGGATGGATGGAGACGACAAGATCGGCTTCTCTGGGCTGATCCCTGGCGATTGGAGAATAGTCGTAAATGAGGTCACTCCTGAAACTCCGGCTGCTACGGCCGGCCTTGAGCAAGGTGACCAGATCGTCGCAGTCAATGGCAACCGGGTAGAGCAGAGTCACTATGGTTGGTCAGAGGTGGTTCAAGCCATTCAGGCCAGCAAGGGGTCTAAGGTGACACTGAGGGTTGATCGAAACGGCAAGATCCTCGACTTGGTTGGAGAGCCCAAAATGATGGATGGGGCTTACCGGTTGGGGTTCACGCAGGAAGTTGCTGGCTTTGAGATGACGACCTCGCCCTTGTCACCTTTGACTGCGATTAAGCAGTCAGTGGACGAAAACCTTCGAATTCTCAGTCTTACAAAGACAGCGCTCGGACAGGTCCTCACGGGCCACCGTTCGATGCGAGAGACTGTCAGTGGCCCGATCGGCATCGCCAAGATGTCTAAACAGGCCGCCGAGCAGGGTTTCTGGAATGCGGCGCGCTTTAGCTCTATGATTTCCTTGAACCTTGGGATCTTCAACCTGCTGCCGATCCCGGTGCTCGACGGGGGGCTAATATTCATGCTTTTGCTCGAGGCGGTGCTTGGCGTCTTCGGGCTTCCCTTGACGTTGCGCATCAAGGAGAAGATGATGCAGGTTGGCTTTGTTATGCTGCTGCTCTTGACTGCCTTTGTCTGTTTCAGCGACATTTCAAAGTCCGTTTCAAGCGGACGGGCTCCTCAGCAGCAACAGCAGACCCAGGACCAGAAACCTCCCGAGGTTCCGTGACTTGCTGCAGCCTGCTTCAGGCCAATCTCGGATTCGATACTGTAGGGAATAGACTTAACAGAAGGCGACACTCGCCTAAGCAAAAAGCTCTCGAATAGAACCTCGGGTGTGCTCAGGTGCCGAGCCAAGACAGCAGACGAACGATGCCGAAATCGGATGTAGAGGTATTTAGATGAAACGACTCACCGTGCTGCTCCTAACCGTGACATTTGCGTCGTTTGTTTTTACTCCCCGAGCTGCCGTTAGTTCGCAGCGGGAAGGGAAGTCCAACCCGCGCTACGTCGAGGGCCAGATCATCGTCAAGCTGAAGGCCGAAGCCAAGCCATCCGTGAGCCAGGTGCAAGCTATCGATCCGAGTCAACTGGCCCAAATGGTGTTGCCGGAAGACGGTTCGAGGGCTGAAGCTGTTGAATCCGCCGACCCCGGCGAAAGCGGGATTTACGTCGTCCGTCTCTCGAAGGGGGTGTCGGTGGAGGATGCGATACTGCGCGCCTCAAATGACCCTCGGTTTGAGTACGCGGAACCTGACTACGAGATACATGAGGCGCGTACCCCCGATGACGCGCGCTTCAGCGAGCTTTGGGGTCTGCTTAACACTGGGACTTTTGGTAAGCCGGGAGCGGATATTGGTGCTACCAACGCCTGGGACCTTACGACAGGCAGCGATGATGTTGTCGTCGCGGTGACCGACACCGGAGTGGACCTGGATCATCCGGACCTCGCGGCAAACGCGTGGGTGAATCCGGGCGAAATCCCCGGCAACGGGATAGATGATGACAATAACGGCTTTGTCGACGATGTCAGAGGGTGGAATTTTGTCGACAACAATAATGTCCTGACAGACCCCCCGATAACCCACGGCACACACGTAGCCGGCACGATCGGAGCAGTGGGCAATAACGGATTGGGAGTAACCGGCGTCGCATGGCACGTGAAGCTGATGTCGCTTAAGTTTCTGGGATCCGTGCCCGGAACAACCTCGAACGCAGTGAAGTGTATTAAGTACGCAATTGAGCAGAAGAAGCGCGGCGCCAATGTTCGGGTGATCAATGCGAGTTGGGGTGGTTCCGGCGATTCGCAGTCGCTTCACAACACGATCATAGAGGCAGGAGACGCGGGCATCGTCTTCGTTTGTGCCGCGGGCAACGGAGACAGCGCTGGTCGGGGTGTCGAGGATGCTCCTGACGAGTTTCCCGCAGCCTGGAGTGCGGACGTCTCTTCTGCGATATCGGTCGCGGCCCTGGATATAGGCGATCTTCTGCCCTCGTGGTCCAACTATGGACATACCAATGTGTCGGTCGGCGCTCCCGGCGTTTCGATCCTGAGCACCGTCCCGTTTAATGGCTATGGAACTCTAACCGGCACATCGATGTCGACGCCTCATGTGACCGGTATCGCGGCACTGCTGGCAGCCTACATTCCCTCACTCACCCCGGCGCAGATCAAGCAGCGAATAATCAGGACCGCGGAACCGGTTCTTTCAGTCGCTTCAAAGACCGTGGCTTCGGGGAGGGCAAACGCATTCAACGCCTTGACCGATCGTGTTGTGCCTGCCGGCAGTGTAGGCATAAATAATGTGCAGACCAACAAGAAGTTCGTATATGTGGATGGACTCAACTTCGTGAGTGGTACTTCCGTTGTCGAGGTGAATGGTGTCGCGCTGCCCAAGACCAGGGGCGACGACGGCTATGCGGTCAGCAATGGCACCGTTACGCGCCTCTTTGTGAAACTCGGCAAGCCGGGAGTGAAGACGACGTTTCCTCAGTTCACGCAGGTCTTTGTGACCGTATTCAACCCGGCAACCGGCGAGCGCTCACAACCAAAGGGTTTCACCAGGTTCTGAGTGACCCCCTACACCGGAGGGTCGCCTTTCCATCGACGGGCATTTGTTCCCAAACCCTGTCCGGATGGGCAGTGTCTCGCAGCGAGACGGCCCCAAGCGACGGAAACATATCATTGGTTTGGATCAGCCAGAGAGTGAGAGAAGAATGAATGAGAGCAATTCTCCAGCGCCGGCCGATGCGCTCATAGCGGTGCTGAGGTCAGCGCTCACAGGCGACGGCTCGCAATCGTTCAACTACATGGTGCTCTATACGTCGTTTGGGATAGTCCGTGGACGGACCGGGCTGACCTTCTCTCAGGAACCTGCCAATCCTCAGACTGCGGCTGTGGCCGGTCACTGCTCATCACAGGAGGTGATCGAGCTTTATGACGCGACGGTCGAACACCACTCAAATCATCTTCCCACCGCGAGCTTCGACCGGCTCTATGTGCGTCTCGGCGATGTGCGAGGGTTCGCGCTGGTCAGCTCTCAAGGACAGGGTTAGTTAAGCTTACACCAATTGAGATCAGAGGACTGTGAGGGCGGACTGCTGCTTAAGCGGGGTTTAATGGGCTGGTCAACCGAGCCGTGATTGAACGCTTCCACCCGGATAGCAGACCGCGCGACTTTGACCCTTGAGCGTTGTGCTGCTAAATTATCGGCTGCCAGTTAGTGCAATCAGGCAAAAAAGGAGGGGCTAGAAATGTTACGAAGAAGTGTCGCTACAGCAATGGTATTGCTCATGGTTGGGGCTGCCGTCGTGGCCCGAGAAGATAAGACAATCAAGGGCTACGTAATAGACAATGCATGTGCCACGGCGCACGCAAGCGAATTGAGCGAGACCGCGAAGGGTCACCCGACCGCTTGCGCCACGATGCCCAACTGCATCAAGAGCGGCTACTCGTTGGTATCCGAAGGCAAGCAGTACAAGCTGGACGAGGAAGGTAACAAGAAGGTGCTCGGTTTGCTCAAAGGCGCCAAGAG
Source organism: Blastocatellia bacterium (assembly GCA_036003885.1). Taxonomy (GTDB): domain Bacteria; phylum Acidobacteriota; class Blastocatellia; order UBA7656; family UBA7656; genus DASYSA01. The sequence goes on along the minus strand of DASYSA010000059.1, from coordinate 6,403 downwards.
CAAGAAGGGGCTTCTCGTTACGATTGAAGGCACACTAGATGGCGAAACGCTTCATGTTAAGAAGATCGCGGAGGTGGAGAGCTAGAGCGATCCGTGAAGAGTCGCGATGAGGTTGCGTAAAAAGGGCCGGCGTGAAAGCTGGCCCTTTTGAGTTACTGCTCCCCTCACGTCCAGAAGTCCTCTTGCTAGTCTTCCTTTGGCTCAAGAAACCGACTACTTCTTCTGAGTCGCGGCCACGACAGCCTTGGCCTCCAGTTCGATGGCCGAGGCGAGCGCCGCATTCTCTTCTTTGGCCAAACCCTGCCCCATTCCTGAGCCGGGGCCGAAGCCTGCGCCCATGCCGCCCATGCCGCTCATGCCGCCCATAGCCATGTTCATACCGAAGTTCATCCCAAAGCCTCCGAGGCCAGCTCCGCCGCCCCGCATCAGGAGACCCATCGGGCCACCTCCCATCATTCCCATTCCCATTCCCATTCCGCCCATGCCCGGCATGCCACCCATCGCACCCATCGGATTGAACCCCAGCATCGCGACGCCCATACCCATCTGGAGCGCCGAGCTCACGCTGATCCCTCCGCCGGCCTTGGCGGTGGCCGACGACGATAAGATTGCCGAAGCGCCGCCTGCAGGGTAGAGCTTGTATTCTACTTTTGACTCGAACTTGTCTTTCAGCGGATTTACGCCTGCCGCCTTGGTCATTTTGCCGAGCATCCCTCCTCCGCCTGATTGCTTGAGCGTGGCGATCTCCGTGTAAAGAACGAAATCGCAATTGGTCTGTTTCGCTTCAGCGTCTATGTCACTGCTCGTTTTTGCGTAGATCGGAACGGCCTCGATGTTCCCCGAGTTGATCGCGCTGATTAACTGTTCGCGAACCACATTTCGGGGCGCGGGCCGGTCGGTCTTATTGTTAATCGCAGTCACGCCGACGCGGATGACGCCTGAGTGCTTCGGCTCGATCTTGAGTTGAACCAGGTCTTCGGTCGGGTCGGCGCCCGCTTGACCCGGCATGCCAGGTATCGAAGCGTTGATCCCGGCCATAGAGGGAACGCCACCGGCTCCGATCCCCATGAGTTCCTGATAGTTCTTCGCCTCTGTGTATCCGGCTGGAATGTCGAACAGCTTGGCGTCCAACGGCTTGGTTGCGAGCTCCAATACTTCGGTGGTTGATGTATTGGTCCTGCCATCATCCTGGTAGGACGTGACGGTCTGAAGCACGGGATAACCGAGGAGCTTCGCCTCACCCACAGTCTTGTAGCGCACTTCGTCTTCGCACTCAGCCTTGGTCGACTCGTGCTTTGCACCCTCCGAACCGTCCGAAGGGCAATAGAGGCTATCTTTGAAATCCACATACCAGCCGTCGGTCTCGATCTTTAGCTTCGACTGGTTACATGCTTCGGGAGTCGACTCAACTGTAAGCGAGCTCTTGATGTGGCGTGCGGTCAGTCCAAGAATCTGCTTGCGTTCGCCGGTGTCAGTCACGGTCGTTGTATAGGTAACGATCCCCCCTTTTTTCCCCTCCCCCGGCTTCTGGGTTTTGGCGGTTGGCTGCTCGGGCGTGGCCGGAGCTTTTGGAGAATTCTGCGGGTCGGTAGAGATCACCAGGTACGTCCTGGCTTTGTCGTTCAACTGGATCATACGTTTGAGGTCACACTGATTGATCATCGCCAGGCCCATCCCCACGTTTTGTTCGGTTCGTTGGCGGGCACCCTTGATGTAGGTTGTGGTTTCATACGACCGGCCCGAGGCCGTGTTCTTGGTGCGTGATTTAGTGTCAGCCAAAGCAGCCGATGCCGCCAACAGCGACATGCTGAGCAAGCAGAAGGATTTCAGAACGGTCTTATTCATAGCGCCTCCTCGGTGGTTGATAGGGCAAAACAAAGATCGGCAGGATGAATGAACGTGTCCGATCCCGTGCATCCTCTTTGCCGGTGAGTCTCATACGTGCTGAAAGCATTCCCACGCCGCTGTCCCGGCCCTTCTGGCCGACTCGATCTCATAGGCGTGCTCGCTTTCTGCACCCATTAACTAACGCGACAAAGTTTTGAAAAAACTCTCACACTGGTCAAAGAGCCGCTTTTTCAAGCCATACACCATTGAATATTTCCGAAATTGAGGCTTGTGTCCGGTCCCAGGGACAAGCCAGCCGGCGCGAACCCGGGAACCCGGCAGGCAGCGTTGGCGTGGTATACTCTTTGCCAGTCTGGCGGCAAGCCTGGGAAACGTTAAGATGGAAAGTAGCGGTGGCGGGATGAGTGCACCCGAACGAGAAGACGTAACCCGGTTATTGATAGACTGGAGCAACGGCGACCCGGTAGCTCTGGATCAGTTGATGCCGATGGTCTATGCCGAGTTGCGCAACCTCGCAAGCCGGTATCTCAGGCGCGAGCGTATCGATCATACACTTCAACCAACGGCGCTGGTAAACGAAGCGTACCTGCGTCTGGTGGATCAACGTAGCGTACATTGGCAGAACCGCGCGCATTTTTTCGGCGTAGCCGCGCAAATGATGCGTCGCATCCTGGTCGATCATGCGAAGGGCCATCATCGAGCGAAACGTGGAGGCGGCGCTCGAAAAGTGTCGCTCGAGGAGGCTATCGGCGTCACCGACGAGCGGGCTGACGGCCTTGTCGCCCTCGATGAAGCGTTGACACTTCTGGCCGAATTTGATGAACGTAAGAGCCGCGTAGTCGAGATGCGATACTTCGGCGGCTTGAGCGTGGAAGAGACAGCGGAGGTTCTCCAGGTTTCGGTCAACACTGTGCTGCGCGACTGGAAGCTGGCCAAGGCCTGGCTCTATCACCAGATAAAGAAGACCGACGAGAATGAGTAAGAAATGCGAAGTTCGAAATGCGAAATTCGCCGCATTTCGCATTTCGAAATTCGCATTTCCTCAGAGGTGCTTTTCAAACCACGCGAAAATTATCGGCAGGGTCTGGGCGCGAGGCAGTGAGTGGCCTGATTCGAGCCATACGATCTTCTTCGGCTCCCGGGCAGTCTTATGGAGCAGCTTGTTGGCTTCCACCGGCACGATGTCGTCCTTTGTTCCATTAATCATCAGGACCGGGCGGGGAGAGATCTTGTCGACGAAGTTGAGCGCATCCGCGGGCGCCATGATTCGTGAGATTTCATCGAAGTCGAGCTTTGGATTCTCAGCCCGAACCTTCTTCCACACTTCAATCTGAGAGAGCCGGCTCATCATTCCGCGATCAGCTCCGCCCACCAGCAACACCGGGCACTTGATGCGAGTCTCAACTCCTCCAAGTACCGCGCCGATGATCGCCCCCATGCTCAAGCCGATCAGCGTCACTCGCCTGGAGTCTATATCGCTTCTCGTTTCAAGGTAATCCACGGCCCGACGGTAATCGACGACCGTTTGCATGTAGCCGTCACGCAATCGGTGGAAGGTGGTCCCGTACATCGGCTTTTTACCTGCGGCGCGTTCGCCGTGATAGGCCGCGTCCAGCGACATCGTGGCGTATCCCTTTTTCAACAGTTCAACAGCGAATGGAGCGGCGTTGCTCTTGTTGCCGCCGAGTCCGTGCAGGAAAAAACTGCAGGGAACGGGTACGCGGCTTGCGGGAATCCAGATCATAAGCCGGGATCCGTTCGTCCCGGTTGTTCATAAACGACAGCGTTATGCGGCGGTGAGCGGGCTCGTTTTCCGAAGCAGGAACCTGTTGCTCATCGATGACCTGGACATCGAGTGGGAGTTGCTTGTCGTAGTCGTAGAAGACCCGAAAGGCCCGGAAAGTTTCGGGACTAACCGGCTTGCCGTCGCCAAGCGCGGGAAGCTGCGCGCCAAGAAGTAGAACTACCATGAGCGGCGCTATGGACAGATTTCGTTTCATTGCTCAACCTTAGGAGTGATTCGTTTCGCGTTTCTCGTTTCGCGTCTCGCGTTCCGCATTCAATATTGTGGCGCCCTGGTCACCACAACCCCCTTACAGGAAACGCGAAACGACAAACGCGGAACGCGAAACGATCCTTTCACAACTGGAGCGACTTTGTCTCCAGGAACTCCTCGAATCCATACCTTCCCAGCTCACGGCCATTGCCGGATTGCTTGTAGCCGCCGAAGGGAGCGAAAGGATTGAAACTCCCCCCGTTGATGTCCACCTGGCCGGTCCTCAGCCGTCGCGCTACTCGCTTGGCCCGCTCGGGGTCTGAAGACCACACTCCTCCAGCCAACCCGTAAGGCGTGTCATTGGCGATCCGGACCGCGTCGTCTTCGTCTTCGTAAGGGATGATCGACAGCACCGGGCCGAAGATCTCTTCGCGAGCTATCGTCATATCGTTTCGCACATTGGCGAACACAGTCGGCCTGACGAAATAACCCCTCTCGAGCCCGTCGGGAGCTTCAGCGCCTCCGGTCACAAGAGTCGCGCCTTCTTCGATTCCCTTCTTGATGTAGCCGCGCACGCGTTCACGTTGGACGTCGGAGATCAGTGGCCCCAGCTTGACCTTGCCCACGCGGGGGTCGCCGACCGTGAAGCTCTCGGCTGCGGCCTTCGCGAGTTTGACTGCTTCGTCGTGGCGGCTTCGAGGAACCAGCATTCGCGTGTGGGCCGAACAGGTCTGTCCCGAGTTAAAGTAGCAATTTGCGACCCCGCCCTGGACAGCCTTCTCGAGGTCCGCATCATCGAGAATGATGTTTGCAGACTTCCCGCCCAACTCCAGCGCAACGCGCTTGACGGTTTGTGCGGCCAACTCCGACACTCGTTTACCGGCGCGAGTCGAGCCGGTGAACGAAATCATGTCGACGTCTGGATGTGAAGCCAGAGCCTCTCCGACAACTGTCCCGAGTCCGCTGACCAGATTGAAAACGCCCGCCGGCAGGCCGGCTTCGTGCGCGATCTCGGCAAGAATGAAGGCTGTGAGCGGCGCGACCTCGCTCGGTTTGAGAACGATCGTACATCCGGCTGCCATTGCGGCCGCGACCTTGGCGACGACCTGATGAAGAGGGAAGTTCCACGGCGTTATGCAACCGACCACGCCCACAGGTTCGCGAATGACCAGTGAGTTCCCGATCTGTTCCTCGAACGAGTATTCGGTGAGCAGCTTGGCATAAGATCCCATTTCCATTGCCGGCATTCCTGCTTGGACCGCGTTCGCGAGCGGCAAAGTCATTCCCACTTCGGCTGCGATGATGGCCGCGATCTCGCTCTGGCGAGCCGCCAGACCTGCGGACATGCGCGTGAGCAGTTCCGCGCGCTGTTGTACCGGGGTGGTCGACCATCCCTCGAACGCGGCCCGGGCGGCCTCGACCGCGCGGTTTATGTCTTCGGGGGTTCCTTCGGGGATGCGGCCCATCACCTCTTCGGTCGTCGAGTTGATGACGTCGAGGGTGCCATTGCCTGCGGGGGCCACCCACTGGCCGTTGACATACAGTTTTTCGAAGACCAGTAGTTCGGCTTGTTTTGAAACACTCATCCTTATCTCCTTCCGAGTTACGAGAAATGAAGTGTGACTACAGAGTATTTCGGGGGGTGAAGTGAATGTCAAGCATGATGGAATTTTGGATTCGCCCGACTCGCCCGATTTTGGATTTTAGATTTTGGATTGCCGGAGGATTGGTTCGTGATTTTGAGTTTTAGATTGTCGGAGGCTTGGATCTAGATCCGGCAATCCAAAATCCAAAATCTAAAATCCAAAATTCATGGAGGTCAGCCGTTCGCTCACTTCCCAAAGCCGCCGCGCGTTCTCCGCGTTCTGTGACTCCGGCGATGACGCGACCGCTCTCTTCTTGTCGAAATACTTGCCGGTCACTCCTTCGACTTCAGGGGAGGCGGCCAGGTAGACGGATGTCTCGGCTCCCTTTTCAGGAGTCGACAAGAAGATTCGCAAGGGCAAGTGGAGGATCTTCGGCAGGTTCCGAAAGAGTCCAGTTGCGATGACTCCGGGATGAAGGCAGTTTACGGTCACGCCGCTGCCTTCAACCCTTCGCGCCAGTTCGCGTGTGAACAGAATGTTGGCCAGCTTCGACTGGCAATACGCGCTCCAACCCCCGTATTGACGCTCGCCCTGGAGGTCGTCGAAGTTGATGGTCGCCGACGTGTGTGCCCTCGAGGAGACATTCACGATCCTCGCGGGCGCGCTTCGCTTGATGGCATCAAGCAACAGGTTGGTCAGCAGGAAATAGGCAAGATGGTTGACGGCGAAGGTGGTCTCGATCCCGTCCTGGGTCACCGAGCGCCTTCGAACGAATACGCCCGCATTGTTCACCAACACGTCGAGACGATCGTGCTTGTTCTGAAACTCCTCGGCCAGCCTTCGTATCTCCGCCTGAGAAGAGAGATCGGCAACCATTAGCTCGAGCGATACGCTGCCGATCCTTTCCTCTATGTCGCGCCTGGCAGCTTCGCCCTTGTCTCGGTTCCGGCATACCATCGTGACAGTCGCTCCC
>DASYSA010000058.1:0-11699 GCA_036003885.1 Blastocatellia bacterium | reverse complement strand
GCCGACGCTGTGACCCGAGCGCCCGACCCGCTGCAGGAAAGCGGCTATGGATCGCGTTGATCCAATCTGGCACACGAGATCCACCGCACCGATGTCGATTCCAAGCTCCAGTGACGCTGTCGCAACCAGTGCGCGCAACTCACCGGCTTTCAGTCTCTGCTCGGCTGCAAGGCGTTGCTCTCGAGCCAGACTTCCATGGTGCGAGGTCACATTCTCATTGCCGATGCGCTCCCCGAGATGGCGCGCAGCCCGTTCTGCAAGCCTGCGGGTGTTTACGAATACCAGAGTTGTGCGATGGCTCAGAATGAGCTGTGCAAGCCTGTCGTAGACCTCGTCCCAAACCTCGCCCGACATCACGGCTTCGAGCGGCGAGTCGGGAACTTCGATTGCAAGGTCGAGGCGGCGAACGTGGCCGGTGTCGATAATGTTGCACCTGGGAGTTCCGTCGGGGCTCAAGCCGCCGGCCCCAACCAGGTAGCGCGCGACCTCTTCAATTGGCCGCTGAGTTGCTGAGAGGCCAATTCGGACGAGAGGCTCCTCGACCAGGGCCTGCAGGCGCTCGATGGACAGCGCCAGATGCGAGCCGCGTTTGTCGCTCACCAGAGCGTGAATCTCATCGACGATCAAGGTGCGGGCGGTCTTGAGCATGCGGCGGCCGCCTTCGCTGGTGAGAAGGATGTAGAGAGATTCGGGGGTTGTTACGATGATGTGGGGCGGCCGCTTGATCATAGCGGTGCGTTCAGACTGAGGCGTGTCGCCGGTGCGCACAAGCGTTCGAATGTTGGCTTCGCCCAGAAGCATCGAATGAAGCTCGAGTTGGATTCCTTCGAGCGGAATCTGCAGATTGCGTTGAATATCATTGCTCAGGGCCTTGAGTGGCGAGACGTAGACGACCTGAGTTGTATCTTCGAGAGTTCCGGCCAGGCGTTGTTTGACCAGGTCATCGATGGCGCTTAGGAATGCCGCCAGGGTCTTGCCCGAACCGGTCGGCGCGGCAATGAGCGTGTGCTGTCGGGCTTTGATTGAAGGCCAGGCGAGATCTTGAGGCCTGGTCGGGGCAGGGAAGTTCTTACTAAACCAGTTGGCGACGGCCGGGTGAAAAAGATCGAGACTCATAAGGTTTGACATTTTAGCACAGAGGGACCGGACACGCCGGGTGGCCGGTTGACATTAACCCCTTCCTTGCAGTCTCCTAATTATATGCAGTCCTCAAAGCCCATCGCGATTCGCGGCCGCGGGGCGGCGGAAAACCCGCCCAACCGGTTCGAAAAGCTCGCTTATCTTCCCGACCCCGATTTGATGGACCCATACGACGAGAGCGAGCCGGCAATCAAGACTCAGTTCCTCAAGGACTCGTCGAGGTCCATCATCGCCTACAATGACAGCCCGGATGTCGGCTTCGACGCCAGCGTCAACCCTTATCGTGGCTGCGAGCACGGGTGCATATATTGCTACGCACGGCCGACTCATGAGTTCCTGGGATTTTCGGCCGGACTCGACTTTGAGACGAAAATTCTCGTAAAGGAGGACGCGCCCGAACTGCTGCGCAAGGAGCTTGCGTCGCCGAAGTGGAAGCCTCAGGTCGTCGCGATGAGCGGCGTCACCGATCCTTATCAACCGGTTGAGCGAAGGCTCCAGCTCACTCGGCGATGCCTTAAAGTCTTCGCTGAGTTTCGCAATCCGGTCGCGATAGTGACCAAGAACCACCTCGTCACGCGCGATGCTGACATCTTGAGTCAGCTTGCCAAGCACAATGCGGCCGGAGTCTGTGTTTCGGTGACGACACTGGATGCTGAACTGGCTCGTGTGATGGAGCCGCGAACGTCGAAGCCAGCCGATCGGCTCGAGGCAATCGAGATGTTAACAACGGCCGGAGTGCCGACGGGCGTCATGGTCGGCCCGGTGATTCCGGGGCTTACTGATCACGAGATCATGTCCATAATCTCCGCGGCAGCCGATGCCGGGGCCCGTTTCGCCGGGTACGTAGTGATGCGATTGCCATATGCGGTGAAAGATCTATTCGTAACCTGGCTGGAAGAACATTACCCGGCTCGAAAGAAAAAGGTGTTGAGCCATGTTCAGGACATCAGAGGCGGCAAACTCAACGACCCAAGATTCAAGTCACGGATGAGGGGAGAGGGAATCTTTGCTGAACAGATCAGATCGATGTTCACGTTGGCTTGTCGCAAGTCAGGGATCGAGGGACGCAGTCCGGGGCTATCCTCGGCGGCATTCCGCCGGCCTCCGGATGCGGCGAGTCCTCAACTCAGCCTGTTCGATGAATGAAAATAACAATCCACGAAAATCACAGGGAGGAAGAAAAGCATGCCAGAAACAACTAATCCCGCACCCGGAATTTTTTGCTGGTTCGAACTCGGAACCTCCGATGCGGAGGCCGCCAAGAAGTTTTACGGCGAACTGTTCGGATGGACCGCGAACGATACGCCGGCGGGACCCGACATGATCTACACCATACTGCGTCGCGACGGAAAGGATGTCGGCGCGCTGTACAAACTAACCGAGGAACATAAGTCAAAAGGCGTGCCTCCACACTGGCTCTCATATGTTCTTGTGACCAGTGTGGATGAGAGCGCAGCCAAAGCAACAAAGCTCGGCGGGACGGTGACGATGGGTCCGTTCGATGTCGGCGACATGGGTCGCATGGCCGTGATCGAGGACCCTTCGCGGGCGGTATTCGCGCTGTGGCAACCCGCGTCCGCCAGCGCCAAACTGCTGAGAGACGAACCGTACACTCTCTGCTGGAATGAGCTACAGACCAGCGATACGACTAAGGCTCTCGAGTTCTACACCAAACTCTTCGGGTGGACGACCAAGTCCGGCGACATGGGACCGATGGTTTATCACGAAATCATGAACGCAGGGAAACCTATCGGGGGCATGATGGCGATCGCGCCCGAGATGGGAGAGGTTCCTCCTCACTGGTTGGGTTACATCATGGTCGAGGACTGTGATGTGACGGCAAACAAGGCGAAGGCTTTGGGAGCCAAGCTTCATGTGCCGCCTATGGACATCCCGAACGTGGGCCGATTTTCGGTCATTCAGGATCCGCAAGGCGCGACGTTCGCGATCATCAAGCTTACTATGCCGGCCTGATGCTCAAGCGCAGGAGCCGAACGCTTCACCGCAGAGATGTAAACGAAACGCAAAAGGCAGCGCAGCGGAACTTTGCTCTGCGCTGCCTTTGCGGTGAAGTGCCTTCGAAAGGAAGGTTATTGCGCCTCCATTGCCATGAACAGGTTGTTCAACGACTCCGCAAGCGTGGGATGGGCAAAGATGGCATCTTTCAGCACTGTATAAGGTATTTGCCCCATCATCGCGATCTCCAACATGGACATCACTTCGCCTCCCTCGATTCCCAATACCGCGCAGCCCAGAATCTGATTAGTGGTCGCGTCAACCACTGCCTTAATAAATCCGCGGGTCTCGCCGACCTCGATCGCACGCGCGACTTGAGTCATCGGCAATTTGGCAACGCGAATTTTGAGGCCCTGGGCCCTGGCCTCGGTTTCACTCAAGCCCACTCGCCCCAATTGAGGATCGATAAACACGGTGTAAGGCACAAGCCGTTTGCTGGTCGTCGCATTTCCTCCCTCGAGCAGGTTGGTTCGAATGATTCGAAAGTCATCATAAGAGATGTGGGTGAAAGCAGCCCCACCCTTAACATCGCCCATCGCATAAATGCCGGACGCGCTGGTTTCCAGCCTTTCATTCACCTCAACGAACCCATGGCTGTCCGTCTTTACTCCAGCGGCGGCCAGATTGAGTTGTTCGGTGTTTGGCGTCCTGCCGACTGCGACGAGCAGGTGCGAACCTGTCAGAGTCTTCTCGCCGTCTGAAGTCCGCACAATCAGATTGATCTGCCCGGCGGCTTGCTCGACGCGCACCGCATCTGTGATGAACTGAACTGTGACACCATCCTCCGCGACGATCGTGGCGACCGCATCCGTGAGGTCCGGATCTTCGCGGCTGAGCAGGCGCTTTCCCCGTTGAATGACCGTGACTCGGCTACCGAAGCGGCGAAACATCTGGCCGAATTCCAACCCGATGTAGCTGCCGCCGAGAACCAACAGGTGCTCAGGCAAAACATCCAGCTCCATGATCGAGGTCGAATCCAGAAATGGCACGGTGTCGAGTCCCGGAATGGGAGGCTGAGATGAGCGGCCCCCGGTGTTGATAAAAATCTTGCCGGCTGCGAGAAGGCGAGTACCTCCCTCGTTCAACCGCACCTCAATCGAGTTAGATCCGGTGAAGCTCGCTTCACCCTTTAAGAGATCCAGGTCTGCCGTCTTTTCCACGGAGCTCAGGCTGCCGTTGCGAAAGCTCTCGACAATCTGTTGCTTGCGCCGGCGGACCTCACCAAGGTTAACGGTGACCGGTCCGGTATGGACGCCGTAGTCGGCTGAGCGTCTTGAGAGATATGCCACTCGAGCGCTTGCGACCATTGTCTTTGTGGGAGTGCAGCCGGTGTTGATGCAAGTGCCGCCGATGTACCCACGTTCGATGAGAGCGGTCTTCCATCCGGCTTTGGCAAGAGCGATCGAGAGAGGTTTGCCTCCCTGACCTGACCCGATCACCATCGCGTCGTACTGTTCTGTCATAGGAACCCTCACCTTCAGAGCACGGCCGGCTCTCGTAGTAGAAATCGCAAGGAGACAGCTCTCACTTAACCACCAGCGAATGCGCCCCGTGGTCTACAACTCGACCGATGATTGCGGCCTGGCCATACGTCTCTCGCAATCGCTCGAGCAACGCGCCGGCGCGATCACTCGGAGCCGACATCAAGATTCCTCCTGCTGTCTGCGGGTCGTAAAGGATGCTGCTCATCTCTTTGGTGACCGTGGCTGCGACCGTGATGTCATCCCCGACATATTGGCGGTTCGTTTTGTCGCCGCTGGTCAGCAGGCCGGCGCCTGCCAACTCGAGCGCGCCCGGCAGTACGGGAACCAGCGAGGAGTCGATCTCGATGGTCACCTTGCTGCCCCTGGCCAACTCCCATGAATGGCCGAGCAGCGAGAAGCCAGTGACATCGGTCGCCCCTTTAACCCCGAATTCGCGCATTGCGGCTGCGGCGTCTCGTCCCGGCGTGAGCATCGTTGCTATAGAAGCGGATACTACTTCTGGTGGTGCCTTGGCGAACTTGATTCCGGTCGAGATTACTCCTGTGCCGATCGGCTTGGTCAAGATGATCACGTCGCCCGCGCGCGCGCCTGTGTTGGTGGCGACCTGGTTTGGGTCAATCACACCGGTCACCGAATAGCCGAACATGATTTGCTCGTTGTCGACTGAATGGCCTCCAAGCAATACCACCGCATTCTGAATCAGCACTTCGAGGCCGCCTCGCATGATCTCACCCAATATTTCGAAGTCGATACCCTGCTTCGGGAAACAGGTTATCGCCATCGCTGTGATCGGTGTTCCGCCCATTGCCCAGACATCATTGATCGAGTTAAGCGCGGCGATGCGGCCGTAATCGAAGGGGTCGTCGACTATGGGGGTGAAGAAGTCGAGCGTCTGCACGATCGCCAGGTCGTCGCGAAGACGGTATACCCCTGCATCGTCGGCCGTGTCGAAGCCGACAATGAGATTTGGATCGAATGGCTGTTGTGGCAAGCTGCTCAGGACCTGAGCCAACGCGCTAGGCGCAAGCTTGGCCGCTCAACCGGAGCAGGATACCATTTCGGTCAATCGCATCTGGTTCAGTCTCCATCTATGAGAATTGCTCAGTAGTAGGCCACGGCGGAAGAAGGCCCCGGGCATCAGCCTTAAGCAGCTATCAGCAGCAGCCTGTGGTGAAGCTGAGCAAAAAGAGAATCGCACATTCTTGAGGTGTTTGCTAACCCGAGGCATGCCCCGGGCACACCCGGTAATCGCGAAACTATTTTGGGATTCTTCGTGCCGCGAGGCATCGGTCGAGCAGGGGAACTAAAGGTTGCTCTCACCGAGAGCGGTGACGATCTCGAATTCTTTTTGGCCCACGGGCTGAACGGACAGGCGATTGCCGCGCCTGAGCAAGGGCATCTCCTGGAGGCCCTTGTGACTTTTCATCTCCTCGAGGCTGACCGGCCGGCGGAACTTCTTTTTGAACTTTATTCGAACGCAGTACCAGATGGGATTGCCCGGAGTGGCCTTTGGGTCGAAATACTTGCTCTTCGGATCCAGCGCAGACACGTCGGGCTCGGCGGCCGCGCTGACCTCAGCGATCCCGACCGCCGCCGCTGGATCAGTGCTGGAGTGGTAGAACAGGACCTGATCGCCGGCCTTCATCTCGTTCATCATGAAGTTGCGCGCCTGATAGTTGCGTACCCCGTCCCACAGCGTGGACTTCTGGGCCTTCAAATCGTCGATCGAGAATGACGAAGGCTCCGACTTCATCAGCCAGTATTTCACTCTGCTCCTCCTTCTGAAGAGAGGTCTTTATATTACCCTCCTGCGTTGAGTGTCAAATCTTCGAAGCCAGGCCTGGGTCAGAGGCCTGCAATGAACTGACTAGGATGGGTGCACCGCGTCAGCTCTTCCTTGGGTTTTTGAGACCCGTTGAGAGTTTGTTCTGGGCTTCTCGCGTCACGCGTGCCGCCAGAACCTCCTTGTGTGTCTCAAGAAATGCGCCCACCGATTTCGGATCTCGTTTGGCCAGTTCGCGCAGCGCCCAGGAGAGGGCTTTGACTACCATGTCGTCGCGATCGTTGGCTAGCCTGCGGCAGACGTCGAGCGTGCGCGAGGAGTCACCAGTGCCGCCACGCGCCTTGTTGTTGAGGGGGACGGTGCTGACGAGGGCAGCGCGCCGCCACCAGCGATCCTGAGAGCGAGACCATCGGTGAATGAGGGAGTCCGGCACCTGGCGTTCACGCCAGGCTGGGCCGGAGAGATAACAGGCGAACATATCGACGGCCCCCCAACTATCGAGGCCGCGGCCGAGCTGCTCGAATTCCTTTGCGCCGAGGCTCTCAAGCGCCGGGCGGTGATGGCAGACCAGTTCATAGGCGATAAAGCGATACTCGATACCCCCCTGGTTGAGGAGCAGAAGGGCGAGGTCGAGCACCTGCTTTGGGGGCGCCTTGGCGATTCGCTTTGAGAACTCGCGGCGAAGCGCACGGATATCAGCGGCGCTGAGGCTTACGAGCGCGCGGAGCCGCGCGGTGATCTCAGAGGCGATTGCTTTGACGTCCGAATATTCACGCTGAACCATGGCTCAAAGTGAGTTTAAAGAGAGACGCCTGTCCAATATTCAAATTTCTGCGGGTTGCGGATGATCCGCCCTTATCATACAAGATAGACTGTCTGAAGAGCAGGTGAGATCGATCTTTTCTATTCCAATGAGCGAGGTCTCTGATGAGTTACTGTCTAATCGCCCCGGGCCACCCTTATCATGGCCCTTATCACGACCGCGAGTATGGCTTTCCGATTCGGGAGGATGCTGCGTTGTTTGAGCGGCTGGCGCTTGAGATCAACCAGGCGGGCTTAAGCTGGCTGACGATACTGAAGAAGCGCGAGAGCTTTCGCGCGGCCTTCGAGGGATTCGACATCGATCGGGTTGCAGGTTATGGCCGCAAGGAGCGCTCGCGTCTGTTGCGCGACGCGGGGATCATTCGAAATGGGCTCAAGGTGGATGCGGTCATTGAGAATGCGCGCCGGTTGCGTGTCATTTGCGAAGCGCACGGCTCATTTGCCGAGTGGCTTGACGCTCAACATCCGCTTACTAAAGAGGAGTGGGTGAAGCTGTTCAAGCGGACGTTTCGGTTTACCGGTGGCGAGATAACCGGGGAATTCCTGATCAGCACGGGGTATCTTCCTGGTGCGCACGACTTGGAGTGTCCGGTGTATAAGCGGGTTGTCAGGTCCAGGCCCCCTTGGAGCAAGACAAAAGGCCAAGCCCGGCCTGCGTCGCGAGTCTGATAACGATTCAGCCATAAACTGTAAGTAGTAGCTGATCACTGACGGCGTAACCTTTTGGCTGCCCCGCGGTTTTAAGGCATGGGGCAGTGTTCGTTCGAGAAAAGGGCACAACCTCGAGGGTCCTGCTTCTCAATGTACACAAGCCAGAAACTAAAGTTATTCTGATACGTACGGAGTGAGTTACAGCATGCATGGCGCCATTTTGTTTGGTATATTGGCCCGATGCTTCGTCGAGCCGGGATGAAGGGCCTGACGCAATCTCGTCATAGAATGTCAATAAGGCGCAAGCGGAAAAGAAGGCGCTCGGCATAGAATCACTAATCGAAAGGGACCTGGTTGGATAGTAAGCTGAGAGAAGTACCAAAACCTGACCTGACAGCGCTCAGGATAGACCGCGACGATGACGACAAACCGAGAACCGGGCTACGTGTTGTTCTGCTCGGAACTGCTCTTGTCGTTGTAGCCGGCGGATTGCTGATCGGGTATCGAATGTGGAGCTCGGCGACTCTGCCGGAGATTGAAGTCGCCCGCGCTACCATCGAGTCGGGAAGCAGCGGGCTCGAGGTTCATACCGCAACGGGATATGTCGTCGCAAATCGTAAGGCAGCCGTTAGCCCCAAGATCTCAGGGCGGCTCGAATATCTGGGCGTTGACACCGGAAGCATTGTCAAAACCGGTCAGATCGTTGCCCGGCTCGAACATCGCGATCTGGATGCTCAGTTGGCCGATGCCAGAGGCTCCCTCACCAACTGGCAGGCGACTAAGAGCCAGGCTGAGGCTGAACTCGAGCAAGCGCGAGCGACTCTGGCTCAGACGCAGGCTAACAAGGTGAAGAGCAGCCTCGAACTCGCCAGACAGACCAGGCTTATCGAGAGTGGCGTCGCCTCCAGAGCCGATCTCGATAACGCAACGGCGCAGGCGCGAGTCGATGAAGCCAACGTCCGAGCGGCTGAAGCTTTCATCCGCGCCGGGCAGTTCAAGATCGATACCACTACCGCTCAGATAAGGTCCGCTGAGGCGCGCATCGGAGTCATACAAGCGCAGATCGAGTACTGCAACATTCGCGCGCCGTTCGACGGTATCGTGATCTCCAAAGACGCGGAGGTGGGCGAGACTGTCGCGCCCGCAATCTTTGGCGGGAGCTCGACTCGCGGATCGGTGGTTACTATCGTCGATCCTGCGACCCTCGAGGTCGAAGCCGACATCAACGAATCCTACATCGGCAAGATAACAAAGGGACTTCCGGCTGAAGTAACGCTCGATGCGCTTGGCAATGAAAAGCTGCCGGCTGAGACTTATAAGATCGTCCCGACGGCCGACCGCCAGAAGGCCACGGTCAAAGTCAAAGTCCGATTCACGAAGGTCGATCCGAGAATACTGCCCGATATGTCCGCGAAGATAACCTTCATTCAGAAGGACCCTCTCGCGGCGAGTCATCAGGCAGCACGAGTCACTGTCCCAAAATCAGCGATTCAGCAGAGGGAAGGGAAGACGATGGTTCTCGTTCTAACCGGGGATCGAATGCAATCTCAGGCGGTGACCGTCGGCGGCGATTTCGGCGATCGGGTTGAGATAAAGCAAGGCTTGGCGGGCGGCGAGGCCCTGGTTATCAAAGGTGGCGAGAGCCTCAGTGACGGCACCCGCGTTAAGGTGAAAGCAGGAAGCTGACTCTCGGTACTGGTTGTTTAATGACGGTTGTTTTTGAAGGAACTAAGATCGTAAAGCGGGGCGCAGGAATTGAGCTGCCCGCGCAGATTCAAACAATGGAGAACGCTTGAATGGCAGAAACGCTGATCAGTCTATCGAAGGTCACCAAGCACTATCGCCGCGATGCGATCGATATACCCGTGCTCGACAACATCGATCTCGATGTCGGCCCCGGTGAATTCCTGGCATTGATGGGTCCATCAGGCTCCGGCAAGACGACGCTCCTGAACCTCATCGCCGGAATAGACAAGCCCAACTCAGGCCGAATAGAGATCGACGGCAGGAATATCGCCGGCCTTAACGAGAAACAGCTGGCCAAGTGGCGGGCTCGCCACGTCGGGTTCATTTTTCAGCTCTACAATCTCATTCCCGTGCTTACGGCTTTTGAGAATGTCGAGCTGCCGCTGTTGCTGACCAGTCTGTCGAAGAAAAAACGGCGCGATCACGTTATGACGGCGCTGTCGGTGGTCGGCCTGGCGGATCGCGATAGGCATTATCCGCGCCAGCTCTCTGGCGGTCAGGAACAACGCGTGGCCATCGCGCGAGCAATCGTGACCGATCCAACCTTGCTCGTTGCCGACGAGCCGACAGGAGACCTGGACGCGAAGTCAGCCGAAGAGATACTCGACTTGCTCAAGCGGCTCAACGACGAGTTTCGAAAGACCATCATAATGGTCACTCACGACCCGCGCGCAGCGGGCCATGCCCATTCTGTCATCCATCTCGACAAGGGTCTGCTCAGCAGAACAGGAGGCGTCTATGAAGTACCTGCGGCTCATAGTTAAGAACGCCAGCCGTAACAAGCGGCGGAGCGTACTGACAATCCTCAGCATCTCCGCTGCGATCTTCCTGCTGACTTTTATGCAGGCAATCTTGAATTCTTTCACTTCCGCATCGGAGTTGACCGGCGCGGAGCGGCGGCTGGTCGTGCGGCGAAAGTCGCTTGCTGATTCGATGCCCGAGGCGTATCGGGAAAAGATAGCCCAGGTGCCCGGCGTGGTTGCAATTTGTCCGGCAAACTGGTTCGGCGGAATCTATAAAGAGGACAAACCGGAGTACTTCTTTGCGCGGTTCTACGTTGATGCTAAGACACTGTTCGATGTGCAGAGCGAGTATCAGATCTCGCCCGCGGAGAAGGAAGCCTTTCAGAAGGAGCGCACGGCGGCGGTTGCGGGACAGAAGCTTGCGGCGAAGTATGGGTGGAAGATAGGCGATGTGATCGAATTGACGGGCACGTTTTTTAACGTAAACCCGCGCCTTACACTGCGCGGTATTTACACGGTTCCAGCCGATGCACCTGAGGGCGGACTCTTCTTTCATCGTGAATACGTCGAGGAAGCACTGAACAACCCTGGTGAGGTTGGCACCTACAGAATCAAGCTGGACTCGCCCTCGAGCGCGCCCGCGGTAATGGACACGGTTGACGCGATGTTCAAGAGTTCCGCGTGGCCCACCAAGACCGAGACCGAAGCTTCATTTCAAGCGAGCTTCGTCTCGATGCTCGGAAATGTAAAGGGCCTGATTGCCAGTGTCGGTCTGGTTGTAGTCTTCACCATCAGTTTGATTGCCGCTAACGCGATGGCGATGACTGCTCGCGAGCGCTATACCGAGGTGGCGGTAATGAAGGCCCTCGGGTTCAGGCCGGGATTGGTCCTGGGACTGATACTGTCAGAGTCGGTACTCATCGCACTGATAGGGGGATTGCTCGGGACGCTGGGCGCCAGGGTTGGAGCATCGGTCATGCCCTCCGCGCTGCGGAACATGATCTTTCTGCAGAACCTCAGGATCAACCTCACTGTCATTGCGTTGAGTTTGGGCGCGTCAATTCTGATTGGTCTATTCAGCGGCGGCATCCCGGCCTGGGGCGCCGCCAGAGTACGGATCGTCGACGGCCTCCGCAGAGTGGCCTAGAGAGTGCTGAGTAACGAGTCCTGAGTTGCTGGCTTTTTACAAGACCCTCAGCACATCACCATTCATTACTCGGCACTCAGGACTTATTTATGGCAATACCACTCAAATACAACCTCCGAAACCTCGTTGTCCGCAGGGGCAGCACGCTCATGACCGTATCTACGGTA
>DASYSA010000057.1:0-3876 GCA_036003885.1 Blastocatellia bacterium | reverse complement strand
GGGTGCCGCACAACCCACGCGTAATATTCTCTCGACTACTTGACGGACTGACTAACGAGCTATTTGCGTTTAAATCGCCGTCTCACCGCGCCTGCAACTCCCAACAATCCCGTTCCCAGGAGCACCATGCTGGTTGGTTCTGGAATCGCGCTACCAGTGACAGTGCCTTGAATAGTTGTTGTGCCTGTTCCAGCACCTCCACCGACACCGGTTACCGGCAATGCGATTGTGTATGCAGGATTCACGGTATAGGTAAAGCCGCCGATATTGATCGATGTAGTTGAAAAGGTCAGGGTCGCGATGCCCGTGTTGAACCCGAGTGTTCCCGCGAGCGTACCCACAAGGCTACCAGCTCCGGCAGGCGAAACCTGAATAATATTCAACGTGAAATTTCCGGCGATCGCTGGTCCAAGCAAGTTAGCCGGCACTGTTGTGGTAACCACGATATCACCAAAGCTGGTACCCGCCGGCGTGTTGACCGGATTGGTGGTGCCATTGAACGTGATTGTCGTCGTTCCATTGATATTCGTGAAGTTAACGACGTTGGTCCCACTGACACTGAAAACGCCAGTAGTGCTAAACGTCACTGGATCGGCCTGGGCTACCACTGCCGTAAAGGCAAAGATCACAGCGCCTAACAGTGGCATCAAGACTCTTGTAAATTTAATGTTCATACCTTTTGTCCTCGTCGTTGGGAGTCTGAAACTCAGCTCCAAATAAACACATCGGCACTCCCCACCGCCTCGAAGGCAGTACCCCCCAAGAACCTCAGTTCGAGGGCACTCGAACTAAGATCCAATGCTCGTAACTTGCTTGCCCTGGCAGCGAATTCCTGACCTACCCGACGGGACGACACAAAAACACAGAGTAAAAGTGCATCGCCGTGACCGAATTAGACAACCTAAGTCCACTCGGGAACTATTGCCGCTTCGTTATCGGGGCTGACCGCACAAAACTGCGAGGCCATAACGAACGCTGACTTGCAATCAAGCTGATTTGGGGAAAATCGTTTTGACAGGGGAAAGAATCGCCAAAACGAATTGTGCGAGACGTTAGCGTCAACTAATGGCATTTTTGTGTTGAGATTGTAATGATTACATTTCTGCAATAACGAAATTGCGAAATCAAGATCTTCACTGGGAGGGCGCTAGTTCGAGTGTTAAGGGACCGATGTTGTGGTCGCTGATAATGAGATGTTTGGTCTCGCCAACAAGTTTAATGAGGCTTCCGTCTCTCTTGTCCTCGTACGTCGCAGTTATGCGGAATGGGCGACGTCTCCAGTAACGTGTCGAGAATCGTTGAAGGTCGTCCGTCTGACACTGACGAATGAATGCTCCACTGACGGGATCGACGATGGCCACAATCAGAATTCCTTTGCCGAGTGACATGCCGGGCGGCAGCTTGAGGCGACCATAAACGAATTCTGAGTTTGCCTTCAAGTGTTTGTTCGTTTTTCAGGTAGGCGCGATAAGCCCTGAAGGTTTTCATCTCTGAAGCCGCCAGTGCAGTTTGACCACTCATTTGATGTGCGCGAGCCTGTAGCTCAAGGAATTCATCAGCACAGCCAATTCCACAATATCGTTTGAGCGCTTGCAACGCAGCTTGCGGTTCACCCAGGTTCAAATACGCGCGAATGAGATTGAGGTGGCTACGCATGCCCGAATCTGCGTTTTTTACGGCCTCACTGTAGTTGCCGGTCGCCGCGCGCCAGTCGCCTTTCTCGAAAGCGGCATCAGCGCGGAGTCCGTAAGCCTCGTCCGCGCATAACGAATTTGCCGGCGGTGAATTCATCTTAGCTACTTCCGCGAGGGCGGCGTCATAGTTCTTCATTTTTGCGTGCAGATCTCGGCGGGCGGCATACAGCTGGCACCGGCGGCCGTTGTCGTCCGGCTCGATGTAGTTTTCCGCTGCGCTAAAAGCTTGAAGCGCAATTTCGTACTTCGCCAATTCTGCTGCCGCACCTGCTTTGGCGGAGTAGTAGTCACATAGATACTGTCCGGGTCTTACTGCGAACGGCTTGCACGTTGACGGAAGTTCATTACCTTTTGCGATGTGCTCAATGGCCTTATCGTAGTCTTCCAAGAGTGAGTAACGATACATGTTGGGCCTTATCACAGTTGCTCTCACCAAAGGCACGCCAAGTGGCATGCGTTGCGCGCGGACGAAGTAGAGCCTGGCGAGACGTGTGTGGATCTCACGTGCAGTTGCGGCGTCCTTATTGAGTCGTAGTGCTTCTGAATAATCTTCGGATGCGGATTCGAAATCCTGGTTGGTTAACACGCGATCGAGGATCGCGCGCTCGAGTTGGTCGGTTGGTGCTTCGGTTACGTGTTCCCATGAGGTGTAAGGCCAGTCCTTCATTCGCCACGCGCTAAAATAGATGTGTAAGGCGACTTCATTCCACCGCGCTTCCCGCATTTCGCCGCGTTTCGTGAGTAGATCAACCGATGGAGACTTGCCGATGGCTCGATCGAGATCAGAGATGGCTTTGGTGATGAGCGCCTCTTTTGAAAGCTCTGGTGTCTTATCCCCGTAATACCGTCCCAGGCCACTTTCATCGTGTAGCGCGTGATATAAGTCGACATAAAGTGAACCTCGCTTCGCGTAGAGTTGAATATTCGTTGGTTCCTTGTCGAGTTCAAGGTTGGCTTCTGCAATTCGTCTTTGCAGCTCGTTTACGACCGCATTTATCCTTTGCACATAGTCACCTGGTTGACCCAGCGCAGCGGTGAGTCCGGCAAAGGAGAGTAAGACGGCGGCGATGAGAGAATGCTTTAGGGATTGCATTGAGCTTCTTCGAGAATCGGCGCTAATGTTTGACAAGCCCGGTCCTCCAACATATCTTCCGTGTGCTTCCAAACCTTACGCAATATGACAGGAGAGATTTTGATGAAAAACCGATTGTATTTGGTGCTTGCTCTGGCAACTTTAATTTGTCTGGCAGGTTGGACCGCGCAAGCGCGATTGCAGAAGAATACAATCGAGAAACAGACGTGGGAGTTTATGGAAGTGGAACTCGATGCCCGCTACCAAGCCACTCCGAAGCTGAATCAGTTTGGCAGTCAAGGCTGGGAACTGGTAGGAGTAACTTCAGCTTGCATCAGCAGTCCCAATGCGACTATCGGGTGCAGATACTGGGCCTACATGAAGCGACCCAGGTAAGTTGACGCGCTTTCATAGACTCCTAACAGATACCTGACACCAAAGAGTCGATTTCTGTCTGTCTTGAGCACTAGTGGTCCTGTGTTACGGACCACCGGAAATTGGAAGCTCCCTTCGTGAGAAGATTGTTTAGTTTTCCGCAGCCTGCCAGGAGTATTTGTTTTTTCGTCCTTGGAACCAGTTGATAATGGCTGCGATTAGTGCTCCGAGCGCCGCTGCTGACAGCGCTGACAGAATCGTTAGAATACCTGCGGCTCATGAAAGGCTGCAGGCGGACCTACAAGATAGACGGCCAGAATCAGGATCACGACAAAACCTGTTAACGCTCCGTAGCGTTTACGAAGCCCGAAAACACCGACGATGAGTCCGATAATTCCGCCAGCAATGAGACCGGCCTCCGCACCGATGAAACCGGCGATTAGAACCAGTTGCTCGAGCTTTTCAAAGAAAGAATGACCTGCAAAATAAGTAGGAAGGGCGAAAGCCACGGATACCGCGGCGCCAAAGATGGCGCCTCCTACAAGACCGGTGAAAAGTCCAATGATGGTGCGTTTTACTATGGTCACTGAACTATTGGAAGGCTCTTATTTGCGACTCTAACCTATGTTTTAACCAAGTGCGATTCACTCTTGTTTCGCCTTTGAGCCCTCCGGCCAAATACAGGGAATTAGTCAGACATTTATCGAATCGAAGATACTCCGGCGCTTTATAATA
>DASYSA010000056.1:0-7993 GCA_036003885.1 Blastocatellia bacterium | reverse complement strand
TACTCCACGGCCTTTTCCCATAGATCGCCCTGGGACGCGTGGCGGGCGAGCAGCTCAACGTGTTCGGCCAACCGATCAGGATAGAGTCGTTCGATTGCACCGACGATGACGCTGTGGAGAGCACGCCGCCGCTCTTGCAACAGAGAGTTGTATGCCACCTGATACGTAAGACCATGCTTGAAAGTATATTCGAGTTCGGGGAACGCACTCGCCTCATAAAGGAACTCGGCGGCCTGCAGATCTGCGAGGCAACGACGAAGCTCGTCTTCTGGCATGTCAACGACTGCTTGCAAAAGATTGAAGGACACATACTCCCCAATTACCGATGCCGATTGGAGAAGTTGCTTCTCTTCGGATGAGAGACGGTCAATCCGGGCGGCCAACACCGCGTGAACAGTCGCTGGCACTTGTATGGTCTCCACTGCTTTCATGAGTCGATAACTTCCCCGCTCACCTACAAGTACTTTGGTTTCGATGAGAGTTCTGACACTTTCCTCCAGGAAGAACGGGTTGCCCTCCGTCCGCTCAATCAAGAGCTGCTTAAGCGGCTTGAGAGTGAGATCATTCCCCAAAAGGGCGCCCAATAGTTCCTCTGCGCTGTCAGGTATCAGGGGATCAATCCGTAATTGGCTGTAATAGGTCTTGTTCCCCCAGCCGTGTTGGTATTCCGGACGATAATTCACCAGCAGGAGCAGACGTACCGTCGGCAGACTTTCCACCAGGCTGTCGAGGAGCGTTTGGGTTTCCGAATCGAGCCAGTGAAGATCTTCGAACACGAGCAGTAGTGGCTGCGCTTGGCTCTCTCGAAACAAGAGACGTTTACACGCATCCAGCGTTCGCTGGCGCTTTTGTGGCGGATCGAGAGCCTGCCATTGTTGGTCCTCGACGGGAAGATCCAGCAGGGCGAGAAAGGCCGGTAACGTTGGCTTCAGGGACTCATCCAGGGTCAGTAGCTTGCCGGTGATCTTCTCGCGAATCTCGCGCTGGTTGTCCCGGTCATGGATTTTGAAATAAGACTTAAGCAGGTCGATCAGAGGAAGATACGGCGTCGCCTTGCCGTACGAGACCGAGCCGGATTCCACGATCAACCATCCCTGCGTGCGATGCGAATGGGTAAATTCGTAGAACAGCCGCGACTTTCCTAAACCAGGCTCTCCAACTACCGCAACAACCTGACCATGAGCGCTGCTTGCTCTCTCCAGGGCCATCCGAAGCTGCTCGATTTCTTTATCCCGTCCAACGAAGCGCGTGAGGCCGCGAGCGGCTGCGGCTTGCAGGCGAGAACGTGCGGCTCCAACTCCAATAATCTCATAAACTTCCACCGGCTCAGTTAATCCCTTGACGCTGACCGGACCGAGCGGCTTCACCTGAACATAGCCTTCGGCTAAACGCAGAGTATCCATGGTCATCATGATTGAACCCGGCGTCGCCATCTGCTCCATCCGCGCTGCCAAGTGAGTCGTCTGACCTATAGCTGTGTAATCCATCTTTAGGTCGTTGCCGATTGAACCGACCACCACTTCACCTGAGTTCAAACCAACTCGTATCTGAATCGGAACGCCTTCTTTCCGCCGTACGCCGTCAGCATATCGATTCAGCGACTCCTGCATTCGGAGCGCCGCATAGCAGGCGCGCACCGCATGGTCTTCATGCGCCAACGGCGCACCGAAGAGCGCCATGATGCCATCACCCATTAAATTGTTGACTGTCCCCTCGTAACGGTGCACGGCTTCCATCATGTGCTCGATAACAGGATCTAGAAGTTTACGCGCTTCCTCCGGATCGCGGTCCGCCAATAGTTCCATGGAACCCTTCATGTCGGCGAACAACACCGTGACCTGCTTGCGCTCGCCTTCGAGCGCGCTCTTAGAAGTCAGAATTTTTTCGGCGAGGTGCTTCGGGGTATAGGAAACGGGCGACGCGAAACGCGACTCGACGGTTGGCTGAGCCCCCACCGCTTGCCCGCATTCCAGACAAAACTTAGCGCCAGCAGGAAGCTCAGTGCCGCACGCAGAGCACTTGAGGGCGAGAGAAGTTCCGCACTCGAGACAAAATTTTGCCTGTGGCGGATTCTCGTGCTGGCAGCGCGCACACTTCATGTTGCGATCATCTCGTCTCAGTCCCTTAAGCCGGTCGAATATTTTGATTCAGATGGAATAGATTAGTCGAGTCATACTTCGTTTTCAGCGTCCGCAGGCGCTGGTAGTTCGGCCCATAGGCTGCCGCGACGGCATCCTCGCCGTCGTCGTCTCCCAGATAGTTTACGTACCGCCCTGGTGTGAAGCTGGGCCGCATCACGTCATATGATTCCCGCGCCCACTCTATATTCCGCGCGTTGTCAGCCGGGTTGAGCCACTGAGAGACGACCAGAAAGTTGTAGCCCTCGCGACGGTGGGGGAACGCTGTTTCGCTGACGCCGACACGCGTTGCTGCGCCGTGAATATGCTCAAGCAACAGCCCGCTCATCGGCGAGGGGCATGACGCGAACTGAGAAATTAGCGTGTCGATGGCATGATCGCTCAGCTCCATCATGAAATTGGATTTCCAATAATTGAGGGCGCCCCGAGGGAATCCGGCGTCCAGCATCATATTCGTAGCCTCGTAGGTCGTGGGAGCGATCGTATCCATCACGGGCGTGCTAAACTTTTTGATCCGTTGCAGAGCAGTTTCGGCCTCGGCGAGCGGACCGCAGTGGCAGGCCATCATGACAGCAATCTGAGCGCCGTCGGGTGCGTGCAGCAGCGCGGCAAAGATCGCGAGATCGTCGGGTAACCCCGATGTAATCTCACGGAAAAATTTGAGCACGTCCCGGGTCTGTTGAAAGGGATAGGCGATGAGCCCGCTGGTGACCGTCCCCACCGGATGTAACCGATACTCTAACGACGAGACCGCGCCGAAGTTGCCGCCCCCGCCTTGAAGACCCCAGAACAGATCAGCGTTTTCATCCTTGCTTGCCTGCCGGATGTCGCCCGAAGCGATCACGATCTCTGCTGAGAGCAGGTTGTCCATCGCCAGGCCGTGCTTGGCCATGAGCCACCCGAGGCCGCCACCGAGGGTCAAACCTGCGATGCCAGTCGTGGAAATCACGCCACCGGTCGTCGCCAGCCCATGCGCCTGCGTCTCGCGATTGAATTCGCGCCACGTGACGCCGCCCTGAGCGCGCGCCGTGCGACGGACCGGATCGACGTGGATGCCCTTCATGAGCGACAAATCGAGCATAAGCCCATCGTCACACACGGCCCGACCAGCGACATTATGACCGCCGCCGCGCACGGCCAGTTCGAGACCACGCGCGCGAGCGAAATTCACCGCGTCAGCGATGTCGGCAGTGCCCAGGCAGCGCGCAATCAACGCGGGGCGTCGATCGATCATACCGTTATGTACCCGGCGCACCTCGTCGTACCCGGATTCATCGGGACGTAGGAGCACGCCCGAGAAGCGAGCGGACAGGTCAGCGATATCTTTTTCATCTATTAGAGTCATGAGAGTTCCTCCAATAATTCCCGGGCTTGGCGAAACTCGGGAGAGTTAAATCACTCGGTAAACCAGGCGTAAGCCATCCTTTGCGCTACTATCGTTAAAAGTTTTCGCGGCCTGCGCAAATTTTTGTGGCGTTGGTCCCTACCCTAAATCTCCATGACTCAGTACTCGGCTTTACTCTCGTGTGTCATTCTGAGGAGCGTAGCGACGAAGAATCTGCTTTTGAATTTCCTTGTCTCGGTCCAGAGAATTGGGAAAAGTGCAAAGCAGATGCTTCACTTCATTCAGCATGACACAACTGCAAATTGCGAACGCTCCGAAAGGGTAGGTTTTTCTTAGCGTCCTTTGCGATTAAATCTCCTCCTTGGTTGCGGCTCTGCGCACTAGGTCCTTTGTGGTGATTTCTGCGCTCGGGTTCCACTCTGAAATCACTACGGCTCCCGTGTTTCTTTGAGCGCCTCTTCGTTCGGAGTTAGCCCAAGGCCGGGCTGATCAGTTAATGTGACCGTGCCACGGGACGGCTTCGGCGGATCTTTGAAGATCATCTCTCCGGTCACCCACATCGGCACGTGAAACTCTACCCGCCAGCCGTTGGCCACACCCGCGATCAAGTGCATATTGTGGTGCGGCCAGCCGCCGCCGTTGGCAATCGGTATGTTATAGGCCTGCGCCATGGCGGCAACCTTCACGCCTTCCGTGTAACCTCCCACATAGACAACGTTGGGCTGAAGAATGTCCACCGCCTCGTGGACGAGCAGCTCCCGGTGGCGCCACTTGTGTCCTTCGTTCTGCCCCGCAGAGATGGGGATCTTAGTCTGCCGCCGGAGATTGGCGAGCAACCGCGCGTCGTTTCCGTAGACGGGTTCCTCGAACCACTTAATTCCGTAGGGCTCAATGCGTTTGGCGAGGTCAAGCGCCACGGGAAACGAAAAGAGGTAATTTGCATCGACCATGAGCTCCACCTGATCGCCTATCGCCTCGCGTACGGCGCGCACTCGCGCGGCATCCTCGGCCGGGTCTTGGGCGCCGTTGATGGCCACTACCATCTTGAGCTTGTCATGACCTTGCGCCGTAAATTGTTTTGCCGCCTCTACAAGCTGCTCGCGAGTATATTCCAGCAGTCCGAAGGTGATGTATGCGGGAACAGTGGCACTGTACCCGCCCAGCAGCTTCCAAACGGGTTGGCCGAGGTGCTTTCCCTTTATGTCCCACAGCGCAATATCCACCGCACTGACAGCGGAGGACCAGGCGCCGGTTTGCGCCCGAGGATTCAGCCGGTAGAAAAGATCATACCAGTGACGCTCCGTTGCCAGCGGGTCTCTGCCCACGAGCAGCGGGGCGATCTCGCGGTTGATGAGTTCCCGCGCCGCAAATCGTTGAATCGGTCCGGTCAAGCCGTACCCCGTCACCCCACCGTCCGTCTCCACGCGAACGAACACGATCTCACGTATAATCGGCTCATGCATGAGAGGCACCTTCGCCGGGACGCGATGAGAGGTTGCTTCGACACGAGTAATCTTCATGGGTTTATCTCCTGGATTGATCCTTCAAACCGCTCCGCGACCTTTTCCAAGCCCTTCGAACGCGGCGGAAAGTCTAAAATGTGAGCGTGGACGCTGCATGTCGGAACGTCCACACGCCTGATTAGTGAAATGAAAAATCGACGAGTGAACTTAGCCCACGGAGATTGACTGGTCAAGTATCGCTTAGAATTGAGTGATCGGAACTTTTTCTCTTACTCGAAAGCTGATTTTTGTATTCCTTGCGCATCTTTGACTGCAAATGGACCGCGGTTGTGCTTCGCGGACACCAAATGTAAACGATGCCGGCGGTTGCTGATATATATTAAGAATGGTTGACGATCTATTTCCCAGGAGGGTAGCTCTCGAACGTATCCCCCTGGCAGACGCAGAAATCTACTATTTGCCCGAACTTCCGCTTGCTCGACCCGCCGAAGCTGTCATGAATCAGCTCATCGATGAAGTTCCATGGCGCGCCGAAAACATAGTTGTGTGGGGAAAACCGGTTCCCCAACCTCGTCTCATTGCCTGGTCCGGCGATAAGGGAGCAAATTACACGTACTCCGGCATTCACCATGACCCGCTGCCCTGGACTGACACCCTGATAGACATCAAAAACAGGGTCGAGAAAGTTGCCGGTACGAGCTTCAATAGCGTGCTACTGAATTACTATCGCTATCACCTCGACAGCATGGGACTGCACAGCGACGATGAGCCAGAGCTCGGCCGCCGGCCGATCATTGCCTCGTTAAGTCTGGGGGAAGAACGAGCTTTCATCTTGAAGCACAAGACCAGGCGAGACCTGAAAAGTGTCCGCTTAAGACTCGCCTCGGGCAGCCTGCTTTTGATCAAAGGCGATACCCAGCACTGTTGGAAACATGGAATTGAAAAGGAGAAGCGTCCCTGCGGCCCGCGAGTCAATCTGACCTTCCGGCGGATTTGCAGGTAATGAGCAAAAACAAATCGGCCCAACTCGGCGCTAGAGCTAAAGCATTAACCCTTCTCGATCCACAACCTTGGTTTATGTGCCGCAGCAATCTCTGACCGTTTTAAGAAATTCCAATCCATGAATAGCAAAGACTCTGTTTTGGTAGTGTCCTCATAGAACACTACCCGTCTTTCGAGTAATTCCACCTAGTCAACAACATTAATTCAGCCTGACAGCAAGATTCAACGATGATCACCCTGCTTGCAGCTATTGCTGCGCGGGGCTGCTGCTGCGCGCCACCTTGCCGGGATAAGCGCCGGTGTGTTCGCCCTTTTCCATGAGCACTTGCCCATTCACGACGGTCCACTCGATTCCCCGAGCGAGTTGTTTGCGCCGCTTGGCTCCGCCCGGCAAGTCGTGCGCCTCGCCCGGTTCCAATGGGCTGATGGTCGCGGGATCGAACACCATCAGGTCCGCGGCCATGCCTGGGCGCACTAGCCCGCGGTCAGAGAATCCGAAGAGCGAAGCCGGCACGAAAGTGAGCTTGCGGATGGCGTCTTCCAACGACATGATTTCTTTCTCCCGCACCCAGTGAGACAACAGATAGGTGGAGTAGCTATAGTCTGTGCGAAAAACCACGTGGGCTCCGCCGTCCGACTGCCCGATGACGGTGTACGGACTGGTAAGCAGAGCTGTCATGGCGGCTTCGTCGCTGTTGACTTCGCGCCGTTCGAACTCCGTTTCGAGGTTTTCTTCCAGCGCCAGATCGAGGAACACGTCGAGCACGTCTTTGTTCTGTTCGCGCGCGATCTCGGCAACGCTCTTGCCCTTGAGGTGCTGGTTTTTCGGCAGCGCCGGCTTGAAAACGAATTGTAAATCCCAGCGGCGCGTGAATTCGCCGACGCGAGTCGGATCGAGAGGAGTCTCAACGGCCTCCAGATGCAGTTTGGCGCGGGTCTCCGGATCGCGGAACGCTTCCTTGCGCTTATCGAGGGAGAGCAACATGACGGTTTTCCAGGTGGCCAAGGCGTCGAAGTGTTGCGCGGTCTTCAGCGTATAACGCAGGTCGCCGGGCCGAGGCATGACGAACTGGTAAGCGCGATGCCCCTGGCGCATCATGTTCTCGGCTTCCGCCAGCTGTTTGCGCCAGCGGTCGGGAGCCACCGCCTGCTGAGTGATGTTGCCATAGAAGACCGGCCGCCGGCTGGTCTTGGCTACCTGAGTGCTGAGATTGCGGTCGCCGCCAAACTGGATGACCCCACGCCCGACCTCGTCCGGCACGCCCGCCACGGCGAAAATCTCCGCGTCGGAAGCGAGATTGGTCGGCGCCAGCCGGCCATTCCAATCGAAATGGCGCAGATTGCGCTCGAAGGAAACGCCCACGGCTCCGGCCGCTAACCCCTCGCGAACGATCGCCTTCATGGCCGCAATCTCGTCATCGGTGGCGTGCCGCTCCTGCGAGGCTTCACCCATCACGTAGCGGCGCACGGCAGAGTGCCCGATGAGGGACGCCACGTTTATGCCTAGCCGTTGATCCAGCGCATCGAGATATTGGGGGATAGTTTCCCATGACCATTTGACCCCGGCCTGGATCGCTTCCAGCGGGATCGCCTCCACGTGGGACAGGACTCCGGCAAGCATCTCGCGATCTTCCCTATGCGCCGGGGCCATCGCCAGAGAGCAGTTGCCCATGACGACAGTGGTAATGCCGTGATAGCAAGAGTAGGTACAGAGCGGATCCCAGGTGACCTGGGCATCGTAGTGCGTGTGGTTGTCGATGATGCCGGGAGCGACCACCAACCCATCCGCATTCAACACTTGCCGCGCCTCTCCACTCACTTTGCCGATCTCGACGATCCGTCCGCCGCTGACGGCGACGTCGCCGTGAAACCCCGGCAAACCGGAACCGTCAATAATCTCGCCGTCTTTGATGATCAAATCGTACGCCATTGCTCCTCCTGTGTGTGTAACTTCGCTCGCGTGAACATCGCTGTTGTGTGTCAAACGTATTCGTTGACGCGCTTGCTGTCAATATGACTGATCTCCGGTTGCTTAACGAAAATCA
>DASYSA010000055.1:0-7511 GCA_036003885.1 Blastocatellia bacterium | reverse complement strand
CGGCGTGCGGCGAGTGCTGCTCGAATGGCAGGCGGAGTCTCTGGGTTTTCCCCTTGAACAGGTCGTCATACCCAAGAGCGCGAGCAATCAGGAGTACGAAGGCTCCCTGGAACGCGCTCTGGCAGCCTATCGAGAGACGGGCGTCGGATCCATGGTTTTCGGCGACCTTTTCCTCGAAGACATAAGGCACTACCGAGAAGAACTCCTCGGCCGCCTTGATATGCGGCCGCTGTTCCCTCTTTGGAAGCGCGATACGCCGGCTCTGATAAAGGACTTCATCATGAGAGGCTTCAAGGCCGTCGTCACTTGTGTCAACTCAAAGGCACTCGATAGCTCCTTCGCCGGCCGCGTCATTGACTCCGAATTTCTATCACGGCTTCCACCCGATGTAGATCCCTGCGGCGAGAACGGTGAGTTCCACACGTTCGTGTTCGACGGCCCGTTGTTCAAGGAGAAGATATCGTTCAAGACGGGCAACGTGCGCCTGGAGGACAACCACTACCTTTGCGACTTGATCCCAAGCTAGCGCGCTGAAGAGCGATCCCCTTACCACCAGGACATCAAGACGCAACAAGGAGGAAAGGAGTTGCTGTGATCTGCCAGAACTGCGGGAATGAGAATGTAGACTACGCTCGTTTCTGCCTCACGTGCGGCGCGCCGTTTCAGCCGCAACAACTGGTGCAACCTCCTCAGCCAAAGATTGGCGACGATCCATGGATGAGAGCGCTTCTGCCAGTCGGCAAGGCGCCGCTGGCTGTAATCGCAGGGTGGGTGGGTCTGCTGTCTCTTATCTGCTGCCCGATCTTAGGACCGGTAGCGATGGTCCTCAGCGTTGTCGCAATCGTTGATCTGAACCGCAATCCCGATAAGCGGGGCAAGGGACGAGCTATCTTTGGAGTGGTGGCGGGATCGATCGCAACTCTCATCGCAATCGCCTTCCTGCTAAACCTGCGGTCGTGACGGGGGATCAGGCCCTCGATTTTGCGATTCCGATTTCGTCTGTTGCCTCCGCTCAACTCCAATCGGAATCGCAAAATCGAGGGCCTGACCCCGTCTCGTCAGGCTCAAACCCGACGTGCTATCCTTGTCGTCAACAAGCATCCATCACGCGAAGGGAAATTGACGAATGACGCAACATCGAATCGTCTCGCTGATTGCCAGCGCTACCGAAATCGTCTGCGCCCTTGGGTTCGAAAAAGATCTGGTGGGCCGGTCCCACGAATGCGACTACCCGCCGTCGGTCAAACTCCTTCCGGTATGCACAAGCCCGAAGTTCAACGTCGAGGGGACGAGCTACGAAATCGACCAGAGAGTGAAGTCGATCCTGCAGGATGCGCTCAGCGTCTATCGCGTCGATGCAACTCTCCTCGATGCGCTGCAGCCAACCCACATCATTACCCAATCGCAGTGCGAAGTCTGCGCGGTGAGTTTGAAGGATGTCGAACAAGCGGTCTGCGAGCTGACCGGTTCCAACCCGGCCATCGTGTCACTCGAGCCTAACGCTCTCCTGGATGTGTGGGCCGATATCAAACGAGTGGGCAAGGCATTAGACGCCTCGGATCGCGCTGAAGAGCTGGTCTCTCGCCTGGAGGGCGGAATGTCCGAAATCGCCCGCACGGCTGGATCAATCGGTATCCATCCGACTGTCGCCTGCATCGAGTGGATCGATCCGTTGATGGCTGGCGGCAATTGGATGCCGGAGCTTATCGAGATGGCAGGAGGCATCAACCTCTTCGGCGAGGCGGGCAAGCATTCCCCGTGGATGACGTGGGAAGAGCTGGAGTCGAGCGACCCCGACGTCATCATCGTTACCCCGTGCGGATTCGATATTGATCGCTCGATGGAGGAAATGCATCTACTGGCTTCAAAGCCCGGCTGGCTGAATCTCAAGGCTGTGAGGGCCGGGCGTGTTATCGTTGCTGACGGCAACCAGTACTTCAACCGTCCCGGCCCGAGGTTATTCGAATCACTCGAGATCCTGGCCGAGGTCTTTCATCCCGACACCTTCGACTCCCGGCACGAGGATCGAGGGTGGGTTCGCTACAGTGCGACGAAGCCCGCAAGAGCGCGCTGACTGCCGCCGGTCAAACGGTCGGCGTGACTTGCCTCGGTCCTTAAACAATGAAACGCCGGAACGGGTTTCCGTCAGAGGACTTCCCGCGGCGATCTCTGGAGAGCACGATGGAGAGAAAGAACGTATCGAGTGGAACATCCTGGGAACCGATTGTCGGCTACTCGCGGGCCGTGCGCGTAGGGAGCGCGGTGCACGTCTCCGGTACCACGGCAACTGATGAAGCCGGGAAGTTAGTCGGAGCAGGAGATGTCTATGCGCAGACGATTCAAACGCTGAAGAATATAGAATCTGCTTTGCTGAAAACAGGAGCCAGCCTGAAGGATGTCGTAAGGACTCGAATGTACGTTGTGAACATAGGGGAATGGGAAAAGGTCGGCAAGGCTCATGGCGAGTTCTTCGGCAAAATTCGTCCGGCGACAAGCATGGTAGAAGTGAGCCGTCTGATCGATCCTGAGATGCTGGTCGAAATCGAAGCCGACGCAGTGATAACCCACGATTAAAGCATCGAGAACAAAGGCGCAGAGATCTCTCACTAATCCAGATCTTTCGGAACTACGACGTGGCGCATCAAGCGCTGGATCAAGCTTCGGCGGCGTTCGACTCGACCACGATGTTTGGCGGGGTTGAAGGCGCCGTTCGGGCTTGGAATAATGGCCGAGAGAAAGGACGCCTGCTCGCCGCTGAGCGCGGCTGCCGAGATGTTGAAATAGCGGCGCGCTGCAGCTTCGGCTCCGTAGATTCCGTCGCCCCATTCGATCACATTGAGATATATTTCCAATATCCGCCGCTTGCCCAGGATGACCTCCATCTCTGAAGTGATCAGAGCTTCGTGAAGTTTTCGCGCGGGGTTCTTTGACGTGGAGAGAAATAGATTCTTGGCCAGTTGCTGGGTGATGGTGGACGCACCTCTGCTGAACTTGCCCTCAGCCCAGTCCTTCTCGAGAGCCTTGCGCATCTCTTCCCAGTCGAATCCTGAGTGATCGAAGAAACGGGAATCCTCACCCGCCAACACGGCGCGCACGAGATTTGACGAGATGCGTTCGTAAGGGACCCAGGACTGCTGCCGCTTGGGCTCTTCGCCGCGGGCAGTGGCTTCAGACATCCTCTGTTCCATAATGGCGGTGACCTGGGGGTTGGTGCTCTTGAACCGAAAGACTCGAAACAGAATGATGCCGTGATAGAAGAGCATCGCGCAAAGGACTACTGCCACGATCACCTTAAACCACGTGCGCCACCGACCTCGGGTCGCCTTCTTTGCGGCTCTCCTCGCCCCTACGGCCTGGACCATAGCGGACATTATAGCCGAAGCTCGTGGAACTGCAGCATACGAAGAGGAGTCGCCCTGCAGATGCTGGTGAGGTTGAACGGTGTACTTGAGTTCGAAAGTCTCCTGAAGAGGCGGCGCCACGAACCACACGAATGATCACGAATGATTCGTGTTGATTCGCGCAATTCGTGTAATTTGTGGCGCCGCCCCTTCAGCTTACTCGCGTAGCCCGCCGCTTTTCGTTGTGGTTCGCTTCCAGATCAGATAGACGGGTATTCCAAGCAGGATTATTCCAAACACCATAAGCGCGCCGCTGCCCGCCGGAGGCGAGACGACACCGCTCAACAACGCCAGATAGTACCTTGCGTCGTCCAGCAGCGCGTTTCCCAAAAGAAACATTACTATCAGAATGAAAAGTGCCGGGGTAACTGGATAGCCCAGCGTCTTGTACGGACGAGGAAGGTCCCTTTGTTTGCGCCGCAGGGCATACACTGCTGCGACCCCGATTGCGTAAAATGGCCAGATTCCCAGGACGAAGGTATCAGCCAACTGCTCGAATCTCTGCAGCATCACCAGCCCCATAGCCGGTATTGCCGTTAGCAGGATGGCAACGTGGGGAGTCTGGAATCGCGGGTGCACCGCGGCGATCTTCCTGAAAAACAGTCCATCATCCGCCATCGCGAAGAAGATGCGCGGCCCGGTCAGTATCGAGCCATTCAAAGTTCCGAACGCCGAGATCATGACCGCAATCGACACAAGCGTCTCACCGATGCCCCCGATCGCTCTCTTGGCCGTATCCGCCGCCACAAGCTTTGAGTTGGCAATCTGTCCGATATCCAGCAGATGAAGGTACGCCACGTTCGCGAGTAGATAGATCAGAATCACCGCGAGCGTTCCGATAGTCAGGGCGAACGGAAGGTTCCGCTCGGGCCGCTTCACCTCTCCGCTCACATACGTGAGATCGGCCCATCCATCGTACACCCACAAGATCGACACAAGCGCGAGCCCGAACATCGTCAATGAAGTCGTATTGCCTACAGCGACCGGCGCCGCCGGGGGAGTCCAGTCATGTTGTCCTCCAATGATGAAAGCGACGAGCACGAGTAGTATGAGCGCGATGTACTTCGTCCCCGTCGTCAAGTTCTGGACCATTGCTCCCAGCTGCACACCGACGAGATTGAAGACTGCGACCAGCAGAATCGCAGCGGCGGCTATCAGGTGAACCGCCATCGGGTTGCCCTCTTTGTGAAGGAGTCGCAACAGGTATTCGGCAAACACCGTCGAAATAGCGCCGAGCGAGGAGGCTCGAAGGATTACGAGATTGGTCCACCCGAACAGAAAAGCCGGGAGTCTTCCGAAGCCCTCCCGCAGATAGACATACACGCCCCCGGTTCGCGGCAATGCGCCCGCAAGTTCGACGTAGGTGAGGGCACCGCAAAGGGTGAAGAACCCCCCCAATACCCAGGTAAACAGGAACCAACCTTCCTGGGGTACCTTCAGAGCTATGCCTGCGGGTGAGCGAAAGATTCCAGTGCCGATTGTTGTTCCGACCAGAACGGCGATGGCGCTCAACAGCCCCAGCTTACGGGGAAGTTCATCTCGACCCCTGCTGCGAGTCTCGGTTTCAACCAATGGCTGCGCGCGTTCTTCCACGAGATGAGGGCAGATTATAGGTCGCTTCGATAATCGTCAAGGCAGGATACACACGTCGCCGTTCGGCAACCGCAGACCTCAATACAGAGAAACTCCAACAGTCGTCTCGCGATTTCAGGAGAGACAAAAAGGGCGTTGGCAGCCTCCTCGACAGATCCGCGCAACCTGAACTCGCGGGCAACAAGGGACCACTTGTCCCGATGCTCGAGCACGTCACGCCATTTCGCGGGCACTCGGCGGTCGAAGAGGTCGAGTCTGATCTCCTCGCCGCAAAGCGGGCAGATGCCAGCGCCATCCTCTACCCTCTGAGCCACGAGCGCACCGTTAGGAAAAGAGTCAGCACTCCGCCGAGCATCGCAGCCATGAGCAATCCCACGGAATAACCATGCAGATGATTGAACTGTATTTTCAGGGGATCGGTAAGGGGGACGTGTTCCAACGCCGGTCCCATCGCCTCCCGAAGCCTGACCATCTCAGGCGTGATCCAGAAGTGTGACAGCGCCGCGGCGACGACCATCATTCCGATCAGTATCAGCCGAACTGATCTCGCACCGCCTCTCGCCCTCCAACTGACCAGTTGAATAACGGTCAGCAGTCCGCCAATCACCAGCCCGAGGATCTCGACCTTCGTGATCGTGCTGGTGACCAGCAACCCGACCAGTTCACGCGACGGCAATACGGCGAATCCCGACTGTGGCACGGCAAAGCTGAAGAAACCCATCGCCCCAAGCCACACCCCGAGCAACAACACTTCAACAAAGGCCAGCAACTGGTAACCAACCCCAGAACCGGCCGCTGCCACTCTCTCCGTGGCCTTGTGAGTCGTGGTGTCGACCGCCATTTTTTCTGGTCCTCGGCTCAGGCGCCGGCCGACTTCAGGTGATGAAAGTGAGTGATGTACTTCTCCGCCGCAAGGGCCGCCACAGTGGCATCCCCAACCGCGTTGGTGATCTGGCGAACCAATTGCGACCTCAAGTCCCCCGCTGCGTATAGCCCGGGAATGTTGGTTTCCATGCGTTCGTTGGTGATCAGGTGGCCGCTCACGTCATGCTCCGGATGATCGTCCAGAAAATAGGTGTTCGGCTTGAAGCCAATAAAGATGAAGACGCCCTCCGTCGGATGCTCAGTGACCTGGTCGGTCTTCATGTTGCGCAGGACCATGTGGCCAACTTCTTTGTCGCCCTTGATCTCTTCCACAACTGTGTCCCAGATGACTTCGACCTTCGGATTCTTGAACAACTGATCCTGAAGCACTTTCTGCGCGCGAAATCCGTCGCGACGATGAATGACGAAGACCCTGCTGCCGAATCGCGTCAGATAGTTAGCTTCCTCGACGGCGGCATCCCCGCCTCCAACCACAGTGATCAGCTGGCCGTTGAAGAATGCGCCGTCGCACACCGCGCAGTAGCTGACGCCTCGACCTGCGAACGCTTCTTCGCCGGGGACTCCCAGCTTATAAGGCGTGCCGCCCGCTGTTGCGATTACTGTCAGAGCTTGATACTCGTGCTCATCGGTTTTGACTTCGAAGTAGTCGCCCACCTTGCGGACCGACTTCACTTCTTCTCCTGTCCTGATCTCGACTCCGAACTTCCGCGCATGGTTCTCCATCAACTGCGCAAGCTCGACCCCCGTAATGTGCTCGAAGCCGGTGTAGTCTTCGATGGCCTCGGTGTTGAGGAGTTCGCCTCCGGGCAGACCCTTTTCGATGATGATGGTCTTGAGGTTGGACCTTGAACCATACAACCCCGCGGTCAGTCCCGCCGGCCCCGCCCCGACGATTAACATCTCAACAGACTCTGGCATTTATTCCTCCTCGATCCTCAAGCTATTACGATTGGCTGCTATGAAATCCCTTGCGCCTCTGGCACTATTGCAAAAGTCATTCTGAATATACAAGGCCGCTGTTCAAGTGACTGGGTATTATATAGCGGCCAGGGAGGCAAGGCAATTAACTACGCTTTGAGGCCTATCATTCAGGGCACACAGTCGAAGATGAGCAGTCACGCGTCGAAAGCCCGAATCAGCCTTCTCACTGCACTCGGTATTCTGTCCATCGCCACCCTGATAATCGTCTTCAATGGCGGCATCAGCGTGGGTCTCTCAAACCACGCGGGGCTGCTACCGGTCGTGCGGCGCATCCTCGACAGCAGTTATCTCCCCGGTGATTTCGGTATCTCGGTTCGCTTTTATCATCACCGAGTCTTTGCCTATCTCGTCGCGGGATTCTCAGCGCTCCTGGGAGAAGATACTGCACTGATTCTGCTCGCAGCGGTCGGGATGACGCTCCTGAGCGGCGCCCTCTTCGTTCTCTGCCGAGTGTTGGACCTGAGGCTAGTGGGCTTCGTCGTGGTGGGCTTGTTTCTCGCAACCAGGCTGGCGTGGACAGGGTTAGGTCTCGAGGAGAATACCTTCACCGGCAACGCAGACATCATGCCGACGACCTTTGCGCATGCGGTTCTCCTGCTGGCGACTGCAAACCTGATAAAGGAGCGGTACAGACTCACCGGATTCCTGGCC
>DASYSA010000054.1:0-23064 GCA_036003885.1 Blastocatellia bacterium | reverse complement strand
GCAAAGAGCGTGGCGTTCTCGGTGAAGGCATCCCGTCCGATGATCGCCGACGCGACGTTGTCGACCAGTCGAGACGGCGATTCTGTCACCGAGTTTCCGGCCGCCACTTCTATCTTTTTCTGCACCGTAAATCTTAAAGGCGCCACCGCCGGCACGAAAGTGACGGCGAGTTGGGTTGCCGTCGAAGCCAGCGGCACCAGGGCGAACTTTGAAATACGCCGGGCACCTATAGTTCTGGAAGCTGGTCAAAACACGGTGAACTTCAATCTCAGTCTTGAAAACGGGTTTCCAGCTGGGCGGTATCGAGTGGATCTATATCTGGGGGACTCGGCCACTCCCGATAAGAGTGTGACATTCACCGTGGCCGAATGACGCCGCGTAGTGGCTGAACCCGATCGCCCATTGTCGTAATGCCTGGGATGGCTCGGGTCCAACACCACGCAAAGAATCTTATTCGTAAAGACGGCTACCAGGGTTGCTCAAGGAGTTGCGATTCATATGGGAATACCTTGTGGTTCTACCTTAATGCGGAGCGTCGTGGTCTCAATCGCGCTTGTTTCATTGATGGTTGCGGCCCCCGCTCCCAGAGCACCGCTCGAGCAGTGGAAGCGCCTCAACCACGGAAATCCTATTATGGGCCCAAAGGGTGACGGCTTTGAGTCGGCGGGCGTCTTTAATCCAGCGGTAGCGAAAAAGGATGGCAAGTTTGCGATGCTCTACCGCGCTCAGGCCGCGAGCGGGACTTCGAGACTTGGCTATGCCCTCAGCACAGATGGGATTCACTTTATTCGGCGCTCTGAACCGGTGCTCGTGCCGGAAACTGATTATGAAAAGGACGGTGGTGTTGAAGACCCGCGGCTGGTCAGGATCGGGAGCACGTACTACCTGACTTACACCGCGTATAACAAGAAAGATGCGCAGCTATGTCTGGCTACATCGAAGGACCTCATTCATTGGGAGCGTAAGGGCATCATCATGCCGGCTTACAAGGGGCGCTGGAACATGGGCTGGCCCAAATCAGGCGCGATTCTAACTCAGAAGATAAACGACAGGTACTGGATGTACTTCTTAGGCGATTCGGCTAAGGACGTGCACGAGACTGGGGTGGCATACTCGCATGACCTGATTCACTGGACGGAGGTGCTCGACCAGCCTTTGGTCAGGGCACGGCCAGGGTATTTTGATGCGAAAGTCGTTGAGCCGGGCCCGCCGCCGATAATGACTGACCAAGGCATCTTGTTAATCTATAACGGCGCTGACGAAAAGATGGTCTTCGCAACGGGCTGGGTATTGTTTGACAAGAATGATCCGACGAAAGTAGTTGCGCGCGCTGATAAGCCGATCTTCACGGTGGAGCGAGAGTGGGAGAAGGTGGGGCAGGTACCGAACGTCGTATTCGTCGAAGGGATGGTGCAGGAAGGCAACCGCTGGCTATTCTACTACGGGGGTGCCGATAAATACGTAGGGGTTGCAGTCGCGAAGGCGCTACCACAGGTAAAGCCGTCTAACAAGCGCCTGCAGCGCGCGCCGAAGTGAGTATTGAAGCGCTCCGCGCGGCCCGGCGAATGCGAGGCGTTAGGGTACCAACTTCCTCAGGTTTCTCATAAACCTATTCCATTGGATGATTATCCCGGGAGGGAGGTGAAGGGGAAGATGAAGGGATTTCTGAATCAATCCAGGGTCTATTTAGTTAAACAAGACTCTATGTTCTGATTGTTTGGCACCCCCAATAGAACCGCCTCCGAAAATGCTACAGAATCCTTCGAGTCATTTAAGATTGTTCCAATAGAGACGGCCCAAAAACACGTTGCAGCCGAGCCTCACCTTGCCGATAGATGCTTGGCCTCACCGAGGGGCGTTTCTCCGAAATTTGCAATAACACTGTCACAGTCTATTCTCGCGTCCTGCCGCCGTACGGCGCTGACCGCCGCTGCGGCGACGCAAAGCTTGGCATCACAAAGGAGGATGAGACAGTCAGTATATCCGTCTATATTTGGATGGTTGATGGGGGACCTCGCAAACCCCAGCCACTCGCCGGTGTTAGTCTTCAAAATGAACGTGGCCGGCCAGTACTTACCCGCTGTCTCTTCAATAATCTCCCTCGGGATCCCGACGAGTTGTTTGATCAGCGGTTGCACAACGGCCTCGGCATCTGCGGGGTTAATCGAGATGTTTTCCTGGATTAATCTCATGGCCTCGGGAAGAGTCAATTTGTCTAGGAACTGGCTTTTCAAAGAGGCGATCACGTCGTAAAGCGTAGCGATTGTCATCTCCGAGACCAACCTCGGCCTCCGAGCGGCCTCCTGCCGCTTCCTTTCCACCGCGGCAGAAAGGTCCTGTTGCACTACACGTACAACTTCATAAACGTCAGAGGTCCAGAGGTCCTCTCTAAGCTGCGGTGGAATCTTATCTTTTTCCAAGTCCGGATCGGCTAGGTACATGATCACCCGTTTGCCTGCCCCCCAGAATGCGCCGACCTCCGCCGCACACCAGTCGGATTCAATAGACCTCCCCGTCGCCAGGAATATACACACGTCACACGTGTTGATCGCCTCTAGAAGCTGATCCCTAAGCGACTCCCCGACCTTCATGGCTTTCGGATTCCAGAAAGGAATTTTTTGACCCTCTAAAGCCATGCACAGCATGCTGTGATAAGCGGCATCTTTAAAGCTATAACTGATGTACACCGACATCTTTACCTACCCTTCAGTTAAGCTCCCGTTGGCATCTGCGACGGTGACAACTCAGGAGCGCCGCCAGCCTCAAGGCGGTTAAAGAAATGACTGCTCAGAGCGACTTGAGCGGGGAATCTGCTAACAGGCGTCTTAGTACGTCGAGTTGCTCCCGGGTTGAAGACGTCATCCAGGACGGAGTCGAGGTCGAGTCTGCCTCCGCCATCGTCGCTTGCGCGCGTGCCTCGTCCGCAACGCCGACATAGGCCTCAGCCATTGACGCTAGTACCCAGTATTTGCTTTGCAGGTATTGCTCCTTCGCCTCAGCGCCCGCTTTCTCATCCGGAGCGGGGTTGGAGGCGAGCCACTGTTCGCAGATCGAGATGACTTCCTTGCGAACACGACGCGCCTGCACGAAGTCGGCGACCGCTTCCGCGCGGTCGGCGGTGTGCGTGGCCCGGACGTTGAGCAGGAAGGCGAAATTGATCCCATTGTAATAGTCGTTTCGCAGGTAGAAGCCTCTCTCGTAGGCGCGCACAGCCACATCAAGGTTTGTAGGGTCCTTGGTTAAATCCCAGAGTCGCTTGTGTACCGATCCCCAGAGGCCGAGCGTTTCGGTGTCGTTCGAGGTGACGGGGTCAATAACCAAGAGCAGGTCGCGCGCCTCCTCCAGCGCGGCCTGTTCGGAGGGGTACCTGCTCTTGTACGTCACCAGCGCAAGGCGTTGGATGAGATGGGGGTCCTCTGGCCCTTCAGTCTTAGTCATCTGACGTATCGCCGTAAACATTTTCTTCGCCGCCTGAAAGTCGCCGTTCTTTTGCGCCACGTCCGCTGCCTGCATTAACACGTCCTGGGTTAAGCTCGACGCGGTCGAGGCACTTTTATCAGCGGACTCCGGTGTTGTCTCTCCTGTTGCCGTCGGATGAAACGTCGGCGGGTTGAGTCCGGGCAGGCCTGCATAAACGGGACTGTCCGGCTGACGCGGCCCTGGCCCAGACAGCATCTTCACGATGGCTGCGGTTAGTTCCTCCCGAAACCGCATTACTTCCGTGAACTCAATGCCCTCGCCCAAATGGCGGTATAGCCGAACAGGGACATGATTTACATCGAAGGGAAAAGCCCTGAATCCGTCTTCGGCGATGACGACCGTTGTGTACGGGCGCAGAGCATGGCGCACGCCCAGTTCGTAGAGCGCGGTCGCGTTGGAAGTGGAGAGGTCGGCGACGACCACCTCCGCGTTCAGCAATTGCTCGTACATCGGGAGGTCGATCAGCCCGGAGTGCACGATTTCGTCGGCACGCATACACTTGAGCCCGGCTGCCTCGACTGCGGGCTGAATAATGTTCTTATAAGTCTTATCGAGGTCAAGGACGCGTCCGGTTAGGAAATCGGTCTTCTTCCCGAACCCCATTATGACGAAGCACCTCGGTCTCATCTCATTCAATATCTCGGCAGGCATCAATGACCCTCCATGCTGAAGGTTACGAACTATTATTGGCATCCTGAGGCGCAGCATGCAAAACCGGAGAACTAATTGGGTGCTACGACGGCGCCACAAATGTCCATAGTATTACCTCACTGGCAAAAGGATTTCAACAGGAACCGTTTCTTCGCATGGGCCACACCAGACGCTATAAAAGAGGTGGTTCCGCCGTAGAAGTAGGCTTGATTCAATTAGCTAAATGTTATTCATTAGCCGACGATACAGGTATGCTTGTTTCGCGGCTTCGCGCGAAGCCAACTAATAATCAATCAGCAGATCTAAGCCGACCCAGGAGTTTTATGGATGCGGTTGCTATCCGAAACGACCTACGATCCGGCGATCTCGGTCGTATTGTCTATCTCCACGGCACGCTCTACGCCGCTGAATGCGGTTGGGATCATACGTTCGAGGCTTACGTCGCGGGTCCGCTCGCGGCTTTTGCATTGCGGGAGAACCCGAAGGAACAGATCTGGCTCGTGGAGACGGATCATAAGGTCAATGGGTGCATCGCCATTGTTGAGTCCGAGGCGGAGTCGGATGCGAACGCAGCACAACTGCGGTGGTTTCTACTCCATCCAGGGCTCAGGGGACGGGGTATCGGCCGAGATCTACTGGGACAGGCGCTCGAGTTCGCTCGTCGTGTCGGGTACCGCTCAGTTTATCTCTCGACGGCTCGCGATCTTGAGGCAGCGGCAGCGTTGTATCGCGAGGCCGGATTCCAACTGACAGATGAGGTGACGCACCCAATGTGGGGACAACTCGTGAGCGAACAGCGATATGACCTTGTCCTGTAGAGCGGCGCCGGACGATCGCATGCACCTGAGCAATAACCCTGCTCGCGGTCCCAGGTTGGCTATTGCGCGCACGCACGCTCGGTTACACCGAAGTTCGCCGCTTGAGATCGCACCGTTCACCACATACCATTCGAATTCATGAAGCTCATTTCACTGAATGTTGGATTGCCTCGCGAGGTCGTCTCGCAGGGCAAGCTCGTAACGACGGGAATCTTCAAGGATCCCATCACGGGTCCGATTATGGTGAGGACCCTGAATATAGACGGCGATCAACAAGCGGATCTCTCAGTCCATGGTGGAATCGACAAAGCGATCTATGCATACCCGGCTGAGCACTACGAATACTGGCGCGGTGAACTGCCAGGTATCGATTTGCCCTGGGGGATGTTCGGTGAGAACTTCACGATCGAGGGGTTGCTTGAGGACTCGGCGTATATCGGGGACCACTACAGAATTGGCGAGCTCGAAGTGGTTATCACGCAACCGCGACTTCCCTGCTATAAGCTCGGCATACGGTTCGGTCGTGCGGATATGATTAAGAAGTTCCTGGCGAGCCGGCGCACGGGCTTCTATTTCGCGGTGAAGCGCGAAGGAATCGTAAAGGCAGGCGACTCGCTCGAGTTCCTTGGCCGAGATCAACAGGAAATCAGCGTCGCAGACATCACTCGAGTCTACGCGTTTGAGAGGGATGATTTGAAAACGATCGAGCAGGCGATGAACGTGGAATCGCTTCCAGAGAGTTGGAAGGGCTACTTTCAGCATCAGATCGAGAAGCAGGCCGGGTAGTCATGGAGAGTTTGCCGAGCAGGCCTCAAGGAGCGGGCTTACGGTTACTGATCTCTATCGGGAGCCGTGTCGACCTGGCGTAGACTAGCTGCTGCCGCTGCCCCCGGCCACAGCTTCGCCTCCAGTCTCCAACCGCCTCGAGCGAGTCGAACCATAGTCGATCAACCACTCAACGTCGCTCTTCAGCCTCCGCGCCCACGCATAGATGTTCCTTAAAGCGTCAAACTGTTCATCGGTGAGCGGCCCATAAATTCCCTGCGACAACTGCTCCACGAAGCCGATGAGCGACTGAAGGGATGCCTCGAGTTCGTGCCCGGCATTGGTGATGAAATCGCTCTTGAGGCGGTTGATCTCCAGCAACTGCTGAGACGAACGCCTCACTCGCGCCTCATCCTCGCGCAAACGGTCTCGCTCTATACGCAGTTCTTCCTCCGCCCGAACTGTAGCCTCGCTTGCGGCGCGTGCCTCGGCCTCACCCGCTTGCGCAGCCGCCAGAAGACCACGTGCTTGTTCCTCCGCCTCGCGCGCATTAGCCATTGCCTTTTCAAGCTCAGGAAGTCTCCGCTCGAGCCTTGCAAGCCTGCGCTCCAGTTCAGCGATATGAGCGGCCGCCTTCGAGGCATCGCGCGCCGCTTCGTCCAGCCTGCCCAGATTCGTGAGCGACAGTGAAAGCTGCCTGCCAACCCGCGCCGCAAACTCTATTTCGTCTCGTTGCCACTCCCTGAACCTGTCGCACTGGTGCAGGTATATTATGGACCGAACCTTTCCGTCGACTTTGACGGGCATCGCAAGCTCGGAGAGCACGGAAAGACCTTCGGCATTCTCAGGGTCGAGCAGAGAGTGCTCGCGCGAATCAGCGAGAGCGATCGGCTCGCCGTTTGCAACGGCCGACGCCAGACTGGCAAGCACTTTGCCTTTCAAACTGACGGCCGCCGCCGCCGTAGTCGCATGGCCGCGGTACTCGTGTGTCACCGGATCCGGTGAGCCGGACTGGTTGATTCCGACCACGAGTGCGCGCGAGACTCCGAGGGCGTGACCGAGGACCTCGACCACGGCCTCCAGCACCTCCTCACGCGAGAGTAGCCGCTGCATCGCCTCTGCAAGCCCGAGATAGGCATTCTCAACCCTCAGCCTGCTCCCCCGCGCATCGGTGCTCTTCACAACTTCAGCAATCGACGCAGCTGCCGACTTCAACGCCAGCGCATCAGCGCGCTCCCAGACGCGCCGCTCGGCAGTATGCACCTCGACCACAGCAATAACCTGGTCGCCTGACCTGACCGGCACTCCCAGGTAAGAGGTGATTCCGCTCTCGCGTGCCTCGCGCGGGAAGAGGCATCGCGGATCAGACGGCGCATCCTCGATGGCCAGAGGCTCATCGGTCTGCGCAACCGTGCCCGCGAGCCCCTGTCCGATCGGTAGAGGTAAGAACTCGGCGGAACGCAATCCGTGGGAGCTCACCATCCTCAGCATCGAGCTCCCCAGATCGACCCTCCAGATCGCGGCGCTGTCGGACCCTACGAGCATTGCGACTTCGTGGGCCACCGACGCAAGAGGAGCGGCTTCTTCCAGCGATGTTATCAGCGAGCGATAGAAGCCGGCCGTCCGCATTGCCCGCTCGCTCGCAACGTCA
Source organism: Blastocatellia bacterium (assembly GCA_036003885.1). Lineage (GTDB taxonomy): Bacteria > Acidobacteriota > Blastocatellia > UBA7656 > UBA7656 > DASYSA01. The sequence continues at coordinate 15,699 of DASYSA010000054.1, read as the reverse complement.
AGGTCTTCCTTCCCCCGCTTCACTTCAAGAGCCACTGCCAGCCTGTCACTGAGGCGGGTCAGCGGACCGACGTAGCGGCCGAGCATCTCTGAATTCAACGATTCGTTTGCGGTAGCGACTACAATCCCCATCCATTCAAACGCGCCGCGCCAGGGTAGGATCGCAACTCTGCCATCCTTTGGACGACTCACAGCCGGGCCGCCCCCCTCTGCCAACTCAGATGTCTGATACGACCGATGTCCGGGACCTTCCGGAGAGCCAGCCGAACCGCTCCCGATAAGAGTGAGCAGATTGGTGAGTCGAGGCTGTTGGTATTCGGAGATTAGCGACGCGGGAAACGACCCAGGCAGGGCTTGCGGGCCATGAGAGGCCTTCCCGTCGGTAGCTTCTCCTTCCGCAAGGACGTTCAAGATTCGCTCATCCCGCTGGCGACCCGCATAGACGGCCAGGACGTTCATTGAGAGGTATTCACGCATGAGAGAGGAGATCTCTTTTGCGACCTCCAGGGGATCTCTGAGATAGCTCAGTTGCTCGGCAGCCGCTGCGAACTGCCACTCGCGCTCCATCGCGACCCGCTCATCCTGGGCGATGACTCGGCGGTCGCCCCTGCGTTTGAAGAGTCGTACTAGAATGAATATCAGAAGCCCGATAAGAAGGAGCGCGACTGCTGCGGCGATGATCAGTGGGAGTGGGTGCTGCGGATCAAACAGGGGGCCCATGGTCTATCCTCGAACGAGCGATGAACGTGAAAAGGTCACACGGAGAAGTATAATCGCCTCGATGGCGCCTGCCTGCGCGCAGCATAGCCGAAGGGGGTTCCCGATCATACCGAGCGCGACCAGTCTAGACGCAAAGTAGCCAGAAAAGCAACGAGAAATCCCTGTTGTTCCCCGGCACCCGAAGCGGCGCGTGACGCCAATCAGGGAGAACGGCAGTTGATTTATGCCCCTCCACTATGTACCATACCGCTTGAGAATCCCCTCCCTTCGCCAACGAAGGCAGTTAGCCACGCGCCCCTTTGCAGGAAGACCGGTGGGTAGAGAGAGCCATCCGGCCCTCGCAAATCAACCAGGATGTCACAAGGAATGGCTATCGTCCTAGTTATTCTCGCCGCGATATTCGTCATCGCTCTGGGCATGCATGCATACAAGCAAGTAATGCAGAGGCGGCACCAGCGCATGGTCGAGAACGAATATAATGCGGCGGTTACCTTGTGGAACTACGGCCGGCTCGTCAAGAGTCAACTCGACGAAACGGTAAGGCAACGCAAAGGCGTGATCGACTTTTACAAGATCACAGTGCCTCACAGTCCCGGGTATCGCGTAGTACTCGAGTTGAGCGGTTATAGCTTCCGGGTTTATGCCGCTCCCGAGAGGTACCATCGAACTGGGCGGCTCTCCTTCTATTTAGATAACGAGGTGACGGTACGGGCCTGCGATCGCGCCGGCAAACCGGCCGGCGAACAGGACCCTGAGTACGAGGGAGAGAAAACCGCAGCGTAGGCGCTAGCATCGGCTATGCGACTCGAGGTTCGACCACCGTCGAGCAATGATAGTGCGACCGGGACGACCGTCGGACGGTCGCCTCCGAGGCGGTTCTATCCTCGTACGTACGCCGTTGGAGAGGCCTGTCATCCTTGGAAACGAACCCCATCTCCGAAGTAGCCGGAGTCTTTCGTCTCCTTCCCGAGAGATTCCAGACGGGCCGCACCCCCAGGACCCTCGTCCAATCAATCCGCTCCACCGAATTCAAAGAAACGATAGGCGCGCTCGGATCTAACTCTGTTACGATTTGAATGGCCGACTGCTTATGAATCTTCACAGGACTGAAAACAAGGCGCGTCTAGCGGTGGCACTGTTCGTGCTAGCGCTGTTGTTGACGATTGGATTGAGCCTTGCCCTGTACTCCCAATCCCGCCGCGATCTTGCCACTCAGCGCTTGACCCAAATAAAGCTGGAATCGGCTCTGGTTGCGTCGCAGTTACCTGCCAGGGCCGAAGCTGTATCTGAGGGTGTTTTAGCAGAGGTGCTTCACCGGCAGAAGATTAAAGCCTCGGCCGTCCTCTACTCTCACAACGGCCAGCTCCTGGCCCAGGCTTCCACGTTGGATCTCCAGCAGACGGGCAAGTCCCTTCCAAGACAGGACAAGCTGACCAACACGGATGCCTTACCTCCAGCCGAAGTGCTCGTGCAAACCGAGGGCGATTACGTTGTTGCTGAAGTGGCTGGTCCCGAAACAACCATCCTGGTCATCGCCCAGCTTAAACAAATTCAGTCCTCGCCTGTAATCTTCTACGTCTTCAGCTATCAGATCGTCGCGCTCGTGCTCGGTATCGGATTAATCTTCCTCCTCGTCAGATGGCTTCTCCGACCATACAATCGAATGGTTGCAGCGGCGCGCGGAAGCCCGGTGCGTCCCTCGACCGGAATGAGCGAAAGCGAGTTCGTCGTTGATACTTTTCAGGCATTGGTGGAACAGCTTCATGCTAAAGAACGCGAGTTGGCAAACCTCCACGCGTTAGAGCGGCGACGAGCCGAAAAGTCCGAAAGATTCAGCGAGCGTCTTATTTCGAACATACCGAGTGGTCTCGTTACCATCGGTTCACGGGGTCTTGTTACATCGGCCAACATCCAGGCCTTGAAGATCTTTGGTCCCTTCGGGTCGAACTCGGATAGTGATGAGAACGGCGCTGGAGACGGCGAGTTACGCGAGCTCGAGTTGGACTGCGCAACATTCTTCCGGAGGGCGCCGCGCATGGTAGAGTTGGTCTCCGAGTGCCTCGGGGCCGGATCAGCCTTCCGCCGCGAAGAGGTAGAAGTCTTCAACCCTGACGGGCGGGTGCGGCACCTCGGTCTCAGCATATCTCCCATAACAGACGCATCACACGGCATCGAGGGCGCTCTGTGCCTGATGACCGATTTGACCGAGGTAATCGAGCTTCGCGAGCGTATGAAGCTCCAGGAAAACCTGGCAAACCTCGGAGAGATGGCCGCCGGACTGGCGCATGAGTTTAAGAACTCGCTCGCGACAATCCACGGGTACGTCCAACTTCTGGATGCCCAGACGGAGATCGCCGCATCCTCCGCCACTCGAAGCTCGGCCCTGGACGCGGCTCTCAATGAAGTGAATCTGCTGGCGCGTTTGGTTACCGACTTCCTGAACTTTGCGCGACCGCAAAAGTTGAACTTAACAGACGTTCATCTGGGCTCTCTTCTTGAAGAGTGTGCCGACGAGATTCGCCCTCATCTGTCTGAACTGGGCATCGAGTTAACGATTGAGGGACCGTTTCCGACACTTCCGGCGGACGATTCCATGCTGAGCCGGGCCTTTGTGAATCTGCTGCGGAATGCAGCCGAGGCGATCGAGCCTCAGTCCACCGACAAGCGGATCGAGGTGAAGGGGTCAATCGACGGTGTCGGTGGCCGGCGATACGCCCACGTCAGAATATGCGACACTGGAAGCGGGATTTCATCCCCCGATCTACATAACATTTTCATCCCTTTTTTCACTACGAAGTCTCGCGGGTATGGTATAGGGCTGGCGATTGTCCAGAAGATAGTGGTTGCACACGGCGGACACGTGTCGGTGGAGCGCAGTGACAACTCGGGGACGGTCTTTCACTGTCGTCTGCCGCTATCAACCGGCACGGACACTGGGTAAGCCGAGTCATAGGACGTGAATTAAGGTTACAATCCAGCGCCCGACTTCGCACGGCCCGCCCTCACCCTTTTCTTAAGCTCTTTCGATTAACTCTCTTAATGATGGCATTCGATATGGCGAGGCAATTGCTTTAAGAGGGTGCCACACTCTCGCTGAGTTGTGGCGGAGGCTTAAAATGGACGACTCGTTGAGCAAACCCCGTGAGCACAATGAAGCCGGCTTTGGTCTGATGGAGGTCGTGATCGGCGTATTTGTAACGTTGATTCTGTGCTCCGTTATGCTGTATCTGGTGCGACTCGGATTTGCGATGTACAAACTCAACTCGGGTACGACCAGTGTGGCCGAACAATTAGAGAAGGCGCGCGCACTGGCCGTCACCAAAGGCGAACCCGTCCGTGTGTTCTTCGACTACAAGCGCGGCAAATACGGCCTGGATCGAAACAGCAACGGTCGACTGGACGCCGCAGAGGTTGAAGAATTGCCGGAGGGTGTGACGCTGTCGGAAGATGCCGTGGTCGTCTTCACTCGCACCGGAACCCTGGCTCAGGGGTCCAAAGAGCCTCAGATCACAATCAGCAATACCACTGATGCGCGCCGCGTCAAGGTGTCGGCCGCAGGCGCAATAGAGGTCGATTAGTCTGTCGTTGGACCTGCTTGACCGGGCCTTTCTGCGTGCGCTTTCATTAATGAGATAACTCCAGGAAAACAAGCCCGCGTCCTGTTAAGCCAGGCCTGGCTTCACATTTGAAGCGTCTTCGCCGCCAATCACTCACTCTTCTTTTCTCGTACCCACTTCACAGAGCGACCTCCCAAATCGGTTTCAGGTCGAGCGCGAATCCTTTCAACACAGGCTCCCCGGAGAGCGACGCCGCGTCAGCAATACGTCATTGTGGTTCCAGCATGAAAACCGCAATCTCAGGTCTGCAAAGGAATCGAACAGGCAGAATCGAGGTGCCGATGCCGCGGCTTACATACATTCGGGAGCCCTTCTGCTCGTACCAGCCATCAACGTATCTGCCGCAACTGGGAGGTAACCAGAACGGGCTGAGCAGCGGAAGGCGAACCTGACCGCCATGTGTGTGGCCCGATAATGCCACATCGCATCTGCCCGATACCTGGTCAAAGAAGTCGGGTGAGTGAAACAGAGCAATCCTGAATGCATCCTCAGGAATGTTTGCCAGTGTCCGATCGAGGTCCGGCGATCCCGCAAACGCGTCATCGAATCCAGTAATCCAAACACCTTCGGCCACCTCAGTGCTCTCGTTCACAAGGATAGTTGCGCCCTCTGACCTGTAATAGCCCCTTTCATCCTCTACCGGCGCCCATATCTCGTGGTTTCCGCGAACGACCCAGACGCCCAGCGGTGCGTGAAGGCCTCGAAGGACTTCGCGGCATCCTTCGTACGCGTCAGTCGAGCTGATCAGGTCGCCTGTGATCACAATGAGGTCGGGGCACTCAGCTGCCACCAGCCTGAGCACTTCAATCTCAACCGGGCCCGCGCCGTAGGTGTGAAGATCGGTTAGATGGGCAATCTTGAGCGTCTTCGTCAGACGAACGGGAACGCGATGATGAGTGACTTCGACCCAGCGGGGTTCAATCAGCAAGGCATCTACTATGACTGCAATCCCAAGCGCGCAAATCGCTATCAGCACAATCACGCGCGTCCTGATCTTCGTCCTCAATCTGTTAGACCTCGATGACGACGGGGATGATCATGGGTCGGCGGCCCGTTCCCTTTTGGATGAAGCGCTTCAACTCCAGACGGATCTTCTCTTTTATTACCGCGCAGTCGATGCGCTCTTCATGGCTGGCAGAGTTGATGGTGTCTTCGACCAACTGCTTGAGTTCGACGACTATGCCGTCGGGATCCTCTTCGTGAACGAAACCGCGCGTGACGATTTCCGGCTCCGCTTCGACTTCCCCTGAGGTTGGATTGATCGCGACGATGGGAACTACTATTCCGTCATATGCCAGATGCTTTCGGTCCCGCACGACTATGTCTTGAACTTCACCATAGGTGCCGTCGATGAAGGTCCGGCCGACGAATTCCTTGGCGGTAATTTTGGCGCTCGACTCGTCCAGCTCCAACACGTCGCCGTTCTCAATAATAACTATGTTGCCAGGTTCGACGATCCCAAGCGTTGAAGCCCACTCTTTGTGCCTGTAGAGCTGGCGGTACTCGCCGTGAATTGGGACGAGGAACTTTGGCCTCGTTGCTTCAATCAGAATCTTCAAATCGTCCTGGCTGCCATGTCCGGAAACATGAATTCGCGCGATCGAGCTGTCGATTACCTGGGCGCCACGTTTGTAACAGTGCGAGATGAGTCGGGAGATCGCGCGCTCGTTTCCCGGAATGTTGCGAGCCGAGAGGACAACCAGATCTCCCTCTCCCACCGAGAGGTTCTTGTGTTGGTCGGTTGCAAGCTTGGTCATCGCAGACATCGGGTCACCCTGGCATCCCGCCGCCAGCAACACAAGCCGATCGTCATCCATCTGTCGCGCTTGAGCCGGAGTTACAAACATTCCATCCGGCGCGTCGAGTTGTCTGAGGCTGTCGGCTGTCTCGACATTGCGAAGCATACTGCGGCCGAGCAGCGCTACGTTTCTTCCGAAGTCCCGAGCCATATCCAGCACTATCTGGACTCTGTGCACGGAAGACGTGAAGCAACTCACGACGATTCGCCCGGTCGCCTCTTCGAATATCTTTTCAAAGGCAGGAATCACAGCGCGCTCGGACTGAGTGCGGCCAGGTCGCTCGGCGTTGGTCGAGTCAGCCAACAAAGCCAGCACTCCCTGGTCTCCGTACTCAGTGAGCCGTTCCAGGTCGATCGACGGACCAACCACGGGCGTGTCGTCTATCTTGAAGTCTCCTGAATGAATCACTACACCAACTGGCGTCGTAATCGCGACCGCAGTGCATGAGGTGAGACTGTGGGAGACGTGAATCCATTCGACCTCGAAAGCGCCGAGTTTGACTCGGTCGCGGGACTCGACCGAATGCAGCTGCACGGTCTCCGACAGACCATGCTCTTCCAGCTTGTTTCCGAGCAACGCCAGTGTCAGGTGGGTCCCATAGACAGGAACGTTGATCTCCTTGAGCAGAAAGGGCACCGCGCCTATATGATCCTCGTGTCCGTGGGTCAACACGATGGCCGTAATCTCGTCGCGGTATTCGTCGATGAAAGAGAAGTCGGGAATTACTATGTCGACGCCGGGCAGGTCCTCCTCCGGAAAGCCCATTCCCGCATCGATGATGATGGCTTCGCCGCCGGCCCGCATCGCCATCATGTTCATTCCGAAGTGGCCCACGCCGCCAAGGGGTATGATCTCTAGTTGTCTGTCTGTCATTTTGCGCCTGGAGCTACGGATTATAGCACGCACCCGCCGCTGGCAAAGCAGTTCACTCGAAATACAGGGCGCGATAAAGACCATTGAACTCTTCAATTGAAAGGGTCTCTGCTCTGCGCCGCGCATCGATCCGCGCTCTCTCCAGCGCGACATCGATTGAGGTCGACAGTCCTATGGCTCCCTCAAAAGCCTTCAGGTTGTTCGCTATCGTCTTGCGCCGCTGCGCGAATGCCGCCCGCACCAGAGCGAAGAACTTGTCCTCGTCATCAACGTCGACCGCAGCCCTCTCGCGAACCACGAGTCTTACAACGGCCGACCGCACCTTCGGCGCGGGCTTGAATGCCGACGGAGGAACCTCGAAGAGCTTCGTCGCGATGCAATAGCACTGGACCAGTACCGACAGGGAACCATACTCTTTGCGACCCGGCTCACTCGTGATCCGGTCGGCCACTTCGTTCTGCAGCATCAACGTCATGTCATATACGATCCGGCGCGCGCGGATCAGCCGCTCAATGATCGGCGTCGAGATGTAGTAAGGCAGGTTAGCTACGACCCGCACGCGTCGCTTCGAACTCCCGGGAAGAAGGGGACCCTGAAACCGATCGACCTCAACCTCAGCAAGCTCGGCAAGCTCGGACCACGTGACCTTGAGCGCATCAGCCTCGACGATGGCGAACTTCTCGCGCGGCAGTGAACTGCGGAGACCATCGATGAGCCGCCGGTCTATCTCAACGGCAACAACATACCCGCTGCGGCCGACCAGGGCCCGCGTGAGTTCACCCCTCCCAGGGCCAACTTCGATCACGATGTCGGTGGAAAGCGGCGACACTGCGTCAATGATGCGCGAGGCAACTCGTGAATCGACCAGAAAGTTCTGCCCGAGGCTCTTCTTGGCTGTGATCAATCGGCTTATGCGACTCCGCGCAGATGAGGATATCCGGTGAATTCCGTGTATGGTCCGGCCTCCGAGATGCTCGCCTCTTCGAGGTCGAACTCGAGATCGGCAAATGCCAGACGGCTGGTTGTGACCATCGCGTCGTTTGCTGCGCGCCCCCCGGGGACCGCAAGCGTGAGCTTGTCAAGGCCCTCGAAGTTCCCCGGAATAGCCGGGTCGAATACCCCGGCCACAACCAGGACGCCGATGACGCTCATCCGCGCGAGTGTCTCGAGCGTGGCGTCGAAGTCCGGGTCGGCCGATCCCTCGCCAGGCCCGCCCGCCCCGCTGCGAGCATCGACCGCTCGCAGCCCGCTTCGCGTCGCCAGCGTAACAAACGATACCTTGCTTTTTGATTCGTCTCCAAGGAGATCGCGATAGTCCTCGGCATCCTCCGCGCCGCCGACAATCACAAAAGGTCGATGCCGTTCGCGCTTCCCGTGGGACTCAATCAACAGCCGGTTCAGATCTACTCGCGATCCAAGCACAAGAGAATCGTACTCCGACACCATGTCGAGAAACTCGGCGGAGGGAGTCCATTCAACAGCCGATCCCGGCGACTCAGCCGGATATTCGATGACGCCGTGAACGAAGGGACCGCCCCCGGTGATGAACTTGAAGTAGCTTTCGTTGAGTCGGGCTGCCTCTTCCTCACACAGTCCCACTTCCACCTCAATGCCCGCCGCGGTCAACTGCTCGATTCCACGACCATCGACCAGCGGGTTCGGGTCCCTGATGGCTATCACCGCCCGTGTAATTCCGGCGGCGATGAGCGCATCAGTACATGGCGGCGTGCGCCCGTGATGGCAGCAGGGTTCCAGCGAGCAGTAGAGCGTTGACCCTTGAGAATCGCTGCCGGCCATTTCAGCTGCGTAAGATTCCGCGTGCTTGAGCTTGTCATATCTGTGATAGCCCACACCTAAGACGCGGCCCTCTTTGACCAGCAGAGCTCCGACCATCGGGTTCGGGCTTACCAGCCCCACTCCCAGGCGGGCAAGGGCCAGCGCCCTCTTCATGAACTGGGTGTCTTCTTGAGTCATCAGAACTTTATGGCTGGATCTGTGTGAATTGACATTCCGTTGCGCGCCTACTGTCATCTCTCAGATTCTGTACCTGACTGTTCGCGGAAGCTCGTATCCTTCAAGAGGCGCATTCTCGAGCCTGAATGAGGCCGAAGCAGTGAGTTGAAGTCCGTGATTTTCGCCTCGCGCGAGCTTCACGTGACCGGCAGCCGCGATCATTGCGGCATTGTCCGTTGTGAGTTTTGGGCTCGGATAGTAGACCGGCGCGCCGAAGTCTTCTGCGCGCATCCTCGCCCTCAACTCACTGTTGCACGCGACCCCGCCCGCAAGGATGATGGTCTTCGGATGATGACGACGCACTCCTTGTTTTACGCGCTGAAGGAGCGCGCGAACGACGTTGTCCTGGAAGCTCGCGGCGAGATCGCAGACTATCTGAGCGGGTTCGCCTCCGTCTCCGTTCGCCGGTTCGACGTGTCTCTCTCTGACAAAGCGCAGAACCGCTGTCTTCAATCCGCTGAAACTGAAATCGAGACTGGGCGAATCCATTCGCGGAAGTGAAAAGACGAGCTTGGCCCGCGAGAGGTCGCCGGATCGGGCGAGCTTGTCGATGATTGGTCCGCCGGGATACCCAAGACCCAATAGTTTGGCGACCTTATCGTAGGCTTCGCCCGCAGCATCATCGCGAGTGCGGCCGAGCACTGAGTACTTCCCTTCTTCGGCTATCAGGTAGAGCGTGGTGTGTCCCCCTGATACCACGAGGGCGAGCGCAGGATACTCGACTGCCGGATTCTCGAAAACGACCGAGTAGATGTGACCCTCGATGTGATTCACTCCGACCAGCGGCTTGTGAACGACAAAGGCAAGCGACTTGGCGTAGCTGAGGCCGACCAGCAACGATCCGATCAGACCGGGCCCCTGGGTGACCGCAATGCCGTCAATCGACTCCAACGCGACGCCGGCCTCTTCGAGGGCCGAGTTGACGGTTGGAACAATCATGTCGAGATGTTCGCGTGAGGCTAGTTCTGGCACGACTCCGCCAAAGGGAGCATGCGTCTCAATCTGAGACGCGATTATGCTGGACCGGATAACACATCCCTGCTCGATAACCGCCGCCGCCGTCTCATCGCATGAACTCTCTATGCCTAAAACCAACATGCCTGAGCCATTCTACACGACTAGTAACGGCCATCGAAACCGCGCGCGGAAGATCGTAGTCAGGCATTCCCCTTTCTTGCCGTGCGGAGCGGCATTTTTCAACTATTTCAGCCGTCGCAAACCTCGATTGTGAGGTCGCAGCCCGCCAAAGTAACTCTTGTGAGCACGTGAGTTTCATTCTACTATAGGGCAGTCTGAACGAATAACCTGTCGCGCCCCCTAAAGTAGCGTGTGTCACCACTCGTGGATCAACTATGGAAGTGCCGTTACGCGGACAACTGGGTGAAAAGCTTGTAGCTGATTTGATCCGCGAGGTCGCCGAACAGAAGTCCACCGGCCTGCTGCGCCTCTCCCAGGACAAGACAATCAAAGCCATCTTCTTCGAGTCGGGGGCGCCGGTGTTTGCAATCAGCAGTCTTCCCCACGAACAGATCGATCAGAAACTCATCAAAGGGCGCTTCGCCGCCGCGGGACTCGTGGAAGCGGCTAAGAAGAAGGCCGACAATCCTCAAAAGCTTGGACGAACACTGGTTCAGACCGGCGTCGCTACCGAGCACGTTTTGCAACTGGCTGCAAGCGAGTTGGCGACGCAGATAATCATGTCGCTCTTTGAGTGGGACCAGGGCGACTACGTCTTCAATGAAGGCCCCGCCGCGGAGCTGGACGCAAGGCTCAAATGGACGGCGGCCGACTGCATAGTCAACGGCACTCGAGAAGTAGCCAGGTTGGATCTCATCGCGAACAGGATTGCGCCTGGAGAACGCGTCATAGCTCAAGTCATTCTGGGCGAAGATGCCATTGGCAACTCTGCCACTCTCACCTCAGCAGAAGGCTTCGTTCTCTCCTCAATCAGCGTCCCGACTCCAGTGAGCGAACTGGGGAACTTGACAGGGCTTTCGGACGCGGACACTCGCACCGCCGTATGCGTGCTGTTGGCGCTTGGGCTGGTAAAAGCTCACGGCCGAGGCAGGGATGCGGGCACGACGCCGGTCGTTGAACGCGAGGTTCCGCCAACGCCGGTAATGCCTGCCTCTGAAGATCCCGCGGCGACCGCTCAGCCGACTCTATCCGTCGCACCAGCGACCTACGCACCGGCGCCCGCGGCAGCCGTGCTCGCGTACTCACCCCCAGTTGTCGCCGCGCCTGACTTCTCCACCCCGCCTCCGGTTGTCTTGATGCCCGATTTCTCTGTTCCGCCTGCTCCTGCTCCGCCGCCTGCGTACTCGCCATCATCTGCCATATCCTCGTCTCCCTATTCCTCGAGTCCGCCGAACAAGCCTAATGGGCGGTACAGTCAGGTCTCGGTAGAGTGGGTAATCGAGATGGCGTCGAGGAAGTTGCAATCGATCGCTTCCGCGAACTACTACGAGGTTCTGGGTCTTGACCAGTTCGCTACTACTGCCGCGGTCCAGAAGGCCTATGATGATCTCCGGGAGATGTTCAGTTCTTTCAGATCGCGCTGGCCGGACCACACAGAGCTCAACGGTATTCTCGATGGGCTCTTCGCAAAGATTGACCAGGCATATGCGACCTTGAGCGATTCGAATAAGCGCCGGATTTACGACATGCCGGCCACTCTACCTCAGCGGCCGATGCCGGTTATCGAGCGTGGGGGGCCCGAGGCTATCCATCCAGCTCGCAGGTTGCCCGGCGCCGCGGCCAGAACCACGGGTTCTTTCCCTTCCAGAGGCCTCGATATAGATCCGAGTCCGGGAGTCTACACGTCAGGAATGAGGGGCGGCGTTCTGAAACCGGAGCTCGCTGCTGAGGAACATTACCGGCGCGGACGTGCTCACTTTGATAGGAAGGATTTTCACAGCGCGGCCCACCTGTTTCGCGAAGCGGTGAATCTGGATGCCACCCAGGGCCACTATCACTACTTCCTGGGCGTTACACTCTCGGTCCTTTCCCAGGCGCGCAAGGCCCATAACCACGATGAAGGATGTCACGTCACATGCAAAATAGGCGGCGCCCTGGTTCGCAATCAGCGAGTGCGCCGTGAAGCCGAACAGCACTTGTTGCTGGCCGCCGATCTCGACCGCAAGAACCCCGAGATACGCGTAAGACTGGGATTGCTCTACAAAGATGCGGGGATGGAAAAGAAGGCCGAGCAATACTTCAACGAAGCGCTCATGCTGGATGCGAGCAACCAAATCGCTCTGCGCGAGCTTGGATTGAGCGGCGACCATATCCCCAGACCGGAGTATGAGTGAAAGTATCGGAGCCCACGTTGCTGCGACCTTGATTCCACTTTCAAAAATTGCGCGCCAAGCGCTCGACGTCAACTCACCCCAGATTGACAAGGCCAGTCTCCCAGAGTAAAACAGACGAGTCCTGTAAGGCAGTCTCGCGAAGCTACACTATCAAGGTTGGGGCTTAGTCACGGTGAGCCGCGCTCGCACGACGCTTCGTGACCTCGAGGAGGCGTATGAAAGCAGCCGTAGTCAGGGAGTTCAAGGCACCGCTATCAATCGAGGACATGCCGATCCCGCGTCCCGCTTCAGACGAAGTTTTGATCAAGGTCGAGGCGTGCGGGGTCTGTCATTCGGATCTCCACCTGGCCGAAGGCGACTGGCTTCAGTTGAAGAAACTCGTCAAACAGCCTCTCATACCTGGTCACGAGGTGGTCGGAAGCGTGATCGAACGGGGCGAAGCAGTGACCAATCTCGAAGTCGGAGATCGAGTGGGAGTGGCCTGGGTCCACTGGACCTGCGGCGAGTGCGAATTCTGCCGTGAAGGAAACGAGAATCTGTGCAGTTCCCAGACGATCACCGGCGCTTCGGTGGACGGCGGCTTCGCGGAGTTCATTGCGGCGAAGGCCTCTCACGCTCTCAAGGTGCCTGACGCTCTCACCGCAATCGAAGCGGCGCCGCTCTTCTGCGCCGGGGTCACCGTGTATCGCGCCATCAGGAGAGCGGAGCTTCGGCCCGGCCAACGTGTGGCTGTATTCGGCATCGGGGGACTCGGCCATCTTGCGGTTCAGATCGCAAAGACGTTTGGCGCAGAGGTGACCGCAGTAGACATTGCCGAAGACAAGCTCGAGCTGGCCAGGTCTTTCGGCGCGGACCACACGTTGAATGCAGCCACCGAAGACGTAGCCCGGCACTTTCGCAAAGGAGGGGGCGTGCACACGGCGGTTGTTACCTCGGCCGCTAAGAAAGCTTACGATCAGGCGTTTTACTCAGTCAGATCAGGAGGCACTTTGGCGGCTGTGGGAATGCCGGCTGACGATCTCTCGTTTCCTGCGATCATGATGCGGGAGATCAGAATAATGTCCTCGGCAACGGGTACCCGTGAAGAACAGCGCGAGGTTCTAAACCTCGCCGCGGCCGGCAGGCTTCGATGCCGAGTGGAGAGTAGATCGCTCGAAGAGATAAACGAGATATTTGACGAGATGCGCCGAGGTCAGATTTCGGGGCGCGCCGTCCTGACCTTCTAGGAAATTCGAATGCGAATTTGCGGAATTTCGAATTTCGCATTTCGAATTTCCTGTTTTACGCTTCAATCGTCACACGAGTCATCGAATCGCCCGCCCGCAGCTGCTTCACCACGTCGATCCCCTCAAGCACTCTTCCAAAGACGGCATAGTTCATATCCAGGAAAGCCGCTGGACCAAGCGTGATGTAAAACTGGCAAGATGCGCTGTTCGGGTCGTTCGATCTCGCCATCGCGAGAGCCCCTGCGTCTCCGTGCTTCAACTCGGGCGTTACCTCGAGTGTTATTCGCCGTTCTTTTCCGGTGGCGGGATCGACGAAACCTCCAGTGCCGTTCCCCTTCGGGTCTCCCCCCTGAATCACGAACCCTGGCTCGTAGCGGTGGAACTTCAATCCATCATAGAACCCGCGCTCGATCAGGTCGATGAAGTTGGCTGTAGTCTTTGGCGCCTTGTCTTCGTAGAGCTCAGCCTTAATGCTGCCCTTGTTTGTTTCGAATACTGCCTTTCGATTTCCCACTAGCTTATCCCCCCTCCAGTCGTTTCTGAGTCACTCACTCTAGCACCGGCCCAAATCGGGACACAAGACACAAGTTGCCTCGTCCATATGCTGAAGATATACTGCTGAATTTCACGACGAACGAAGGGAGTCACATGAACGTCAGTCATCTATATTGTTCAGCATGCGGCAAACAGCGTGAGCCTCGCACCCTGCACAATCTGTGCGAGTGCGGCAAACCTCTGATGGTCGCATATGACCTCGAACGGGCCGGCGCGACGTTGACGACGCGGTCGCTGGCGGGCCGCGTGCCTACTCTTTGGCGCTATCAGGAAGTGTTGCCGGTGGATGAGGAACCTAATCGCATAACGCTCGGCGAGGGTATGACTCCTCTTTTGAAAGCTGACCGGTTGGGCCGGTCGCTCGGGATGAACTCGCTGTTGATCAAGGACGAATCGCTCAACCCGACCGCTTCATTCAAAGCGCGAGGTATGGCTGTCGCTGTTTCGATGGCGAAGGAACTCGGAGTGAAGAAGCTTGCGGTACCCTCGGCCGGCAATGCGGCAGGCGCGCTTGCGGCATACGCTGCGAAGGCTGGGATTCCGTCGTTCATCTTCATGCCGAAGGACACTCCTGTTGCAAACATCGTCGAATGCCGGCAGATGGGAGCCGACGTCACGCTGATCGACGGGCTGATCACTGACTGCGGCCGCATAGTCGGCGAGCGCAAAGAGGCGGAAGGCTGGTTCGACGTTTCCACCCTCAAAGAACCTTATCGTGTGGAAGGCAAGAAGACGATGGGCTACGAGCTGGCTGAACAGCTCAACTGGGAACTGCCCGATGTGATCCTTTATCCCACGGGTGGCGGGACGGGGCTGATCGGGATGTGGAAGGCGTTTGATGAGATGGAGCGAATGGGCTGGATCGGAAGCCGCCGCCCGCGAATGGTAACGGTGCAGGCGGAAGGCTGCGCGCCCATCGTCCGCGCGTTCGCGGCGGGAGCAACCTCGGGCGCTGAGATAACGAATGCTCACACGATTGCTGCCGGCCTGAGAGTCCCGAAGGCGGTGGGCGATTTCATCATGCTTGATATTTTGCGAAGGAGCGGCGGCACCGCAGTGTCGGTAACGGATGAAGAGCTGCTGGCAGCGGTAAAAGAAATCGGATCAGCAGAAGGGATGTTCGTGGCGCCGGAGGGCGCCGCATGCCTGCCGGCTTTGAGAAAGCTGATCGAGACTGGAGCGGTCAGCCGTGACGAAAGGGTGGTGCTGTTCAATACTGGCTCAGGACTCAAGTATCTGGATGCGTTTGAACAGCCGTAGAGCTGCGCATTGGTTCGAGAGGAGTTTCGAATGCCCAATAAACAAACGAAAAGCCAGACTTCCAGTCCGAATGCTGCTAATCCGGATTCAGCCCGGTCTCCAGGCAGTATTGAGGAAATACACTTCAAGTCCTGGGAAGAATTCAAATCCAACTTCGGGGTCCACTTGTTTGCGAAGGAGCCTTTTCGTCGCGGCAGGTTTCTGTTTCGTGGCCACAGCGATCCGGGGTGGAGACTGTCGACAACTTTTGATCGTATGTTTTCAAATCAGCCCAAGGCGACTCGGCTCCAGATAGCAGATGAGTTACTCGAGGTCTTCAAGCGCAG
>DASYSA010000053.1:0-4059 GCA_036003885.1 Blastocatellia bacterium | reverse complement strand
GGAGGCTCCCGCGGCCTGGGACAGGAGATGGCAGAAGGGCTTGGCGAAGCTGGAGCTTCGTTGATGATCGTGGCGCGCCGCGAGCAGTGGCTCGGGCCGACGCTGGAAGAACTGAAGGCCAAAGGGTTCCCCTGCGAAGGGATGATCTGCGATGTCTCGAGTCCCGAACAGGTTCAGAGCGTGGTGAATAAGACTCTCGAGACTTACGGGCAGATCGACATCCTGGTAAACAACGCCGGAGTGACCTGGGGCGCTCCTGCCGAGGAGATGCCTCTCGACAAATGGCGTATGGTTATCGATATCAATCTGACCGGCGTCTTTCTCTTTTCGCAGGCGGCGGGCCGGGCGATGATAAGCCGCAAGTATGGCAGGATCATCAACGTGTCGTCGGTGTCCGGCATAATCGCGAGTCTTCCGGATGGGACTCATACGTCCGCATACGTGGCGGCCAAGGGAGGCCTGATAGCTCTCACGCGAGAGCTTGCGGCGAAGTGGGCGCAGTATGGCATCAGGGTTAACGCCATCGCCCCCGGATTCTTCCCCTCGCGAATGACCGATAAGATCCTCGAGAAACAGCGGGAGCAGATGGAACAGACGATTCCGATGGGTCGGGTCGGGCAGGCGGGCGAGTTGAAGGGAGTTGCAGTTTTTCTGGCTGCCCCGGCGTCGGACTACATCACCGGCCAGACGATAGTGGTAGACGGCGGAATGACGATCGTTTAGTGATCGCGCTATTGGTGACAATGGATCGCTGGATCAGGCACAAACATCGCCCGCGCGCTATCTACCGACGGCACACACGCAGCAATCATTCCCTTCGGCGGCTCACCGATCTCAATATCGTTACACTGCACCGGGCCAGACACCGCAGTGGTGCTGATCACGCGTTCGTCCTCAGACCATTCGAGCCAGAATAGGGCGACTTCCGACGGGAGAATCAGCAGAGTCTGTTCGGTTTGCCAGTTGTGAATCTTGATCTCGATCGGTGTTTCGCCTGGCTCTTGCCTCGTCCATCTCTTCGCCATGGGATCATAGCGACAGATACTGCGGAGACGGAAGATCCGGGGTTTGGACTTCGCCCCTCGGAAAAGAGAGCCTCGTGCTGTCAGCGAGCACATCCCTGACACTGGATCACGGTGGACAGAGACGACTGACTTCCAGTCCTTTCGGGCATCCTGCACACGTTGATCAGTCCCTGATGAGGCGAAGACAACAACAGCGCCGAACGCAACGATTCCGGCCGCCATGAGTGCGATTCTCATTTGCGATATCCTAAGAATGATCGGCGATAAGATCGGAGCACGAACGCAGGCACTCGGCGCAGATTGCAGCCATGTTTCGCGTTAGAAGGCCGGCGATGTTGCCGGCTTGCTCTCCGCAGAAGCCGCACTCCTGGTCCGGCTGATCCTGAATCGAAGCGCCCAGCGGCAGCTGGGCGCGCGACTTCAAAAAGGCGTCAAACGACGCGATGCACCTGTTGCAGATTCCGACTTGCAGCCCCTGGACCAGACTGGCGATGTCGCGGTTTCCTGCGCCACAGAAGCTGCAGTCTCCGGTCCCGGCTGGAACCTCTTCGACCACCTCGACGATTCGGATGAGAACCTCGTCGCCGGCACGGAGGTGTGCGCCCAGCCACTGCGGCTGTGTTTCTCCTGAGCCGCTCCCCTCGGAGGCGCCGACGTGGATTGACACTCGGTCGGCATGACGCTTTTGGACCCAGTCCGCCACGACCGTGACAGCAGTGATTTCCTCTCCAACACAGCGGCGCTCGCCGTTGATGCTGATCTCAAACGCAACCATCCATTCCTCCCTCAGCGCCTTCAGGCCTTGATCCAGCTCGCGAACAACACTCAGGGTGACAGCTTCAGGAATCCACTTTACCGGCTGTCAGAGGGGCAGATCCATGTTGTGCATGACGGTGATGAACCACTTCCCGCCCTTTCTTGTCATGACAAAGTTCAACAGTCCCTTTCTCAGCGGGATGTCCTGGCCTTCGGGGCTCTTAGCTCCGGTCATCTCCCACCACGCGTCGACTGCCGCTACATCAGGCTTGATAAATCGAATCTTGGTCCGTGTCATTTTCTGACTCGTGTCCTTAAATCTGGTTGCGAACATCGGCGCGTGAAACTTCTCGACATCAGCCCGGCCGTGGGCACTCATACCGATCACGTTCGTGAAGTCGGCGTCTTCAGCGAAGACCATCGAGAAGGCTCTCGCGTCGTGCTTGTTCCACGCGACTACGAAACCGGCTAGCGCCTCTTTGATCCCGTCCTCATCTTTGGCGCTCTGCGCGGCTATGCCAGGCGGAGAAATCGTTACCAAAATGGCGATTCCAATTGTCGCGAGGCCGACGAGCCGTTTGGTTATCAACATTATTGGTCTCCTTTTGACTCAGCTTCGGCATTCCAAATATCGACCGCACAGCGCCATTCGCCATGTCCTCTGGACGCCAGTCGGGACGCACGACCCTCAGTCGTTATCGACGTGCCGTCCGGCGCGTTCATCGTGACCGCATTTCGACTAAACATATACCCCAGGTTCCCGTCCGATGAGAACGTGATCCGTCGATGTCCACGTGATCCTGAACCCGGGGATTTGCAAACTGCCCTCGACGTACTGACGCAAGGCAGCTTTGCCGACGACTGCCGGAAGAGCCGGGAGGCAGGACGATCGCATCGTCAGTCCAGTACGACAGGACCTGTTCAAGGTCGCGCCCCTCGGAAGCCGCGAGCGCCCATTTGGCGTCGCGCTTTAGCAGCCGGTAGGACGATCACCGCTGGCGCCAAATGTTGGCGTCAGCGGGCACGTGACATAGGAGGTCAGCCTTGAAATACTTACATTCGACGCTACTTTCGCAGGGCCAAATGTAAATATTTAAGCCTGAACCCATAGCACAGCTTCCTCTTGCCGGCCAACGCTTCGCGTTCACCCGCGACCGTTCAAGGATTGAAATCGGCGGCCGTGTGCTGCAGCGCGTGATAGACCGCGTGCCCTCCGCCATTACCCGACACCCTGAAGTGCCGCCGCGATATCGGATATCGCAAATACCCGTACGGGGCAAAACACCTGAGCTTCGGCGACTGCGGCTCGCAACGTATCTCCCTCACCGTCGCTTGTAACCAGCACCCAGATCTGCAACTGCTCCAAGAACATCTTTAGAGCCGCTGCATCGTTGTTTCCCACCGTCGCCAACCCGAGCTTGATTCGCTCGGGAAGCGAACCGAAACGAGCGGCAAAAATCTGTTGGAGAGTTCGAATTCGCCACACAACCGTCTCCGGCCGAAGCGTGGTGAAATTACCGAAGTACCGATACCGCATTCCATCGAAGGTCATCAGCATATTGAAGCCGAGAGGGCGTCCCAGTTCGAAGAGGTTTTGATCGCCTTGGGTGTTCAGCGGAACCACAAGCACCTGTTGCGTCAACAAAAAGGCGTCCAAAATCTGGTCCGGCTTGATAGCCGGACCAGATTCCTGAGTCGTTGCCGGAATCGCCAAGTCGAGCGCGTGCGCGGCCTTCGCCTCGAAATTCTCGTTCGTATACTTGACGGTATCAAGGCCAGCGACGTTGAATGGAAGGGTCTGAGTTTGCCGCTGAAAAGGAATTACATACTTATTGAATCCGAGCATGAGGCCGTATTCCATGTTCACATTAGCGTTTGGTATTTCGGTCCCGTCGCGGACATCATTGTTCAGCAGGATCACGCAAAACTGAGACGTGATGACCTTCGAACAGATCTTGGCGCAAAACGCGTTCTGTGCTGGCGCAAGCGTACCTCCGGCTTCCACTGGCTCTATACCCCGTGCGGTCAGAAGGTGCCTCAGGATGTTCATCTCAAGGGCGCTCTCCCGAAACCCATATCCGATAAAGCAAGTTCGCGTTGACGAGAATACAAAATCGCACCGTGGCAGTCCGATGACGCAGAGTTCATTGCGTCTAATGCGTGTGTCCATGACGTTTCCGATGCCCAAATCAGCGGTCTAACTCTGAGCAGGCGGCGTAAGATGCTTCAGAGTCTTGCGTCTTGAGTTCACCGCAGACTACGGCTTCGCTTTCGATCC
>DASYSA010000052.1:0-10591 GCA_036003885.1 Blastocatellia bacterium | reverse complement strand
GAGTTGCGCGCACTGGTTGCGACAGCGTCACTGGAGCTTGGAATCGACATCGGTGCGGTGGATCTCGTGTGCCAGATTGGATCAACGCGATCCATAGCCGCTTTCCTGCAGCGGGTCGGGCGCTCGGGTCACAGCGTCGGCGGCTTTCCGAAAGGCCGAATCTTTCCTCAGACCCGCGACGAACTGGTCGAGTGCGCGGCGCTGCTCGATGCGGTGCGCAGAGGCGAACTGGATCAACTGTCGATCCCCAAACAGCCGCTGGATATCCTGGCGCAGCAGATAGTGGCTTCGGCTGCTTCGGAGGACTGGACCGAAGACGCCTTGTTCGAGATGGTACGCCGCGCTTACCCGTATCACCGGTTGTCGAGAGAAGACTTCAATGCAGTCGTGCGCATGCTGGCTGAGGGCTACGCCACCAAGCGCGGCCGCCGCAGCGCTTATCTACATCACGACGCTGTGAATCATAGAGTGCGAGGTCGGAAGGGAGCGCGTCTCGCCGCGATCACTTCCGGAGGCGCGATCCCGGACACGGCGGACTACAGTGTGATATTGGAGCCAACCGGAACGTTTATCGGCACCGTCAATGAGGACTTCGCGGTTGAGAGCTTGCAGGGCGACATCTTCCAGCTCGGCAATACTTCGTGGCAAATCCTGCGGGTCGAGATGGGTCGCGTTCGAGTCCAGGACGCGCACGGACAGCCGCCTACGATTCCCTTCTGGCTCGGCGAAGCACCCTCGCGCACTCACGAACTCTCGCAGTCGGTCTCGCGATTGCGCACCGAACTCGCCGAGAAATTCGGGACTGGAACAGATGACGACCCGTTCCCGGCCTTGAACTGGCTAGTCAACGACGTCGGTATCGCTCAGGTCGCCGCCGAGCAGATTGTAGATTACCTCGCCGCGGCCAAGGCCACGCTTGGCGTTATGCCGAGCCAGGAGACCCTCGTCATCGAGCGCTTCTTCGATGAAGGCGGCGGCATGCAGATGGTCATCCATGCGCCGTTCGGAAGCCGTCTGAATCGCGCCTGGGGTCTGGCTCTGCGCAAGCGTTTCTGCAGAACTTTCAACTTCGAACTTCAGGCTGCAGCCACCGAAGACGCCATCGTGCTTTCGCTCGGACCGGCTCACAGCTTTCAACTGGATGAAGTATTCCAATATCTTCGCTCCACCTCTGTTCGCGATCTACTGACTCAGGCGTTGCTGGCGGCGCCGATGTGGGGCGTGCGATGGCGGTGGAATGCGATGCGATCGCTGGCCATCCTTCGAATGCGCGGCGGAAAGAAGATTCCGGCCCAACTCCAACGCATGGACGCCGAAGACTTGTTGACCGCTGTCTTTCCTGAGCAGGTGGCTTGTGCCGAGAATCTCGTCGGCACGGAACGTGAGATTCCTGATCACCCCCTTGTGAATCAGACCGTGCGCGACTGCCTCGAAGAGGCGATGGACATCGACAGCCTCGAAAAGCTGCTGGCATCGATGGAACGCGGCGAGAAAGTATTTGTGGCCCGCGACCTGATCGAGCCCTCGCCACTTGCGCAGGAGATATTGAACGCGCGTCCTTATGCGTATCTGGATGACGCCCCGCTTGAAGAGCGCCGAACCCGTGCGGTCTTTCAGCGACGCTGGTCGGATCCGGAGACTGCCAGTGATCTGGGCACACTCGATGCCGCGGCCATCCTTCGCGTACGCGAAGAAGCGTGGCCGCAGGTTGAAAACGCCGACGAACTCCACGACGCGTTGCTCGAGCTCGGATTCCTGACTGAGAGCGAGGGACTGAGCGGCGAGACGACTTCCTCGGCCGGCTGGTCTCAGTTCCTGAATGAGCTTGCCGCGGACCGCCGCGCGGCTGTGCTGCGGACGAGCGATAACGGGCCTGCTCTATGGGTCGCTGCAGAACGGCTCCCTCAACTCGAAGCGGTCTTCCCTTCCCCGACGATCGAGCCTCCCATCGTTGCACCCGAAGTCTTCGCCAGGATCCCCTGGACCTTTGACGACGCGCTTATGGAACTCGTCCGCAGCAGACTGGAGGGGATTGGCCCAACGACTGCCGCACAAATGGCAGCGACCGCAGGTTTGTCGGCCACTCAAATTGAAGGGGCTTTGTTGAGGCTGGAGGCCGAAGGGTTCGTGCTGCGTGGCCGCTTCACGCCGGGTACAGAGGATACTGAATGGTGTGCGCGGCGACTGCTTGCGCGAATTCACAGCTATACTTTGAATCGGCTGAGGCAAGAGATCGAGCCGGTCTCGAGCGCCGACCTGATGCGGTTCCTGCTCGCCTGGCAGAGGGTTGCGCCTGAACACCAGGCAGAAGGGCCTTCGAGTCTTGCGTCGGTCATCGAACAACTTGAGGGCTTCGAGTCCCCGGCGGCCGCCTGGGAGGGTGAGTTGCTGCCATCGAGAGTAGCTGATTACGATCCCGTTTGGCTCGACTCGCTTTGCTCCTCAGGGCAAGTTATGTGGGCGCGATTGACGCCTCCCAGACCTGCGCCCGAGAAGATGAGGGCTTCGGGGCCGGTGCGCGCGACGCCGATTGCGCTTCTCGAAAGAAAGAACCTCGCAACCTGGGATCCCTTTGTCGTTCGTCCAGCTTCCGACGAGGTCGTCCTATCACCCGTCGCGGAACCTGTCTACGACTACCTCATCAAGCATGGCGCGTCGTTCTTCGGTGATGTGGCAGAAGGTACCGGTTTGTTGAGTTCGCAGGCCGAGGATGCGCTGGGCGAACTGGTCGCTTGCGGACTCGTGACTGCAGATAGCTTCACCGGGCTGCGCGCATTACTGACTCCTTCAAATCGCAAGACTCAGGCTTCGAGGCGAAGGCGCGCGGTCTACGACATGGCCAACGCCGGCCGGTGGTCTCTGCTGACGCGAGACTCGGCCCGGTCAGAGAGCCGTAGCTCATTCGACCGCGAGCTGGTTGAAAAGATTGGACGAATTCTCCTGCGCCGCTACGGTGTTGTCTTCAAACGCTTGATCGAACGGGAAGGGCTGCTTCCGCCCTGGCGTGAGTTGCTGAGGGTCTTTCATCGCCTGGAAGCGCGCGGGGAGATTAGAGGCGGGCGATTCGTTGCGGGTTTCTCGGGAGAGCAGTTCGCGCTGCCTGAAGCGGTCAGTATGCTGCGCTCGATACGCCGCAACCCTGCCGACAATGTGTTGGTCTCCGTAAGCGCTGCCGATCCGCTTAACCTGATCGGCATTATTACGCCAGGGGGGCGACTCGCGTCATTTGCAGCCAACCGGATCCTTTACCGCGACGGCGTACCGATCGCGATTCTGGAAACCGGAGAGACGCGCTTCCTTGTCGAGATGGATCCATCTTCTGAGTGGCAGGCGAAGAATGCTTTAGTGCGCCGGAGCATACCACCGGAGTTGCGATCGTACCTCAGCAGATCGGCTTGAAGATCAGCGCTTCCCGCTCTTCGTCGCTAGTCTGACCAGGGACTTCTCAACCTCCCTCACTTTCGGTGGCTTCTTTCCTTTGCCCGGTTCTACCATGTGGCCCTCATCTTCCAGTCGCTGAGCCTGTGCCTTCACTCCGCCGGGAAACTTCTCCATGAGGCTCCCATCGTCTCTGACTACACGCCAGTAAGGAGTGATTCGCTTCTTTCCGTTTCGCAGGTCTTCTTCGGCCGCTTCTGCCGCAATTCGAATGAATATCCCGGTAGTCAGTGGGCAAGTGACATCCGCCTTGTTGTCCCCCGCGAGCCGCGCTCGGATTTGAGACGTGGTGATGAGCGAGCCTTTTCCTGTTTTGCGTATCAGCGCATCAACATCGAGCGGCCTGGGTATCAACATCGTGCCGCCGCCGAATCTCTTGGCCATCCTCGGCGGGATTTGAACTATCTTTGAGTGGTCTTCCCGCTCGAGTTTCTCTCGCCATGCGGTGCGCGATGTGAACTTGCCGGCCATTTCTCCCTCTTCAGTGCCCGGACGAATTCTTCTTTTGAATTGAGGACACGCCGGGATTGCCGAGATTGCAAGCCTGCTCGAGCCATTTCAGCAGTTCATCTATGGCTTGCATATCTTCGTCCTCTGGCGCGAGCTCCTTGTAACGGTGGAGCGAGCCGCATGCCCGATCCAGATCGTCGAGCTGATAGTACACGAGCGCCAGGTTGTAATGGAGCGGGGAGAACGACGGCTCGAGCTCGGCGGCGCTTTCGTAGTGCAGCCGAGCCAACTTCAAATCGCCGGCGTCGAAGTAGAGATTGGCCAGATCGTAGTGGGCCTCTACATGGCGCGGCTCGTTCTTCAGCGAGAGGCTGAAGCAGTCGAGCGCTTTGGCCATGTTGCCTTGCTCCAACTCGATAATTCCGAGATTGCAGTAAGCGTCGGCGACGTTGTCGCCTTCCCTGATGGCTTCTTTGTAGCACTCGGCCGCCTTCGGTTCGCCGCGCTCGTGTAGAATCAGCGCCTCTTCAAATGGCGTGAGCAGTCGCGTGACCTGACCGGCCGTAGCCTTGAACAGGTTCATCTGACCCTGGATCTCGGCTTCGACCTGCTTAAGTGTCAATCCCCGGCTGCGCAGCTCTCGGACGCGTCGAAACTGAGTGAGCGCCTGAAAGTCGTAGACCGGCTCGCCGGCTTCAGAGGACGCCGCGGTTTGCACGACACCCTGCTCAGTCCAGCGCCGGATCAACCGTTCGCTTAAGCCAAACAGCTGCTTGATCTCGCGCACGGTATAGGTTGATTGAACGCGTTGGTAGTCTGCCTTCAACGGCGCAGACGGAAACCGTAGGACCTTATTCTCTTTCTTGGACATGGATCAGGCTCGCAGCTCTAAGATGCTTTGCGCTTGCCTGCCTTCTTCGGCTTGGTTTCCTCGGCTTCGGCCTCGGTCTTGGCTTTGCCGGTCGCCTTCACCATCGGCTTGCGCTGTGCCTGCTTTATGCTTTCCTTGAGGGCGGTCATTATGTCGACAACGGGCTGTTCTTCTTCGATGAACTCCGTTACTTCCTTGCCGGCGATCTTGGCTTCAATGATCTCCTTCAGAGCTTCATTGTAACGATCCTTCATGTCAATCTCTGAAATGGAGGTCACCATCTGATCTACGAGCGTGCGGGCGAGCTTCAACTCGTTCGGGTCGAGCTCCGCCTCCTTTCCAATCTGGGGGACTTCATCAATGTTCCTCAGCTCTTTCGGATAACGCAGCTTGTAAAGAACCAGTCCGCCGTCCTGAGGCGCCAGCGCGACGAAGTCTTCGCGATCGCGCAACACGACTTTCCCCAGCCCGATCTTTCCAGACTCCTTGAGCACTTCGCTTAACAGCGAATAGGTCTTGACTCCAACCTCGCCGTCGGGTCCCGCGAAGTAGGGTGAGTCATACAACATCGGCGAGATCTCGGCTCTGTCGATGAACCCGACAATGTCGATGACCTTCGTGGTCTTCAGTTTGACTTTGGCAATGTCGTCCGGCTCGAGGATCGCGTACTGGTCCGGGGCATACTGGTAGCCTTTGATGATCTCTTCGTTGGAGACGATCTGCTTGCACTTCTTGCACCGCTTGTCGTATCCGATAGGACCGTAGTCCTCCTTGTGCAGTTGATTCAAATGCACCTTCTCCGATGTCTCGAGTGCGTTATAGACACGGACCGGAATAGCGACGAGCAGGAAGCGGATGTGACCTTTCCAAATTGGGCGCATGGTGGAAGTCTCCTTGTGGGGCTGGGCGGTATTATATTTAAGTCTGTTTATGCCAGTCAAGCAGTAAATTCTGTGTTTTGAGCATATAGCGGCTCGGTCTCCGTGACTTCCCCGAGAATCGCATCCCGGCTTTATCAAATCTGCGGCTGGTTTCCTGACTGAGTCGTCTGGTTCGTGAGTTCACTAACGTATTTTTCGGTACGCTGGGTTGACATTGGGGGAGACCAAGTCCACGTTGTTCACCGTCGACGCTCGGCAGCAAAATGTGACACATGGAAGTGGTCACGATCCATTTCAACCATAGGGGAGAGATGGTTAACCAAGGAAAAGCTGCCTGCTTGGTGAGCACGAAACCACTTCCAGCACCCTGACATGACCTGACCAGCCTACGTGAGGGTATTTAACGCAAGAGACGACTGAACTCAGGTTGCCGGAGGGCTCTCCTCCTGACAGTCCTCCGGCAGGATATCCGGCCGCATTCGAATGAACACCGGTTCGCGCAAGAGCCCGGTGGATGCCTTTGAGGCATATTGGACCTCACAAACCAGCTTGGGTTCGACCCATACTGTCTGTGCATCATCAAGCGGCTTCTGCTTTATGAGGCGCTGCGTCTCCTTTAGTTTCTGCAAGTAGCCGAGGATTGTCTTCGCGCTCCGCTCATCGAACCCGCCCCCGACCTTGCCAGCGTACTCAAGTCTCTCGCCCTGATATCGCCCCAGTTGCAGCGCACCGAAGGTGCTTCCGCGCTCGCCCTTCCCTTTCGTATAGCCGATGATAATGCAATCGACCGTTTGGCGAGTCTTGATCTTAATCCAATAAGACGTCCGCTTGCCGGGCATATACGGACTGTTCCGCTCCTTCGCCATTATACCTTCCAGGCCTGCTGCTGCTGCCGCTTCGTAAAGGTGGGTGCCTTCGTCGACGGCCTCGCTTGCCCGGTAAACTGAGTTCCTCTTCAGAGAGTCGATCATCCAGGCGCGGCGCCTGACCAATGGTTCGTTCACGATGGGCCGCCCGTCAAGATATAGCAAGTCGAACACGTAACAGACCGCAGGGTGGCGCGCACGTGCCCTTGCGATGGCCGCTTCATGTCTCTGCTGCAGCCGGTTGACGACCTGCTCGAAGAGCGGCTGGCCCTTCTCGTTCAAGCAGACTATTTCGGTGTCGAACAGGGCGGAGGTTGCGCGAAATGCCTCCTCGGGAATCAACAATTCAGGAAACGCGTTTGTAATGTCGCGCTGACTGCGGCTGCGGATCGAGATTCTCCCTTCGTCCAGCGACACGAACGCACGAATACCATCCCACTTGACTTCATACATATGATCGGGAGAATCGAAGGGCTTGTCACGACTCTGCGCGAGCATGGGTTCGACTGGACTCGTAAGCCAGTCCACCTGGGGATTGTCCAGCCGTTCGACCAGCCAGTCCCTGTTCCTCGTATGAATCATTCGGTACTCGGCGTTGATCTCGCGACTCTGCAGCCGGATGTAAAATCCGTCCTTCTTCTCCTTTGTGATTTCATACTTGCCGCGCGAATAGATCCACATATCGCCGCCGCCGTACTCGCCTTTGGGAATGGTGCCCTCGAAGTTTATGTATTCAAGCGGGTGGTCTTCGGTATTGACGGCCATGCGCTTGATGCCCGGGCGGGGCGGAAGGCCTTTGGGCACCGCGTAGGACTTCAGGGTTCCGTCTCGCTCGATCCGCAAGTCGTAATGAAGCCGCGATGCATGGTGGCGGTGAAGCACGTAGGCATTTCCCTCACCAATCGATATTTCCGGAGGAGGCTCGGGGGTCCGGCCAAACCGGCGCTTGCTTGCATACAGCACGAGGTCGTCCGGCGCATGCGCTCCTTTCCATTCGTCCTTCTTGTTCAGCGTCTTTGCTTTCGACTCGCGGTCCGTATGCAGTACGGTTGCATACGCACCTATGGTCTCCCATGCATCCCCTTCCTGCAGGAGACGCTCTGCGGCCGTGTGAATATTGAATACTGAAGGATCCGTTATGCCTGCCAGTTCATCCCATCGCAGCGGCATTGAGACTGGTGCTTTTGGTCTGCCGCGAACGCTATAGGGCGATACTATCGTTTGATATGTGCTGTTTCGATAGATGTCGATGAGCACCCTGTTTTTGCGCATATCCTTTTTGATGTGTAGGGTGGCGGTCTTGCTGTTCTTTTCTACAAAGGCCTTCGCGATCTCTAGCGTTGCTTCACGGGCGACCTTGAACTCCCATCGAGGTTCAATCGGCGCGACTATATGAACGCCCTTGCCGCCGGTGGTCTTGACGAATGTGTGGTACCCGAGCTTCTCAACATCCTGCTTGAGTTCGTAAGCCATCTCCACCACGTTCTCGAAAGGGTAATTTTCCGGCGGGTCTATGTCGAATACGATGTAGTCAGGCTTGTCGAAGTGTGGGGCTCTCGAATGCATCTGATGGACTTCGATGCATGCCAGGTTCGCAAGCCACACGAGTGCGGCCTCTTCGGTCGCAAGCACATAGTCGATCTTGTCCGTGTCACCCAGTGAGATATGCTGGACCCAATCGGGCGCCCAGTCCTGGCGGTTCTTTTGGAAGAAGGGTTGATGGTCAATGCCATCAGGATATCGGACAAACGACAGTGGGCGCTCCTTGATGTGTTGAAGGATGGTAGGAGCGATCCTCAAGTAATACTCAATCAGCTCTGCCTTGATTATGTGATCGGTTGGGAACAGAACCTTGTTCAGGTTTGACAACTCGACTTTGCGCTTACCGACCTTAGCGATTGTGCTGGTTCGAGGCATCGTGGTTGATAACTAAGGTTCGAAGTATATCATGCTGCTCGATTCGGGCCCTCGACCCTGTATGTGGTCGTATAGGCTCAGCTAAATCGGTAGGCCGCTATCACTTTTATTTGCTTTCTTCGACGAGCTTCTCTATGATTGCCCGGGAGAGTTTTAAGGGGTCTCCTCTATATGCGCAAACAAAAGATGAAGGTGATAACTACTCTTCAATTTGCGGCCGCGACAGGTCTGCCTTACCCGACAGTCGTCCGTTGGGCCCAGACCGGAGTCATCCCAGGTGTGGCAAAAGAAGAGACCCTGCGCGGGCCCGTTTGGGTGATTCCTCAAAACTCGCTTGAACAATTCCAGGATTGGAAACCCAAGCGCGGACGTCCTCGGAAGGGGCGTAGTAAACATCTCTGATCGGCGTGTGCCCTTCCCTTCCCTGCCGTGATATATGGCCACCGAAATGGGAGACCTATGAACATCATTGCAGTTGCGAATCAGAAAGGAGGCGTGGGCAAGACCACCACTGCGGTCAACCTGGCTGCAGGCATTGCGGTTGCCGGCTATTCCGTCTGCCTGGTTGACTGCGATCCTCAGGCAAATGCCTCGACCAGTGTTTACGATCGGGAGCAACTGCAGCATACGCTCACCGAGGTAGTGTGTCCGAGGTGGGATTACTCAACGCCCAATCGCCCGGTACGACTCCCCTTTGAGCCGATTGAATCGGCTATCTACGAGACAGCACAGCCGAACCTCGATCTCATCCCATCGAGTCTGGGACTGGCTCAGTTCGACCGTGAGCCGGCAACTGTTATCGATCGCTTAGTCGAGGCGGTTCAAGCAGTTACGCCCTCATACGACTGTGTCATCGTGGATACGCCTCCAAATCTGGGGTTGCTATTCACTGCAGCCTTGAAGGCCGCAAACCGCGTAATAATTCCGGTCGCGGCCCAGTATCTGCCACTCGAAGGTGTTGGTGATCTGCTGCTCTCACTCGAGGAATTGATCGCCCGAGGGAAGTTGTCCATCCTGGGTTCCCTGGTAACACAGTTCAACAACACCCTGCTTTCCCGCGAGGCTCGCGCTAAAGTCGAAGCCGACCATACGCTCGGACCTAAGCTGTTCGCCACGATCATTACGGTCAACACCAAGCTAGCCGAGGCACCCGCCTATCATCTGCCAATCTACCAGGTGACCCCGGTTACTCCCGGTGTAACCAGGGCAATCCAACAATTCGATGAACTAGTGGGCGAGATCCTACAACGTTTGGAGCTGCCCGCAACCAAACAGACCCATCTGAGAGGGGTGAGATAGGATGGCCAAAACCAAGGAAGAGATTCCGGATCGCCGCAGTCCAGGACCAAAGAACCGACGCACCGTGATCCCATCTACATTTCAGATCTCTCGACCAGTGTCTCCAATGCGGCAAATATTGGACGAGGCCGAGGGCGCTACTAGACCCTCTAGACCCACTACACCCTCTAGACCCTCTAGAGAGTCTATCGAAGACAGCGAGCTGTCAGATTTGTACAACGATATCAATATTTTAGAAGACAATACCCAAACACCATATAGACCCTCTAGACCCTCTAGTGCCTCTATACCCTCTACAGAGTCTAGACCCTCTATAGGGGGTGAGGTTCAGGGACTTCAACGTACCAGCATTGCGCCCAGTCGAGACTTCATGCGCGTCGCCAATTCGATCTCGCGCGAAGCGGTGCCTGGGGGGCTCTTCGCCGGAAAAGCTAAGCAACTCTACGACTATCTCTACTCCAAAACCCGTGGTGCGGTGATTCCTAGGATGAGCGTTCGATTGACCAAGCGCGAATTAATGAGAGGGGCCGACATCAACACTGAAGTAACACTGAGATCAAATCTGAATCGGCTCCGTACTATCGGACTGGTAGAGACCACTGAAATGCGCGGCGTCCATGGTGGAAACGAGTACACCATCTATATCCCCGACGAGATCATACCAACCACAGGGTCTAGACCCTCTAGAGACTCTAGACCCGCTATCTCCTCTCAGAAACTAGAGGGTCTAGAGGGTCTAGAAACTAGAGGGGGTAGAGTGGGTGTAAATCTTGAAATTGAAGATAGTTCCCCCGACTCTAATACTTTATATAAGACAACTACTGATGATGATGATGATGGGACTGGACTGCGCTGTTTTGTGTCGGAGA
>DASYSA010000051.1:0-25236 GCA_036003885.1 Blastocatellia bacterium | reverse complement strand
TAAGATTGGTTAGGTGGGTGATGGGAGAGTGAAGTATGACTGAGAAGGACGAAACGAAGAGCGCCGACAGCAACGTACGGCTGGTGGTTCTGGACACGGGGATCGGCGACATGCCGTTTGGCTGCCAGGAGCTGTTAACGGATGAACAGGCGGACCATAAGCGAGAGGCGCTCCGCTATTTTAAAGAAGCCTACGAGGCCCAGATGCGAGGCGAGCTTGATGAAGCGGCTGACCTCTACAAGCAATCGCTTGACGCCTACCCCACTGCCGAGGCGCACACATTCCTCGGATGGACCTACAGCTTCATGGGATTGACCGACCAGGCGATTGACCAGTGTCATCAGGCGATCGAGGTTGACCCTGACTTCGGCAACCCGTATAACGACATCGGCGCCTACTTGATTGAGAAGGGCGAGTATTACGGGGCGATTGACTGGCTCGAGCGCGCAAAGACCGCCAGCCGATATGAAGCATACTTCTATCCCCACTTCAATCTCGGCCGGGTCTACGAAAGGCTCAGAAGGCCAATGCACGCGATGCGCGAGTACAAGGCCGCGGTCGATCTGAATCCACAATATGGGCTGGCGGTTCGAGCCTTCAGAAAGCTTCAGAGCACGCTGAACTAAGAATGGGAGAGTGGGGGAATGGGAGAGCGGAAGAATGGGAGAGTGGGGGAGTGGGAGACTACGAGATTGGGAGAATGCGAACTCCCCGTCTCCCACTCTCCCATTCCCCCACTCTCCCACTCCTCCATTCTCCCCTTCTTCCCGAATGAGGACTAATTCATGGACGGCCTAAGCCCCCGCGGTGGTTGGATAGAAGTAATCACCGGCGGTATGTTCAGCGGCAAGAGCGAAGAATTGATTCGGCGCGTCCGCCGGGCCGAGATTGCCCGCCAGCGCGTTCAGTTATTCAAACCGGCTGTCGATAATCGCTTCGATGGTGAGCGGATCGTCACTCGCGACAATCGCGGCATCGATGCCCTGGTCAGCAACGACGCCGCCGAACTGCGTTCGAGCGTCGTCATAGGCGTGCGAGTCGTAGGTATCGATGAGGTCCAGTTCTTCGACGACTACATTGTCGACGTGAGCATGGAACTCGCGGACGCGGGCGTGAGAGTGATCGTAGCCGGCCTCGACCAGGATTATCTTCGCCGCCCGTTCGGGCCTATGCCTCGTCTTCTCGCCGTGGCCGAATACGTCTCCAAGATGCATGCCGTTTGTGTTCGCTGCGGCGGACCCGCGCACTACACCCAGCGCGTCTCAGGAGGCGACTCGCAGATCGAAATCGGAGACGGCTCGTACGAGGCTCGCTGCCGCATGTGCTACGAACCCTACAAGGCGAAAGTAGAGCAGATCCGAAGCGCGTGAAGCCAATTTTGGATTATTTCGATTTTGGATTTTAGATTTTGGATTGAAGACCTTCGGTCACTCCAACGTTGCAAATTCACACTCGAATTAAGGATGTTCTTGAATCCAAAATCCAAAATCCAAAATCCAAAATCGAAATATGGACGTCTTCGAACTGACAAAGCAGCTCATCTCCATCCCGTCCATCAGCGGCGCCGAGAAGCCGGTGGCCGACTTTCTGGCGGCCTACTTGACCACGGCGGGCTTCGACGTCGAGCTCCAGGAAGTTGAGCCCGGCCGGCCAAATGTTTATGCGCGCCACGGAGACCCTCAGGTTGTGCTCTCAACCCACACCGACACCGTCCCACCATACGTCGAGTTTCGAGAGGATGACGAAAACCTCTACGGGCGCGGCGCGTGTGACACAAAGGGCATCATTGCCGCTATGGTCAAAGCGGCGGAGTCGTTGATCGAATCCAAAGTGACGGACTTTGGCTTGCTCTTCGTTGTGGGCGAGGAGGCGGGAAGCCGGGGCGCTCGCGTGGCTAACAGTATCCCGAATCGTTCGCGATATCTGATCAATGGCGAGCCAACCGAGTTCAAAATGGCGCTCGGATCAAAAGGCTCCCTCAAAGCGCTGGTCAAAGCGGAGGGACGGGCCGCGCACTCGGCTTATCCTGAGATGGGCGAGTCGGCGATCGAGAAGCTGCTCGATGTGCTCGAAGACCTGCGCAGGGCCGAGCTCCCCGAAGACCCGACGCTCGGCGCATCCACGATGAACATCGGAACGATCCACGGCGGAGTCGCCGCCAACGTCATTCCGCCGTCAGCCGAAGCAGAACTGCTGGTCCGGGTCGTGAGCAACACTGCCGTGCTCAAGCGCATCATTGAGGACGCGGTGGCAGGACGCGCTCGCATCGAGTACACGTTCTCTTGCGAGCCTGTGTTCATGGAGCGACTGGAGGGTTTCGAGACCGCGGTGGTTGCATTCACGACCGACATCCCGATGTTGACCAACTGGGGCAAGCCTCTGCTGTTCGGCCCCGGCTCAATCCTCGACGCACACACCCCTAATGAGAAGATGCCGAAGGCCGAGTTGGCACGCGCCGTGGCTGCTTATGTAGACATGGTAGTGAGGCTGAAAAAGAACGTTTAGCGTTTTACGTTTAGCGTTTGTCGTTTTGCGTTGATAGTTTATAGTTAATCGGACCGAGTGGAATTCTATGAGAACGTAAAACGTAAAACACGAAACGTAAAACGCTTATGCCAAACAAGATTCCTGTAGGAGTGCTCGGCGCGACAGGCGCGGTCGGGCAAAAGTTCGTCAAGCTGCTCGAAAATCATCCCTGGTTCGAGCTCACCGAGCTCGCAGCTTCGGATCGCTCGGCGGGAAAGAAATACTCTGAAGCCACGGCCTGGCGACAGTACACGCCCATCCCCGAGCATCTCAAAGACAGACTTGTCAAATCCTGCGACCCAACGCTCGATTGCCGCATCGTCTTTTCCGGACTCGATTCATCCGTCGCCGGCGAAATCGAAGAGGACTTCGCGCGAGCGGGATACTTCGTGCTCAGCAATTCCAGAAATCACCGCATGGACGACGACGTGCCGCTGCTCATAGCCGAGGTCAATCCCGAGCACCTGGAACTGATTCGCACTCAACGAACGCGGCGAGGCTGGTCGGGAGCCATAGTCACGAATCCGAATTGCTCGACCATCGGGCTGGTGATGCCGCTTGCTCCCATCGACCGCGCTTTTGGAGTGAAGCGCCTGATCGTAACGACGATGCAGGCGCTGTCCGGCGCCGGTTATCCAGGCCCTTCAGCCATCGACATGCTCGGGAACGTCGTGCCCTACATCGGCGGCGGTGAAGAAGAGAAGGTCGAGACTGAACCGCGTAAGATCATGGGCAGGCTCGACGGTGACGGCATTCGTTTCGCCGACTTCCGCATCAGCGCGCACACCAACAGGGTCTTCGTCGAAGACGGCCATATGGCATGTGTGTCAGTTGAGCTGGAGAAAAAAGCCGCACCGGATGACGTCGCCCGCGTGCTCTCTTCATTCAGATCGCTGCCGCAGGAGTTGAGGCTTCCAAGTGCTCCTGAGCGACCCGTCATTGTGACCACTGAACGGGACCGGCCTCAACCTCGTTTCGATCGTGATGCGGGAGACGCCATGAGTGCGGTGGTCGGCCGAATACGGGAGTGCCCCGTCTTCGACATCCGGTTCGTGGTGCTGTCACACAACACCGTGCGAGGCGCGGCAGGTGTGGCGATTCTCAACGCCGAGATAATGAAGGCCCAGAAATACTTCGACTGAAAAGAAACGTTTTACGTTTTACGTCTTACGTTTCGCGTTCAGGCCTGGAAGCTGGTCCGCGGTTAACGCCCGCACAAGCGATACCGCCAAACGCAAAACGATGAACCTAAAACGTAAAACGTAAAACGCAAAACGATGATTGTCATGAAGTTTGGCGGCACCTCGGTAGAGGATGCTGCTTCGGTTGAGCGAGTGGTCGAGATTATCAGGGCGCGCCTCTCGCTGCGGCCTGTGGTTGTAGTGTCGGCGATGGGCAAAACCACTCGCGGGTTGGTCGGGGCCGCGGAGGCCTCCGCCGCCGGCGACACCGCCACCTCACTCGACATACTCCGGGAACTCAAGACCGCTCATGAAGCCGAAGCGCGCGAACTGGCAACCAGCACGGCAGGACGCGAGGTCTTCACTCGCATCGAAGAGTACTTCGACGAGTTGAAGAAACTTCTCCAGGGGCTGGCGATCCTCGGCGAAGTGCCGCCGCGAGGGCTCGATAAGATCCTGGCTTATGGCGAGCTGCTATCATCGGCCGTAGTCGCCGGCGCGCTTGCCGATCGGTACATCCCGTCGGTCCTGCTTGACTCACGAGAGTTCATCAAGACCGATGACCGCTATGGCGGGGCATCGCCCGTCTTCGACGTGACCAACCAAAAAATCAAAGACTCGATAGGGCCGGAGATCGAACGCGGATCGGTGCCCGTGATCCAGGGTTTCATCGGCTCGACTCGCGATGGCGCCACGACCACTCTTGGATTCGAAGGGTCTGACTACACGGCCACGATCGTCGGCGCGGCCCTCGATGTCGACGACATCCAGATATGGAAGGATGTATCGGGCTTGATGACTGCCGACCCGCGGGTCTTCGCCGGCGCGCGCACGGTTAAGAGCTGCACCTTTGCCGAAGCCGGAGAGTTGACCTACTTCGGCGCCAAGGTGCTTCACCCCAAGGCTATCTACCCCGCCACGCGAAAGAACATACCGATTCACATCTACAACTCGAAGCAACCCGGGGCCGCAGGTACCGAAATAACCGCGAGCGCGCCGCGCAGCACAAATCTGATCAAGTCGATCGCGTATAAGCGGCCGATTACCATTCTCAAAGCCACCGCTGAGCCGGTGCAAGACGGCTCGCGGTCAGTCACCCCCGACGATTTCCTGAGGTCGGTAGTCGATGCGATGCGACGGCGGGGCATCCAGCCGCTGATCACGGCTTCCTCGGCACTCAGCATAGTTGCGGCTCTCGACGTGGCCGCAATCAAGCCGGCTGTTGAACGAGATCTGATCTACGAGATCTCCAGTTTCGGGCGCGTCGCCACAGAGTCGGGAATGGCTATTGTATCGCTCGTGGGGCAAGAGATGAGAAGCGACCGTGGTCTTGCCGGCCGGGTATTCAGCGCACTCGGAGAGACGGAGCTTGAACTCATCCTGCATGGCTCGTCGTCGATTGCGATGAACTTCGTTGTAGTCGAGCGAGAGATCGAAAAAGTGATCGCTCGCCTGCATGAGGTCTTCTTCGACAAGCTCGATCCCGAAGTATTCGAGTGAGGAAGAATCGTTTCTCGTTTCTCGTTGCTCGTTGCTCGCTCTGCTTTGATGTTGTCAGGCTGCTCTGGAATGAGTACCCTCAATTTAGCGATAACGAGCAACGAGCAACGAGCAACGAGCAACGTCAATAGTCGAACGGAGGGGTATCAAAATGTTCACCCAGGCGAGGCGCAATCTCTACGACGTGCTGATCATAGGTTCGGGCGCGGCGGGTGGCATCACTGCCAAGGTCCTGGTCGAAGCCGGACTCAACGTCGTAATGCTCGAAGCGGGCGCGATGCGCGACTACGTGAATGACTTCCCATATCACGAACCCTTCCCCTATGAAGATCCCTTCCGCGGAACGCGCGGCGGCCCGTCGAAGGCGAGCATCCTCAGGGATCGCTTCTCATTCATCGAGAACAAGGACGAGCCTTATACGACCCCCGAAAAACTGCCCTACCAGTGGTTTCGTACGCGCAACGTGGGCGGCCGCACTATGTTCTGGGGCCGATTCATCAATCGCTTTAACGAGGTCGACTTCAAAGGCCGGTCCCACGATGGAATGGGCAAGGACTGGCCCATCTCCTACGCCGACGTCGCGCCATACTACGACAAACTCGAAACCTTCATCGGTGTGTGCGGGACCAAAGAGAATCATCCCGACCTTCCTGATAGCGATACGCTCTTGCCGCCGGTCAGGCTCAAGTGCGCCGACTACCTGATCAAGCGCGCCTGCGAGAAGATCGGCATCCGGGCTATGCCTGTGCGGCGGGCCATGCTCACAAAGCCCTACAACGGGTACAAAGAGTGTCATTACTGCGCCGGGTGTGACAATGGCTGCGAGACCCATTCCTTCTTCAATACTCAGTTTCGCGTCGTCGTTCCGTTGCTCAAGAAATATCCGAGGACTTTCAGGATCATCACCAACGCGATGGCTCGCTCGATCGATGTGGACAAGCGAGGCCTCGCGTCGGGCGTCAGCTATATCGACAAAACGACCGGGGCAACACGCCAGGTCAGGGCGCGTGTTGTCGTAGCTGCATGCGGCACGCTGGAGACTACACGGCTGATGTTGCTGTCGAAGTCATCCCTGTTCCCGAACGGCATCGCGAATTCCAGCGGACTGGTAGGACAGAACTTCATCGAGCACCTCGACGCGAGAGGGGAAGCATATCTTCCCGCCCTGAGTTTCGTTGAGCCGTACGCGGGTGACGGAATAGGCGGCTCGCACATAATCATTCCGTGGTTCGGATACGACAGGCCAAAGAACGACTTCGACTTCGTGCGCGGCTTTCACATCGAGCCGTCGGCGCGTCTCGGCCAGCGCCCGGATAAGAATCCGAAGAACATTTCGGGATTCGGCAAGGACTTCAAACGCGAAGTTCGCCGCTGGTATGGCACGCGAGTGCGCTTGTCCGCGCACGGCGAGCAACTGCCGAGACCCGACAAGTTTGTCGAGCTTGACGGAAAAGTGGTCGACAAGTGGGGAATGCCGGTCTTGAAGATCAACCACCCATTCGACGATCAGGACCACAGGATGTTCAAACGGATACGCCGGACCTACGAGGAGATCTTCAAGGCGGCCGGCGCCGTCGATGTGAGGCTGCCTGAGGCTGAGGATACGCCGGGGGCGTCGATTCATGAGATGGGGACGGCGCACATGGGCGCGGATTCGAAGACGTCGGTTCTGAATGGTTTCAATCAGGCCTGGGACGTGAAGAATCTCTTCGTTACAGACGGCGCGGCATTCACATCCGGTTCGCACAAGAACCCAACTGCGACGATCATGGCGTTGGCCTGGCGCGCGGCCGAGTACCTCGCATCTCAGATGAAGAAGGGAAGCGTGTGAGTGCGCAGCGGCGAAATGAATCGTATTCGGGAGGTATGATTGAAAGTCGGACTAGCACGCGAGGTTATGCTCTTGACTCCTTCGCTCCACGTGTCTCGACGAGCACCCATCTCATTAACACCTCACTTCAGTGAGGTGGCTTCGACTGGGCGGATCCCCCGAACCGTTTCAACGGTTTCCTCTTGCGGAATCCGAAGACAGTTGAAACAGATTAACGGCACCAGGCGCCCCCGCCACACACCTCGATGAATCGAGATGTTAATGAGAACCGACCTTGCCGTAACCTTGTGACCCACTTTTATCCCGTTGTGAAGCGGCGCCTGCTATGATAGACGAACCCGAGATGGGGCCCCCATCCCAGTCTTCATCTGAACCGGAAGTACTAACAACCCGCAAGCGGTGGCTTCTCCCGGCGCTCATCTGTCTGGCCTCTCTGCTGGTGTTTTCGTACTACGCGCGTCAGCATCCTTACGGCACCTACACCACCGAAACAGACTTCTATCAATTCTACGGTCCGGATGCCGAGCGGATCGGATCCTGGCAGTTTCCCGAGAATCCTTACCAGGGGCCGGGCTATCCAGCCGTGCTCGCTCTTGTTTCGAAGTTGACAGGGGGAGACCTGTTCGGCGCCGGCAAGTGGCTCTCCGTGATAAGCGCCGCCATGGTCGGGTTCCTCAGTTTTATTCTCTTTTCGCGACTGTTTGGTTACTGGCCAGGGGTCGGGGCTCAACTGAGCGTTCTGGTCGTAACCCAACTCCCGGTCTTTGCGATTAACCCCACGACAGACATCTTCTTCCTGGTGCCCTGCCTGGCATCGCTGGCGGTCTTTACAACCGATCGCCTGGCGGCGAAATGGCGCGTCCCATTGACAGCGCTGCTTGTCGGAATCACATATCTGACACGCTACAACGGTGTTTTTCTGTTCGTAACCTGCTTGTTTGGGATCGTGCTGTTGAACGTATTCGAGAGAAGCTGGCGAGCCAGGTTTGGGCTTGCGGCTGTTTTCATTGCCGTCTTCTTAGTTACCGTAGCGCCGTGGTTGTACGCCAATTACAAACATAATGGCTCGCCCTTCTACAACACGAACTACTTGAACATCGCGACCGAGTTTTACCCGGATCTCGCGAATGAGAGTGTGTTCCAGGACAGCACCCGGCGGCTTGCGGAGACGTTCCACTCGTTCGGCGACGTGTTCAGGCATGATCCGGCTCGGATGCTGAAGCACTATCCCGAGAATCTCTCCGACTGTCTGGGCAAGACCATCACATTGAACCTCGTGAGTCAATGGGTCGGGTGGCTTGCGTTGGCTGGATTCGCGCTTGCTTTAGTCGAGCGGCGATCCAAATCCGTGACACTGGTGCTCATCTCAATTGCATTTTGCGTCTTGCTTCTTGCGCTGACTCACTGGGAGGATCGCTACTACTTCTATGTTGGAGTTATGTACTCGGGTCTGGCGGCTTATGCGTGCGCCCGCGTTCTTCGGATCGTCAGGGAGCGAGGATGGGCCAGACACCGAGCCTTCGTCGCGCTTCCTCTGATATTGTTTGCGGTAATGTGGTCGGTGGCGTTTATGAAATCCAGGAGAGAACTAACCCGCTTCCTGGGCACGCACCCTACTGAGATCATCGCAGCGTGTGACTACCTGAAGAGCGAGAATGTGAGTGGCGCCCGCATAGTCGCGCGCAAGCCCCACCTTCCGGCGATATGCAATGGCCAATGGGTATACTTCCCGCAGGTGGAGTCGCTGGAGGGGCTCAAGGTCTGGCTCCAGGAGAATCAGGTCGATTACATCGCGTTTGGGATCAGAGAGCAGGCGGCCCGTCCCCAACTGTCGTCTTTGAAGAACCCGGCAACCGCTCCTCCGTGGCTGAAACCGGTGTGGGTGAGTGAGAAGCCGCCCTTCGTGCTCTACAAGCCGGAATAGGAGATGCGAATTTCGAAATGCGAAATGCGAAATTGAGAAGTGCGAAGTGCTTATGTGAAGTCCATTTGCGAACTGCGAATTGGGTATTTCGCATTTCGCACTTCGCATTTCGCATTTCTTCTCGCATACTATGCTAGTGCAATCATCAAAGGGGGGGAATATGAAAGCCGTATGGAATGGAGCAGTCCTGGCTGAGAGCGACAAGACCGAGGTAGTAGAACGTAATCATTACTTTCCGCCCGACTCGATCAACAAGCAGCACTTCAAGCCGAGCGATACTCATACTACCTGCCCGTGGAAGGGAGAAGCGAGCTATTACACTGTGGAAGTTGACGGCCAGACGAACAAAGACGCGGCCTGGTATTATCCCACTCCCAAAGAAGCAGCTAAGAACATTAAGGACTACGTCGCCTTTTGGAAAGGCGTCGTAGTGGAGTAACGATCGCGCGCGAAAACCCAAAACGCGAAACGTAAAACGCGAAACTTAAATGGCACAAACCTTATTCGAAAAAATATGGGAGCGTCACGTCGTTCTTCAGGAGCCGGCCAAACCCGCCATCCTCTATATAGACTGCCACCTCGTTCACGAAGTTACTTCTCCGCAGGCGTTCGAAGGGTTGCGACTGGCCGGACGTAAGGTTCGCCGCCCAGACTTGAGCTACGCGACTGCGGATCACAACATACCAACAACCGACCGGTCCCTGCCAATTGCCGATCCGATCTCCAGAAATCAAATCGACACCCTTTCACGCAACTGCAGCGAATTTGGCATCGAACTATAT
Organism: Blastocatellia bacterium; assembly: GCA_036003885.1. GTDB lineage: Bacteria > Acidobacteriota > Blastocatellia > UBA7656 > UBA7656 > DASYSA01. The sequence goes on along the minus strand of DASYSA010000051.1, from coordinate 15,492 downwards.
GGTCTCGGCAGCCCCAATCAAGGCATCGTGCACGTGATCGGCCCCGAGCTTGGCATCACCAAACCCGGCATGACTATCGTGTGCGGCGACAGCCATACCTCGACTCACGGCGCCTTTGGAGCGCTGGCCTTCGGCATCGGTACCAGCGAAGTCGAGCACGTCCTTGCGACTCAATGCCTCATTCAATCGCGGGCAAAGACATTTCGTATTCGCGTTGAGGGAGATCTACCCGGCGGCGTCACAGCAAAGGACCTCATCTTATTCATCATTCGAACGATCGGGACGGACGGCGCGAGCGGACACGTCATCGAGTACGCGGGTGAGACAATCCGCAGTCTTTCAATGGAAGAACGCATGACGGTCTGTAACATGTCCATTGAGGCCGGCGCGCGCGCGGGCATGATCGCACCCGACGAAGTGACTTACACCTATCTTGAGGGCCGCGAGTTTGCGCCAAAGGGAAAGGCCTTCGAAAGCGCGGTCTCTTACTGGAAGACGCTGCCCAGTGACGTCGACGCGTCGTTCGATCGCGAGCTGCAATTGGAAGTCTCATCGCTCGCGCCTCAAGTGAGCTGGGGGACAAATCCCGGAATGGTGACCGACGTAACTGGTGTCATTCCCGATCCGGAGTCGCTGGGAGATGACAACGAGCGTAAGGCAGCCCACAGGGCCCTCGAATATATGGGACTCGAGGCGGGAGTGCCGGTTCAGGAAATAAAGATCGACCGCGTGTTCATCGGCTCCTGCACAAACTCGCGGATCGAGGACCTGCGGCTTGCAGCGCAGACGATCAAGGGCCGAAAGGTCTCGTCGTCGGTCCACGCGATGGTAGTGCCCGGCTCGCAGCAGGTGAAGCGCCAGGCAGAGCAGGAAGGGCTCGATCAGGTCTTCAAAGACGCGGGATTCGACTGGAGAGAGTCCGGTTGCAGTATGTGCCTCGGGATGAATCCCGACATATTGAAGCCCGGTGAGAGGTGTGCCTCGACTTCAAACAGGAATTTCGAGGGGCGGCAGGGCAAAGGAGGGCGGACACACCTGGTCAGTCCGGCCATGGCGGCGGCTGCTGCAATAGCGGGAAGGTTTGTTGACGTGAGAGATTGGGAGTGAGAGGGAATTTCGAATTGCGAATTTCGAATTGCGAATTTGGGGAGCACCTGTTCAAATCCGCAATCTGAAAATTCGCAATTCGAAATTCGCAATTCGAAATTCTTATGCTTTCATTTTCGAAACACAAAGGTCTCGTAGCCACGCTTGATCGAGTCAACGTAGACACCGATCAGATTATTCCCAAGCAGTTCCTGAAGCGGATTGAGAGAACCGGCTTCGGACAATACCTGTTCTTCGATTGGCGATTTCTCGACGACGGGTCCCCCAATCCCGACTTCGAGCTCAATCAAGCGAGGTTCAAGGGTGCAACGATCCTGCTTGGCCGAGCCAACTTTGGCTGTGGATCTTCGCGAGAGCACGCACCCTGGGCTCTTCTGGACTATGGCTTTCGAGTGATCATCGCACCGTCCTTTGCGGACATCTTCTATAACAATTGCTTCAAGAACGGGATGCTTCCGATCACTCTGCCTGAAGCGCAGGTCGAGCAGTTGTTTCAACGCGTCCGAGGTGAAGAGTCGTACCAGCTGAACGCGGATCTCGAGAGACAGTGGATCAGCGACGAGTCAGGCCTTCGATTGAGCTTTGAGATCGATCCCTTTCGGCGCGAGTGCTTGCTGAAGGGGCTCGACGACATCGGAATGACGCTCCAGCACGTGGATAAGATTGCAGAGTACGAGAGTCGACAGGCCGCCTTCTGAGCCTGGGTAGCCTGGGTACGCACGCTTCCAGCGTGCTGCATCCTTCGCGAACGTTACTGCATGTGTAATCTGCCAGCCCTTCGACAGACCTGATTCCTCCCACGACGATGGAACCGGAAAAGACCACGATCCTACAAGCCAGCTACGACCGCGTGGCAAAACACTACGTCGAGCAGCTCTTCAATGAGCTGGAGCATAAGCCTCTTGATCGCGCGCTCCTGGATCGGCTTGCAAAGAGTGTTCATGGACTGGGCCCGATCTGCGATCTGGGGTGCGGCCCGGGACAGGTCGCCCGGTATCTGCAGAGCCAGGGTGTTGAGGTTTTCGGGATTGACCTCTCTCCCGCTATGGTGGAGCAAGCTCTGCACTTGAATCCAGGTATTGATTTCAGACAGGGCAACATGCTGACCCTTGAGGATGAGCCTGAATCGTGGGGCGGAATAGCAGCCTTTTACTCAATTATTCACATTCCACGCGAGGAAATCATAGATGCATTACGCGAACTTAAACGCGTCTTGCGGCCGGGCGGATTGTTGTTACTCACCTTCCATCTGGGTCAGGAAACCATCCATCGAGATGAGTGGTGGGGAGAAGAAGTATCGGTCGACTTTCTCTTTTTCGGAGCCGACGAAATGGATGCTTACCTGAAGAGTGCGGGCTTCGAAGTCGAAGAGACAATTGAAAGGGACCCCTACCCCGACGTCGAATACCAGAGTCGCCGGGCTTACATATTCGCAAGGAAGCCAAAGGCGTAGGCTTCCGGTGGTGGGCCACGAATTACACGAATTCCACAAATCAACACGAACTATTCGTGATCATTCGTTTAATTCGTGTAATTCGTAGCCCCGTCCGTTCAGTCACTCTCGAGCTTAGTTCCACTTTCAACACGCTGCCAACCCTTACCTAAGCTTTTGTTTGACATACTGGCCCATCGCATTTAGACTAGGCGCCGTAGATCACGGAGTCACCGCTCCATCCGATAACGTGGTCTTCGTCGTCAGGCAACAAATCAGTTTAGCCCCATAGTTTCAGCAGACTTCTTCATGAGTCTACAAGTGGACGAAGAGCCCCAGCGATCGTCCGCTGAGAGCCCCCTGATCGTACTCCTTATTTAATCAGTGGGTATGCTTGATAGGAGTCGGCATGCATCGCTTCTCTGTTCGTGCGGCAATTAGTGTTCTAGTCCTAATCACCTGCTTCGGGGCCTTTGCGCCCGGAGCGCTTGCATCTACTGCAATCGCCCCAAGCGATGACAGCATGATCATCGGGGCTCGCTTGATCGTCAGGGCCAGGGTCCTTTCGGTTGGCAGCGCCGTGGATCAAGATCGCATTTTCACTTATACAAGCTTGAAAATCCGCGAGGTCCTCAAAGGCAAGCTGACAGAACGGAAAATCGTTATCAAAGAGCAAGGTGGAATCGTCGGGGATCGTGGCAGCGTCGTCTTTGGCACTCCCCAGTTCACTCCCGACGAGGAGGTCATTCTTTATCTGGTCACATGGCCCGATGGAAGCTTCCACGTCTATCAGATGTTTCTCGGGAAGTTCTCGATCGTTGACGATCCCGAAACCGGACGGCGAATGGCCGTGCGCGCGACCCCGGACGGCAACACCATCGTGGCCGCGAGCGCCGACCAGAGCCGCGGTACGATCACGGACCGAATGGAACTCTCGTCGTACGAAGCGCTGATTCAAGAGCGGCTGAGCGCGAATGCGGACCGCGCGCGTGAGTTCGAAGACACGTACTATCATGATGTGCCGCTTAAGGCAGAGCCGCCTGAGTACGTCCGGATACTCAAACGACACGGCATTCAACCTCAGTACACCTTCTTGAGTCCTTCGGAGCCGGCTCGCTGGTTCGAACCCGACACCAATCAGCCTGTCGTATTCAAAGTCAATCCCAATGAAATGCCGAGCCCGGAGGTGATGGACGACATCAATGCCGCTATGAATGCATGGTCGGTGTTGCCCGGGTGCAGTATCCGAGTGGTCAACGGGGGGACGACCGGCGCCTGCGAGCTGCGAGATGAGAACACAATAGTATTCGATAACTGCGATGGCGGATTCGCTCCGGATCCGAGCTTCTGCTCCGGCATCCTTGCGCTGGGGGGCTTCAGTTGGGACCGGACTGAATCGGTTGTGATCAACGGGACTCGCTTCTACAGGGCGTACGGTGGGCACATCTCGTTCAATAAGTACGCTCGCTGCAGTTACGAAGCTCACTGCAATGTCCGATTGATAGCTACGCACGAGATGGGTCACGCGCTTGGGCTGGGCCATTCACAGTTCCAGGAGGCGACGATGTTCGCCTACGCGAACTTTGACGGTCGCTGCGCGGGTTTGCGCCAGGACGACATAAACGCAATCACGTTTATCTATCCGGGCTCGGGCGGCGGCGGACCAGGCCCGCTGACCATCGCTACCACGTCGCCGCTGGCCGGCAGCACGGTTGGGGCTCAGTATTCACAGACATTCATCGCTTACGGAGGCACCTCGCCCTACACCTGGGCGCTGGTTCCCGGTACGGGTTCGCTTCCCACGGGTTTGACGTTGGGAGCCAACGGCGTTCTGTCCGGCACGCCTTCAGGCAGCGGCGCCTTTACGTTCACGATCAAGGTCAACGATGCGGCTTCCGGGACCGCGCAACGGGTCTTCTCGATCAACGTCGGATTGCCTGGAGAGGACTACAACTCACAGATCGTGTCGCAGAGCGTGCCGGCGAATGTGCAACCGGGCCAGCCGTTCAATGTGAATATCAAATGGAACAACACCGGCACCCGGGCCTGGAACGGGTCGGGGGGATTCAGACTTGGCTCGCAGAATCCGGCGAACAACGTGGTCTGGGGCGGCAACATAGTTCAGTTGCTGGGCTACATCGTGCAGCCAGGCGAGGCGCTCGACCTGACGTTCACTGCCTTCGCACCGTTGGCGGCGGGAAAATACAATTTTCAATGGCAGTGCGTGCAGGACGATGTCTTCTTCGGGCAGGTGTCGTCGAACGTATCCATTCAGGTGGGTGACGGGGGAGGCGCGGACAATTCCGCCTTTGTCTCCGAGTCTATTGCGCCTTCGATGACCAGCGGCCAGAGCTACGCTGCGTCGATCACGATGAGGAACACGGGGGCGACTACCTGGACCGTGGCTGACTATAAGATTGGAACGCAGAACCCGCAGGACAACAATGTTTGGGGCATGAACCGCTTGAGCCTGCCGGGTGCGGTGGCTCCAGGGGGCGAGGTGACGGTCAACTTTGCCGTGAACGCTCCGGTCAGCGCGGGTACCTATAACTTCCAGTGGCAGATGATCAGGCTGACGTCGGGCTTCTTTGGCGCGATGTCCACCAACACCGCGATCAACGTGATTCAGCCGAGTCCGCCGCCGGACGTTGCGACTTCGATTCTTTTGTCCGGAGAGATGGGACTGGCTTACTCGCAGCAGTTGAATGTGACAGGAGGTACGGCACCTTACACCTGGACCATGAAGAGCGGCACCCTACCCGCCGGTCTCAGCCTTGCGGCGAACACGGGACTGATTTCTGGTACTCCGTCTGCGACCGGGACTTTTGCGTTTGCGGTTAGGGTCACCGATGCAGCGTCGCGATTCGGGGAGAGGTCTTTGTCGATCATTGTCATGCCGCCGCCGGCTCCAATTGCACTGATAACCTCGACCATTCCGGCGGCGGTGCGCGGCAATCAGTACTCGGTTGGTCTTCTGGCGACCGGGGGCACGCCGCCATACACCTGGTCGCTGGCATCTGGTGCGCTGGCGCCTGGGCTGAGTCTGAATCCCGCGACGGGAATGATTTCCGGAACGCCTACAAGCACTGGCGTATTCAGCTTCACGATCGGGCTGCGAGACCAGCGATCGGCGGCTGCTTCGACCGCGCTCCAGTTGACGGTTGTGGAACCCGTGCCTGTCCCGCAGATCACCAGGGTAAAGTACAAGGCGGGCAAGAAGATGACGGTGACCGGTGAAAGGTTCGACCCAACTGTTGTGCTGCTCGTGGATGGAGTACAGACGCCGGCCAGCGTTGATGGCAATGTGATTGTGGTGAAGAAATTGAGACTCTCGTCCGGTCAGCACTTTCTTCGAGCGGTTAATCCGCAGAACACTGAGTCGTCGCTCTACGGCTTCAGGGTCGATTGAGCCCGACACGTCGTTTGAGACGGGTGGTTTTTAAGGGTCGATTGGTGAGGCCTTTGTCATCGTGGTCAGGTTCGATCTGGTGGTGACCTGGCTCGCGGGTGTTTCGGAAACTCAGGGGCGGCGGCCGGCCCGCCGCCCGACCTTCTTCTCCGTCCTCATCCTCGTTTGAGCCGAGGGTCTCTCATCTGAGCATCCTGTAGCTTGGAAACCCCACTGAAGCCCCCAAACTTTTTGCTTGACAATTTTCGTCGATTTTCGTATAACTTCGGTTGTTAGTTGTTGCCCCGTTTTTGCAGGAAGAGACTCGAAGAGGTGTGAATGCCATGACTCTGTTGCAAGCGATACATGCAAAGGTGCGAATCAAGCCGGGTCGGAGGATACGAACGATGGGCGGTTGGTGCCGGCATGACCGGGTTTTGCTGGACGGCCATGAAATCGGAAAGATCCAGACCAGGAGCGGGCGAGGCCGCACGGAAGTGCTCACCATTGCGGGCAACGTATATGTGATGGGGCACGATATCGACTGGCTAGTGAGTCACGAGGTTGGCGAGAATGGCCTTAACTCCACGACAGCGCGAAGTGTATGACTTCGTCGCGCGGTTCATTGAAGAGCGCGGCTTTGCGCCGACAATGACCGAGATCGGAGAGCATTTGGGGCTGCGTTCGCCGGCGACTGTTCATCAACTGCTGTCTGTTCTTGAAAGCGAAGGCTTGATTCGCCGCGTTCCCCACGCGAGCCGCGCGATCGAGCTTGTGGAACAGGCTGCTCCCGAATTAACCAGTGAGATACCTCTATTGGGAACTGTGGCTGCGGGCCGGCCGATCGAGGCGATCTTGAGTGACGAAACGATTGCGGTGCCGCCTGATATGATAGGGCGAGGTCACACATTTGCGCTGCGGGTTCGCGGCGATTCGATGATAGATGAGCAGATTCGCGAAGGCGACTTCATCATCGTCAAGTCGTGCCGGACAGCGACCAACGGGCAGACCGTGGTTGCCCTGGTGAACGGAAGCGAGGCGACGGTAAAGCGATTCTACAAGGGTCGCGGCCATATCCGGTTGGAGCCGGCCAACGACAACTATGAAGCAATTATCGTCAAGGAGCCGGACCACGTTGACATTCAAGGCATCGTCATCGGTGTGATTCGAAAGTACAGACACTAGCACGCAGACTCGACCGCCACAGGAGCATACGACCAGCCCGTAAAAGCGGGTGAGCTGTTAGGAAACGTGCGTAGAGGGACTTCTGTGTTTCGCGGTTAAGGGATTAACTGAGCCGTTGACGAGGCGGCTCTTGTTGGATCAACGCAGGGAGAAGAAAATGTCATCTAAGACCACCCCCATTCCCGAAGGTTTTCACACAATAACCCCATCACTGATAGTTAATGACGCTCGAAACGCCCTCGAGTTCTATAAGAGCGCCTTAGGTGCCGAGGTGTTGATTCGTATGCCAACTCCGGATGGATCGAAGATCATGCATTCCTCCCTGAGGGTTGGGAACAGCATCTTCTTCGTCACCGATGAATTTCCAGGCATGAGCCAAAAGTCCGCGACCTCTCTGGGCGGGACGGCTGTGTCGCTCAATTTGTATGTCGATGATGCTGACGCGGCATTCGACAGAGCCGTGCAGGCGGGAGCGACTGTGCTTATGCCGGTGGCGGAGATGTTCTGGGGCGACCGCTTTGGTACAGTGGCCGACCCGTTCGGGCATGTCTGGTCCTTCGCCACGCAGGTCAAGCAGCCCACTCTCGAAGAAGTAATGGAGGGAGCGAAGGCGGCGTTTGGATCTGCGGAGACTTAAACGGCGGCAAGCAACGCGATGATGCGGGAAATTCCCGGGCTCCAGTCGCCGATCAAGTTGAGAATCACGCGCCTGGTTACCCGGTGGCAACGATCGGTCGAGCGAGACCGGGGCCCGACTGGGAATCGCGTTGCGCCTGGTCACCTGCCCGGCAGCTGCGTCTGAGGATTTCGGCCCAGGGCCTGGATGAACTCGAGTCGCGGTTCTGTTGGCCCCAAACCGCGATTGGATCTGGAAGCGGCCCTGCCCCCTGCCCCCTGCGGGCGGTCTGGGTGGCCGCCCGTGATCCAGGACGCGCTGGCACGTGAAAGGTGAATCGGCGTCGTAAACCGTGCCACGTCGCAGTGGGTGGTTCGTTCACTCACTTACAGCAGCCCAGTCAGGCATTTCATTCATCACTCGCGCTCGCTTTGTTGAGGCGACGGGGTGTGGTGAAAGCCCAACTCGTGGGGAGGGCGGCTCAAGAGGCTGCACCTGCAGTGGACCTCGGTCGGTGGAGTAGCCGATCCAACGACCAGGTACCCGACCCTTGCGAGGCGATGTAGAGAAAGAGAAAGCAATAGAGCACAGCCAGCTCTCCTCCATTAAGGATCGGCCAGATGGCCTGAGCTTGAAAATGCTGCTTGAAGAAAGCGACGGCCATCTCACCGCTCGCGATAAAGGCAGCGTAACCGGCCAGGAGACCGAGGGCGATCATCAGACCTGCGACGAGTTCGATCACGCCGGCGACCTTCAGCAGGGGTATGTCTATAGGAGGTTTGTTGCCGGGTATGCCGAAGAGCTTCTGGCTGCCATGCATCGCGAACATCAAACCAGAAATGATTCGCAGAAGAGCGTACAGGTAAGGCGAATACTTCCCAAGGAAGCGTTCCATCGTTAGGCTCCTGTGTCTAAGCTAGTTGCTTCCGGAAATTGTCCACTGTCAAAACTGCGTTCCTCGCATCATTTTTCGTTTATCGTTGCTCGTTCTATTCTGCCTAGTCTAAACCAGAAATCAGAAATGAGAAAACCAGAAACGACAAACGGAGTCTCGCTCCTCGTTCTTAGTGTCCCTGACCTGACCAGGAATCAGAAGGTACAAACACAGACACGACAAACGTAGAACGATAAACGCGAAACGCGAAACGCGAAACGCAAAACGCAGGCTCTTCGTTTCATCCTGGCCAATCCTTGTGGTAGAGTCGCCGTATGCCCTCAGAGGCGCTCAAGAAGTTCACAGTATTGGCCGTTCTGATAGCCCTCTGCGGCACGGCGCTGGGCGTCCAGAGTCCAAGGCTCAGAGACTTCACGGGAAAGCGATCGCGGATCCAGGCGCTGCTGGTTCACCTGGCTGACCAGGCTCGATCCTCTGATGACCTCGCCTTCTCGGTGCGCGCACAGGTCCTGGCAGCCACCCTGCTGTGGCCCTATGAATCAGACCGTGCACGTGCCATGTTTCGCCAGGCGTTCGAATCTCTCGCCACGGGTGATGCAGACAGGGGCGACAGCAACAAACAGCGCGGTGTTGCGACGACCCGCTCGAAGCTCCAGTTGCGAGCAGAGTTGATGAACCAGATCGCCGCGAGGGATCCGGAACTGGGCGAAGAGCTAGCGCGCAAACTCGTTTTCCCGCTCGAGTCAGGCAAGGACAAGGACGCAATCGTTAGCGAATCGGATGGGACGCCGGCGGCTGCTCATGGTCGGTTCGACGTTTCAAAGCGTGAGTTGTTCGTAAGCGTCGCGCTTCAAATTGTAGAGCTGGATCCGAACCGCGCGATGACCCTCGGACAGTTGAGCCTGGGAGCAGGCCCGGACGACCTCTCCGCCTTCATATCGCCGAACTTTCCGCGCCTGTTGATGCTACTCGGAGGGGTCGATCGATCGCTTGCCCATTTGCTGTTTTCCAGCGCGGTAGATCGGATCGAGCGCTCTCCATCATGCGCGCTGGCCGACCTCGAGGCGCTCAGTTCATATCTGGCCTCACAGGGGAACTCCGCCGGTGACAGCGTCGGCAAGAAGGAGACCGAGCGATTTCTAAGGCTCGCGTTCAGCCGGATAATGCGTTACCGCGAACGCCCTGCAGTCGAATCGGCAGGGCAGGGTTCAGATGGAACGCCGAGGCTTGATGACAAGTCCGCGATCTATTTCATTGGACGGCAGCTCACCGACTTCTTCGCGCGTTACCTGCCCGAACGTCTTCCGCAGTTGAAAAGCCGGATAGCGGATTTGACCGATGCAACGACGCCGGAGCGGTTGGTGGAGTCGGCTACTTTCGAGGCGCTTGGTCCGGCGGACCTGGCCCGCCTGGCGCGCGAAACACCCGAAGCCTCGGAACGCGATGCGCTCTATGCCCGAGCCGCGCTTTCATGGCTTGCCCAGGGAGAAGCCACCGAAGCACAAGCAGCCGCACTAAGGATCGCCTCGGTAGCGACACGCGATAGGGTGTTGACTCAGATTGCGAGGCGTCGAACATCAGAGGGCCGTATTGAAGAAGCGGTTGCGCTCGCTCATCGAATAGAGGACAGGAACACCCGAGTGGGAGTGCTGGTGGCCTCGGCACTTGCGGCTCTTGCCCGGCGCGACCGTGTTCGCGCGGGCGAGCTGCTCACCGAAGGGGAGAACGAGGCGTTGAAGGCGGAGCCTTCCGCGGAACGAGCCCAGTCCCTGCTCGCAGTCGCGAACAGTTTCGCGTCCTTCGACACGGTTCGGGCGTTCGAGGTAATGCAGTCGGCTATAAAGGGGCTCAACCAGGTGCTGCTGGCGGCCGATTCTCCCTCGCCGCCGGCAAACGACAACCTCTATCACCTTGGTCTGGAAGGTACCCTCTCGTCGCTGGCGCGAGCCGATTTCGATCGCGCTCTCCTGCTGGCTCAGCAACTCAACAGCAAGGATGCCTCGATCATCGCACAGCTGGCCGTTTGTGGCGGAGGACTGAGTGGCGAGCCAAAGCATGAACCCGCGGAGAGCGACGGACTTGCCGAGGCTCCGAATCCTCGCTAGATCTGCGGTCTCGTTATGGCACACGCAAATCTAATTGGCCAGGTTCTTGACGACAAGTACCTCATCGAAAGGCAGCTCGGAAAAGGCGGCATGGGAGCCGTCTATCTCGCTACCCATCTTGGAACGGACCGGCCGGTTGCGCTCAAAGTCATCACACCGCAGCTTATGGCCAACGATGAGTTCGTGGAACGATTTCGACGCGAGGCCAAGGCCGCAGGGCGTCTGCGCCATCCAAACGTAGTCAACGTAACCGACTTCGGATTCGCTCCCCTCGGCCGCGATCGCCTCGCCTATCTGGTGATGGAATACCTGGGGGGCTGCACGCTTTCCGAGATCCTGGCCGAGGAGACACACCTCGACATCAACTGGATCGTCGACATACTGGAGCAGACCTGTTCCGCAATCGATGCAGCCCATCGCCAGGGAGTCATCCACCGCGACCTCAAGCCGGACAACATATGGCTTGAACCGAATCGCCGTGGCGGCTACACCGTGAAGGTGCTCGACTTCGGATTGGCCAAACTCGGCGATGCAACGCTTGCAGAAGAGGAAGCGGATTCACGGCCCGGTGCTCAATCATCACCTTTCCAGCGCACTCCCCTCGATCTCGCCGATGGCCGGACTCACGCGATCGATGGACACGTCACGCAGCCAGGCGGAGGTGACTTCTCCGAGACTGCAACGCGACTGCAGACCGCGAACAGCACCGAAGAGCAACAGACTCAGATCCTGGCTCAGCACCCTATGGAGGGTGCTCTCGCGCCCGAGACCGGAAAGCACATCCTGGCATCCGAAGCAGCAGCCGTGCTGCTCGCCGAGCCTGAAGGCGCCGAGGAACAGACGCAGTTGCTCGAACATCGTTCGCAGACGCCGCCGGCAACTGACAGCCCGAGTACGCACAGCCTGCTTGCTTCTCAGACTCCGTCAGATGACGGCCTGACTCGGGTTGGCTCCATACTCGGCACTCCGCTCTATATGTCGCCCGAGCAGTGCCGCAGCGAGCCGCTCGACGCCCGAGCCGATATCTACAGTCTCGGCGTGATCGCCTATCAAATGCTCGCCGGCCAGACTCCGTTTGCCGGTGATCTGCATTCGGTGATGCAACAGCACATCGAAGCGCCTCCCCCGCCGCTCAAAGAGAAGCGCCGCAAGATCCCGAAGAAGATGGCGAAGCTCGTTATGTCCGCTCTGGCTAAGAATCCCGGTGATCGCCCGTCCAGCGCCGCAGGATTTGCGAGCGCGTTGCGCGCCAATGCTGAGGGCATAGGGGCCCTGGTCCGTCGGGCGTTCGCGCTCTATAGCGAGCACTTCATGCAGTTCTTCCGCATGTCGCTGCTTTTGAACCTTCCGTTGATTGTCTTCGCAATCATTCCATTGATCATCGAGCTGCTCAAACGCGAAACAATCATCTCCCCGCTGGCAAGCAGGATAACTGAAGGCGCCGTGGGGTTCGCTACTTTCATTGCCGACTTGCTGATCGCCGCTGCGATCACGGGCGTGACGATACGGCTGGTCACGCAGTTGTACCTGGCTCCGCTCCGACCGATCAACCTGCGCATAGCTTATGCCGCGTTGAAGAAACGACTCCGAGCCCTCGTCGTAACCGGAGTCATGGCCAGCATCATCTCATTCCTCGCATGCATACTCCTGGTCGTTCCCGGAATAATCCTGTTCATCAATTACTCGCTCTATGCGCCGGTGGTGATGATGGAGAATCTGAAAGGGCGCGCAGCCCTGAAGCGCTCGACGGCGTTGGTTAAGCGCGCCCGGTTCACCGTGATCGCGGTTCTTTCCGTACAGTTCGCGATGCCCCGAATCACGGCGCTGCTCGCGATGGCGCTCATTGGCAGCTTTCTCAAACTCTGGGGGATACCGCACGCCCCTGAACTGGCCGGCAGAATCGTCGCGGTCATAATTGCGGTGCTCAACGTATTGTTCATTCCACTGATATCGACGCTTACGGCACTCCTCTACTTGAAGACGCGCCAGATGGGCGGTGAGACATTGAAGGAAGCGTTGAGCCAGTTTGAAGAGGAAGACACTCCTCGCAGTAAGTGGCAGCAGCGTATGCGTGAACAGCTTCAATCTTCGGGTCACAACAGCCGCTAATGCCGCCGGCAGCCGCCGACCTGAGATAGCATGAGGAACCCTGCGAAACAGAACGAGTGGTTTGAATCCCTGAATGTGCCGATGAGGTAGACCTAACTCTTGACCCGCCAGCCAGTCGACACGTCTCAGTCGTCGTCACCCAAAGCGTCGAGTGCCGGTGCGCCATCGCCGAAACTCGCGCGTAGCCTCGGGCTGTTCGATGCCACGATGATCGTCATGGGGGGCATTATCGGCTCGGGCATCTTCATGAACCCCTCCGTCGTGGCGCGTCAGGTTCACACGCCGTTCCTGATACTGGGGTCCTGGGTGTTCGGCGGGTTGATCGCGCTCGCGGGCGCCTTCATTTATGCGGAACTTGCGGCCCGGCGGCCCGAAGTCGGAGGCCAGTACGCCTACATCCGGGAGGCATATCATCCCGCGGTCGCGTTCATCTATGGCTGGGCGCTGCTGCTGGTCATCCAGACCGGCGGGATGGCCGCTGTCGCAGTGACTTTTGGGCGATACTTCATCGATCTGACACATATCCCCTTGAGTGACTGGATGGTAGCGGCCGTCGCGTTGGCCCTGCTCACATTGATCAACTGCCTCGGCGTGCGAGCGGGTAGCACCGTTCAGAGCGCTCTGATGGTATTGAAGATCATTGCAATCGCCGCTCTGATCCTGTGTGGGCTTTTTCTGGCGGGCGAACCCGCGCCGGCCGAAAGTCCGGCGGCCGCCACCCAATTGCTGGACGGACCGATCTCATTCGACCTGCTGACGGCGTTCGGCGCCGCCATGGTACCGGTACTCTTTGCCTATGGGGGATGGCAGACAGCGAATTTCATTGCGGCCGAGGTGCGCGAGCCCCGCAAGAATCTGCCGAGAGGGCTGGTGATCGGAGTGATCGGCGTAATCGTGCTCTACCTTGCCGTCAATTTTGTCTGCGTGCGAGCCCTGGGAACCGCGGGACTCGCCCAGACTCAGACTCCGGCTTCAGACGTGATGAGGCTCGCGCTTGGAGCGCCGGGGGCGCGGCTGATCGCCGCGGGAATTGCGATATCGACTCTGGGCTTTTTGAGTCAGGGCATGCTGACCGCGCCGCGCGTCTATTTCGCGATGGCCGATGATCGCCTGTTTTTCAAGGGTGTTGCGTGGCTCCATCCCCGAACGCGTGTGCCTGTTGTCGCGATCGCGCTCCAGGGAGCTATGGCCATCATCATCGCCCTCTCGGGCAGATACGATCAGATACTGAACTATGTCGTATCGGTCGACTTCATCTTCTTCGGGCTCAGCGCGACCTGTATATTCGTGTTTCGCAAGCGGAATCGAGAAGACGGCGGAGGGTTCAGAATACCCGGCCATCCCGTGACGACCTTTCTGTTCGTGGCTGCCTGCTGGCTGGTCGTGATCAATACCGTCTACAAGTATCCCGCGAACAGTCTCATCGGACTGGTGATAATGCTCGCCGGCATCCCGGCGTACTTTCTGTGGAGGAGAAAATGAACGAGGCTCGAGGCGTTATGGGTTCGGAGTACATGGAATGGGCGAAGACCCGCTCACAGTCGCGCTTCAACCTGGCCACCAGCGGGCTGCTCCACTATCCGATCAGCGATCTTGGAGTAACCCTCGCAGACCTCGAGCTGAGCGGGCCAAGCTGGTACGGCTACGATCCGCTTCAGCGGGCGCTCGCGGCGAAGTGCGACGTGTCAGTTGACAACGTGGTCGCCGCGATTGGGACATCGCAGGCAAATCATCTCGCGATGGCGGTTGTTGTCGCGCGAGGCGATGAAGTCCTGATCGAGCAGCCGGCCTATGACCCTCTGGTTGGCCTTGCCCGGTATCTCGGCGCAGATGTGAAGCGATTCCCCCGCCGCTTCGAAGACGGGTTCCGCCTCGACCCGCGCGAGATAGAACGCGCCGTTACTCGGCGCACACGGCTCATCGTTATAACCAATCTCCACAATCCCAGTTCCGCGCTGACCGAGAATCGAACGCTCGTTGAGATCCAGGAGATTGCGCGAAGCGTGGGCGCCCGAGTGCTGGTTGACGAGGTCTACCTTGAGGCGCTGTTTGATGGCGCGCCTTCCGCTTTTCATCTTGGCAGCGAATTCATAGCGACCAGCAGTCTGACCAAGGCGTACGGATTGAGCGGTCTGCGCTGCGGTTGGATACTGGCTGAAGCGGAGCTGGCAGGAAGCATGCGGCGGCTGAACGATCTGTTCTGCGTGATCCCCGCGCATTCTGCCGAGCGATTGAGCGTCATCGCGCTCAAGAACCTCGATCGGATCGGAGAGCGTGCGCGAACCCTGCTTGAAACAAATCGCCGCCTGCTGGAACGCTTTTTCGAATCGCGCGACGACCTGGAGGTTTGCAAGGCGCCTTTTGGAACCACCGCCTTTCCTCGATTGAAGCGCGGCGACGTGGACAAGCTTTGCGACCTCCTGCGAAAGAAGTACGAGACTACCGTGGTTCCGGGCCGCTTCTTCGAGATGTCACGCCATTTTCGGATTGGAATTGGCTGTGAAACTGAAATGCTGGCTGTCGGGCTGGATCGCCTCGGCGCTGCTCTTGATGAACTCTAGCTTGGAGTCGCCTGGGTACGCAGGCTTCCAGCCTGCTTGCTTCTGATTGTGTCCCTAGCGGAGTAAAGGCAGGCTAGAAGCCTGCGTACCCAGG
>DASYSA010000050.1:0-1619 GCA_036003885.1 Blastocatellia bacterium | reverse complement strand
CTTGAGAATGCGGTCAGTTTGGGATCGTGTGGCCTGGTCGTGTAAACGTGAAAGCTTGTCAGTCGCCAGAGTCTCCTTCCCTTCGAGGGAATAGATGTTATGCGCCCGGCTATAGTCAGCCAGGTCCTGCTCGGCCTGCTGAACCCTGGCTTTGAGTTCGCGCGTTGATCTGTCGAGCCACTCGGAGGTGCTGGTGTACTTTTCGGTCCTGTTTTCGAAGCTCCGCCGTATGAAGACCTGAGCTACGTTATCAACCACTTCGGCTGCCAACGACGGATCAGTATGGGAGAACGAGATGACAAGCATTCTGGTATCGGGCAACGGCTCGGCGTTCAGATTGGCGGCGAGCACATCTATGAACGGGGCCAGCCGAGCGCTTTCCTGACGCGAGCGAGCGTCGTCTCGGTCAGACGCGGACACGGGTGTTTCGGGGACTGCCGTCACCTCCGGTGCGACTCCCGGGTTTCCGCGCAATCCAGACCCAATACTCTTGATCGCTTCCCACAACGAGCGCTTGGATGTCACGTCCAGAAACTTTGGGTTCTGGTCAAGCTTCAGGTTGACCACCACTGCTTCCAGCAGTGGACGGCTTTGCAGCAGCCGGATTTTGGTCTTCATCCCCATGGACACGTAGTAGGTATCGTCGGATTCGTCCGCTTGCAGGACCACGTCGCCAGTCCGATAGAGAGTGCGGTTCTCTTTTCCGAGTTCGACAGTCGTGGACGCCTGGTAAATCGACTTTGCGCGGAACATCTCCAGGGTAACCGCCGCAGTCACTATTACAGCGATGACGACGATGACCAGCTTGCGCTTCTTGATGGCCCGCCACATTCTGCGCAAGTAGAGCCTTTCGTCGTCGTCGGGATATCCATAACCATAACCATATGCCGCGCCATCCGGGTAAGCGCCTCCGCGCGGGTAACCGGGTCGCATGATCGCGCCTTCTTCTGGAGGCAACATCTTCTCTAGTTCTAACCTGTCGTCTGACATCATCTTTCTCCAAGGAATCGCCGTCGGGGGCGGTGTTCTCGAAAATGGATTAAACTTACAACCATTACGGAATCGGCAAGCGAGCCACAGTCGACAGGCCGAAGGCCCTCAGCAGTGCACCACCAAAGGTCTTCGATCGGCTGTTAGGCACGATAATAATGTCGTTGGCGATTATCGAGATATCTTCCTTCTTGCCGCTCATAACTGCGCCGATATCTACGCGTAACTCCTCTCTCTTGCCGCTTGCATTCTCTCGAAACAGGATGCCGCGGTCCAGAGCCGCCTTGTAGTTCGTGCCCTGCGCGAGCGATATCGCCTGGCGCAAAGTTGTGCCCTCCTTGAGTGGGAACGAACCCGGGCTGTTCACCTCGCCTGCAACGAAGAACACGTCGCTAATAGGTATGTTCACGATGTCCCCAGGCTCCAGGAACATGTCCTGATCGAAATGGCCCTTGAGAAGAGCATTGATGTTCACGCTCCTCAGTTCATAAGGGGGAGTCCCGTCGGGGGCTGGCTCTTCCCCAACGCTGGCACCGCCTGGAGCGCTGGCATTTGATCCGCCGGCACCTCGCGGTTCAGGCTGCTTGGGCGCTGAGGATTTGATCCTGCGTATGATATAGGCGTTGGCC
>DASYSA010000049.1:0-24727 GCA_036003885.1 Blastocatellia bacterium | reverse complement strand
ACTACCTGAGAGGAAACAAGAAGGCTTAGACTGAGCCGGGCAGTATCAACCGCCGAGGACGCCGCTATACCCGGAGGAAGTCGCTCCCGGTCGCGTGGTGTTCTCGGCGGTTGATCTTGTATTGAGAGGTGAGAGCTATGGATCTCGGAATGAAGGGCAGAACGGCTATAGTCGCCGCCGCCTCGAGCGGGCTAGGCAAAGCAATTGCGTGGGAGCTTGCGGCCGAAGGCGCAAATGTAGTCATCAACGGACGCAACGAGGAATCCCTGATGGAAGCCGCAAACGAGATTCAGTCCGGAACCGGCGCCGAAGTTTTGTTCATCGCCGGAGACGTCACGAATGAGGTGGACGTCAGGGAGTTGGTTCAAAAAGCAAAGAGCCGACTTGGTCGGATAGATATCATGGTCACCAACGCAGGTGGTCCGCCGGCAGGTTTTTTTGACGACTTCGACGCTGGACACTACCGCCAGGCGCTGGAGCTCAACCTGATAAGCACGATCAATCTTTGCCGCGAATCGGTTCCGCATATGCGGGCCGAGCGTTGGGGCCGCATTGTCGCCATAACGTCCATCGCCGCCAAGCAGCCCGTCGAGAACCTGATCCTGTCGAATACCGCGCGGGCCGGAGTGCTGGGCTTCATGAAGACTCTCTCCCAACAGGTGGCTGCTGATGGCATAACGGTCAATACTTTGTGTCCGGGTTATCACCTTACCGAGCGTTTGGAGAATCTCGGATCGTTGACAGCTCAGCGAGAGGGAATCCCCCGAGAGGACGTCTATGCGCGATGGGCTGCGTCGACGTCGATCAAGCGGATTGGGGATCCAAAAGAGTTTGCTGCCGTGGCGGCATTCCTCTGCTCCGAGCGCGCCAGCTACGTGACGGGAACGGTAATTCAGGTGGACGGCGGAGCGAACAAGGGATTGACGTGAGGAGTAGGATTTAGGATTTAGGATCCTTTGGTCACGTCATTAGATCCTGGCTAGATCCTAGATCCTAAATCCTAGATCCTGTTATTCTCTCCTTCGAGTGACTATCCGCAAGTACAAGACCTCCGACTTCGAAAAGCTCTACGAGATCGACCGAGCAGTCTTCACCGAAGGGATCGCTTATTCACAACTGGAGCTGCAGCACTACACCGGCGCTCGCAACAGCCGCACACTTGTGGCCGAAGACGACGGCGAGATTGTCGGATTCGTTATCGGATGCGCGGAGCCTCGCAAGCTCGGGCACATCATAACCATCGATGTGACTCCTCACCGGCAGAGGCAGCACCTCGGGAGCTTGCTGCTGGCGGAGATTGAGTCGTGGCTGTGGAAGCAGGGTGCTGAAGCGATCTACCTTGAAACTCCGGTCGACGATTCCGGCGCGCGCGGGTTCTACGAAAAACACGGCTACTTCCTCTTTGAACGAATCGCCCAGTACTACAACGAGGCAATTGATGCCTTCGTGATGATGAAGACAGACAGGCGATCGTATCCCGGTTAGCGAGACGAGCTTTGAGAGGGTTTGAAAACACAAAATCCTCTGCGCAACCTTTGCGTCCTCTGCGCCTCTGCGGTGAGTCCCCTCAGGACACAGCAAACCCGGGCAGCAACGAGTGAAAAGCAGAATCGCAATCGAGGGTCTGACCCCATCAACTCCTGACCCCAGGATGACCCCAGAATCGTGAAATCGAGTGCCTGACCCAGAATCGTGAAATCGAGTGTCTGACCCCCGCCAAACTCTGCCACGCCGTCCATGGGGAGTGCGCAAGATTGTGACGCGCACCCCTACGAGGGCCTTTGCTTGTCGGAGAAACAGCGCCGTGATATTTTCGATGGCGCCGACAGGAGATCGTCTAATGAAAGTTGAAACTGGAGTGATAGCAGCAGCGGGCTCCGGAACAAGAATGCTGCCCGTGTCGCTCGGCTATCCCAAAGAGCTTCTGCCCATAATAAACAAACCCGCCATTCAACTCATCATCGAAGAGTACATAGACTCCGGCCTCAAGAAGATCATCGTCATCACTGGTGCTAACCCCGACCCGTTGCACCGCCAGTACGATCTGTCGAACGTGCCGCCCCGGGGCAAACATGATTCTCTGGATGGATTCGTTGACAAGCTCGGATCTATTGAGCTGATCTTCGAGCCTCAGAGCGGACCATATGGAAACGGTACACCTCTGCTGGTCGCACGCCCGCACATCCCGGACGGAGAGGGATTCATCTATGCGTATGGCGACGACATCATCAAATCCAGGCTCCCCTTCGCGCGCCAGCTCATAGACAATCACGGCCGCACCGGCGCGTTGGTGGCCGGCACTCAGGAAGTCCCGTGGGAGGATGTTGTTAGATATGGCATCGCTCAGATCAAGGAAGGAAGCAGCGATCTCGAGATGTACGACGTGGTCGAGAAGCCTTCACGAGAAGAGGCCCAATCCAATCTGGCAATGTTCGGCCGATTTCTGCTGTCGACCGATGTGATTCAGATACTCACCGAGATTCCGCTCGGCAAATCGAACGAGCTATGGCTAACTGACGCCGTGCGAGAGTACATAAGACGCGGCGGAAAGGTTGTAGCCCAGTCAGTCATCGAGGGCGAATGGTTGACGATCGGAGATCCGATCAACTACCTGAAGACGCTGTTCGAATATGCGCTCGCTGACCCGGAAATTCGAGCCGCGTTGGCGCCCAGGCTGAGGTCGCTGCTCTCAAGTTAGTCGCGAGAGAGCATCTGCAGATGTCGCAGATTTCGCAGATCTGATGAAGGATTGCGCACGTCACGGCATATCGAGATTCGAACTCTTCTGGTGTTGCTTCTTGTCCCGCTGTTCATCTGCGGGATCTGCGTAATCTGTGGACGGATTGAAATACTCGAGTTTCGCATTTCCCCTTCAGCTCTGATAGAACGCAGTCATGAACCTGTAGAAATTCCACACATCAACCTTCGAAGACATCTCGAAAGTCGCGTGCATCGACAAAAGAGGCACCCCGAGGTCTATGACCTCCATGTCTTCGGCTGACATGAAACCTCCAATAGTCCCTCCCCCGCCGACATCGACCTTCGGAGTCTGCGTCTGCCACGGAATGGCTTTCTGATCGAGTATTCCTCGAATGCGAGCGATGAACTCCGAATTCGCGTCGAACCCCCGGCCGTAACGCTTGATTGTCACTCCATATCCGAGCTGCGCTGCGTTCGACGGCTCGCTGGCCCTGGGAAATATCGGATTGATCCCATCATTGGTATCGGCCGAGATGACCTGGGAGTTCCGTCGCGCGCGGCGCAACTCCAGATCGTTATACGCCTGCCCCTTTTGAGCTCCAATAAGGCTGGCCATCGCAGAGCTCAGCATCTGCGAAGCCGCTCCGGTGTTGTTGACCGACCCGACCTCTTCGAAGTTCGAGAGGTAAGCCATCGCTGTGTAGCGCGGAGTTCCCTTCAGGTCGATAACCGCTCTGGCGGCGCAATAGGATGACAGGCGGTCGTCTTGTCCGTAGGCGCCAACCAGTCCTCTATCGATTCCGACGTCCGCGGGCTGCGCTGCCGGCACGAGCTGAAGCTCCGCGCTCGCAAAATCCTCTTCTTTGATCTTGTAGGTCGCGCTCAACTGTCTGATCACTTCTGCAACCACAGACGTGTTATCACCCGGAATGCTGCCCGCAACGGGATCAAGCTCCTCGCCCTCCAACACGTTTGTATAAGTGCGAGTGCGTAGCTCGGTATCGGAATGGGGAGCGTTATCGGGAATCACGAACACCGGGTCCCCGGGATTCATCCCGATCGAAATATCGATCGCGCGGCCGTCGGTAGTGTCTATCCGGCCGATCAACGCGAGCGGTTCGTTCGCCCACTGATACTTCTTGATTCCGCCATAGTAAATCGTTTTGAAGAGCGCGAAACCAGCCGCCCCAATGATAGGCCGCGCCTTCAGGTCGATGTGGGGGCTATCGTGATGAGTGCCGACCACGCGCGATCCGTTGACGATCGGTTCCGATCCGACCACCACCAGAATAACCGCGCGGTCCCGGCCGTTCACGATCAAGCGCGCGCCGGCTCTCACCTGGGAAGGCTCCGTGAACTCGGCAAAGCCTGCCGCCCGCGCCATCCGAATGACTTCGCGAGTCGAAGTCAGAGCGCTCTTTGCGACGCGCAGGTAAGATTTGAAGTTTTCGGCGAAGTCGAACACTTCAGCGCGTTGTGAGGGCGTGATCAACTGCCAGCCGGACTTCTTGGTGCTCCAGATACTGCCGTCCTGTGCAAGTGACGCCTGACACAGCAGAATGGCAACAAGCACACTGCCCGTCGAAGGTATTCTCATAGTCATTGGTTCTCCGGAAGAAAGAAGGGAGAAATAGAATCAGACGCAAAAGTGAGCGCAAAGAATCCGGTTTGTCTTTGCGCCCGTTTCCGCAATCCGCAATCCGCAATCGTTCTAGCGCTTTGCTTCCTGGGCCGCTCGTCGCGCATCATCACTGGTGAGTGACTTCAGAAACTCGACTAGGTCCTCTTGCTCGCGATCCGTCAGGCCGAGGGGTTGCAACTCCCAGTCGCGCCGCGGATCATCCCCGCCACCCTTGCTATAGAAGCTGAGGACTTCCTTGAGTGTGGCAACGCTTCCGTTGTGGAAGTATGGGGCCGTCAACTCAACATTCCGAAGAGAGGGTGTTCTGAATGAGCCGATGTCGAGCGGGCTGCCACTCACCATGAAGCGACCCAGCTCGGAAGTGGCACTCTCCTTTGCCAGCACGCGGAGCGCGGCGGCCTCGTCGCCGCGCCTTACTGCCTGAGTCGCCCGCTCAGCAAGCGTTTCAAAGCCCGGACTGCTCGTAGCCACTCCTGTGTTGCGGTAGTTCTGGTCAGACAAGAAGGGGAACGCCTGATTGACCGTGTGGCAGACGGAACAGCGGGCCCGTCCGCGAAACAAGGCGAAGCCCCGCTGCGCAGCCGCGCTTATCGCTTCCCGGTCGCCTGCGATGAATCGGTCGATCGGCGCATTTGCTGAAACCAGGGTTCGCTCAAACGCAGCGATCGCCTTCCCTATTCCCTGTATAGTCAGGTTTCCCCCGAACACTTCCTGGAACTGCCTGACGTATTCAGGCACCTGTTGAAGCCTGTCGATCACCTGAGCGTGGGAAGCATTTCCCATCTCATCCGGGTTTATGAGCGGCAGTAGGGCCTGGGCTTCAAGCGATGCGGCTCTGCCGTCCCAGAACTGGCCCGAGTTAAACATCGCGTTGAGCAGTGAGGGCGAGTTTCGCGTGCCTCGCTTGCCGGCGATGCCCTCAGCGACGCTCTTACCATCCGTGAATGCGAGACCGGGATCGTGACAGGTGGCGCAGCTAACCGTTCCGTCGAGCGAGAGTCGTTTGTCGAAGAAGAGCTGCCGGCCAAATTCGATCTTGGCCCCCGTCAGTCGATTGTCACTGGGGACGAAGTAAGACCAGACTTCCGGGGGAATTCCCAGAGGTAGTTTCAGGCCGACTCTTTCCAACTCCGTCGCGGAGTCGCCGCCGCAGACCAGCACAGGAAGGGCCAGCGCCAGTAGAATCACCAGGAGTTTGATTTTTGCTGCGCGACTCATAGAAGCCAGAACCTGGGTACGCAGGCTTCCAGCCTGCTTGCATCGTGAAGAACACATTTCCAAAGAAGCAGGCTGGAAGCCTGCGTACCCAGCTACTGTTCGGCAATACCTTTGACGATGAATGCAATTGGCATTTCACCGCCGCCCCTGGTCTTCAGCTTCGCCGCAAACACCAAGTGACCATGTTCGTTCTCGCTCACCGATGGAGCGCTCTTCGCGGCTTCCGGCGAAACGAGGCTGAAGGGAGTCGGATGGTTGGTGCCTGCCGATTTCGCGCTCATCTTCGCGAGATCCTCGAACTTGAATGTAGCGCTAACGTCAGGATCTGCCGCCACTGGAACCAGCAACAGGAAGTCTCGATAAGTCGATATGCCCATATGGTTCCCGTCCGTCGGGTGCAACGCGTAGCGCAGGGTGTAGACGCCGGACTTAATTCCCTGGCCCCGGTAATCGTTGCCCCCCTTCGGGAGCGAGACCACGCCAACAACAGTGGCATCTCCAAGTTCAGTATAGATGGCCCCGGACACGTCTTTCTTCGGCTGAGTGGGCACCGCACTCCTGAGCCATATCTCACAGACGATGCTGCCATCGGCCGAGGTCACGCGATAGCCCTTCGCTTCCAGGGCGCTTCGGACCGACTCCGAAGCGCCCTGGTCTGCGAAGGCTCCTATTGTTTCGACTTTACTTCCCTGGGCCGAAGCAGAGAGGGAGAGCGCCGCAACAACGAGCAGCAGCGCCGGGATGCTACGAGCCATTAACTCCTATCTCCAATCTCCACGTCTTCGATTCTTCAAGCGTGAAGACGAGGACAGTTCGACCATGCGACCCAACTCTACTCGGGGTCCTGTGATGGTCGATCTTTCGCTCTTCGCGGCCATTCAGCGCGCGAAAGTGCCGACGAACGCGCTTCGTTTACCGTGCCGGGTCCACGAAAGATCCAAGCCCTTGCCGTTGAACTGATCGAGTTCAGCGACGGCGGCCATCGAGTGTGTGGTCTCTGCAAGCGGTGGATAGAAGGTCTCTTCGTTGCCGCACAGGTGGTCCTTCGGATTAATCGCTCGAGTCTCGATGCCGGCAAGATTTCCGGCCTGCAGCACTGCATTGCTCGAGTGACCGCCGGACTGATGGCTGATCTCCATGCGGATAGGCGCCGACTCAACGCGCACGACATTCTGGAGTAGCTCGCCCGACATCGCCTGCGCGAAACTGATCAGGGCTTTCCGCTGTTGAATGCTGGCCCTTTCATCGACGATCATTACCGACATCGCAGGATACGGATTTGTGTACACGTCCCCAAGAGTAGCACCGGCTTTGACAACGCCAACGACTCCCAGCCCGTCGAGCGACACGCCCTCCCAGCTGCCTTTACCTACTTGCCAGGCAAGGATAGCCTGATCGCCAACGGTGTTGACCTCGCCATTGGCCACGCAGTAACCCACGTAGACATCCGCGCTCCGGGTTTCCATGTAATTCCCGGAGATCTGCTGAGCCTGAGCGCTCATCGACACGGCCAGCAATATTGCGCCGACCGACCCTAAAAGCAAGAATCTCTTCATTGTTAACACTCCTGTAGACTTTGGACTGAAATATTCAGTCTTAATGACTCTAACTTTGTGGTTCAGCATGCGTCAAGCAAAGAAGAAATGCGAAATTCGAAATTCGAAATTCGAAATTCGCATTTCTTTACTAAACATAGCCCTTGCCGTGACAGCCGCGTTCCGAAGACGAGCAACTGCCAGGTTCAGCAAGCTCGCCGTCCGGACCAATGCAGTTCTGTGTGTAGAGACACCAGAAGAGGCCGTCATTCGATGGTTGAACGGTTGGGTCGTGCTCAGCCGAAATGAACATCCCCTTCCAGCGCAGACAGTGGCATAGTTCCGGGTGGTTTGTGTTGAAACGTTCCGCTTCGGTTCTCATCGTCCACCTCCCTTCCCTGCCTCGAGGATCGCACGTTTGACGGCTACGCGGGCGAGCTGGATCTTATAGCGGTTTCCGCCGAGGTGCTTCGCGCTCTGCACTGCCGCGGCTCCGGCAGCCTCGGCGACCTCTGCGGTAATCGCCTTTCCGGCCAGGGTCTGCTCGGCCTCAGGAGAAGGCCAAGGCACCGGCGCCACATGCCCGAGTACGACGCGAGCCGATTTGACCTGCTTGCCGCTCATCCGCAACACAACCGATGCGGCCGCCAGCGGCCAGTCAAGAGCTTCCTTCTGTCGAACCTCGTAGGTCGCGCTCCTGGCTCCACCCGCGGCCGGGATCACGATCTCAGTAAGCAACTCATTCGGCTTGAGGTCGTACTCGCGCTCGTCCTCGGATTGAGGAGTGAGGAAAAACTTCTCGAGTGGAACCTCACGCCCGCCATTTGGCCCGAAGATACGAGCCGTCGCCCCAAGCGCGATCAACGCCGGGGCCAGGCTCGACGGATTTACGAAGTATGCTGGTCCACCGTTTCCCAGAATCGCGTGATAGCGATTGTCGCCGGTAGTCACAAGCGACGCGCCGCTCTCGTCCTTTGCCAACAAACCGTAGCCTGCCCGGTAGTACCAGCAGCGAGGGCGCTGGCAAAGGTCGCCTCCCACGGTCCCCATGCTTCTGATCTGCGGGCTGGTGATCCCGGCGGCAGCATCGGCGATGGCCGGGTAGTTCACCTTTACGGGCGAACTATCGAGCAACTCCTGAATGGTGACCAGGGCGCCGATCCTCAGGCTCCCGAGCCGCGTGAACGTTATGCCATCCAGTTCACTGATCCCCTTGATGTTGACCAGGGTCTTTGGAGTAACTATTTCGTCCTTCATGAGAGAGAGCAGGTCGGTGCCGCCCGCGAGGATCTCGGCCTTCCGAAAATTCCTGCCGAGCAGCTCGACCGCTTGTTCTTTCGTCGTAGGGCTAGCGTATTCAAATGCGCGCATTGTTGCCTCCCTTCTTTTCCAGGGCGTCCAACACCCGGTCGGGCGTGAGCGGCAAGGACGGCACTCTCACTCCGATCGCGTTCGCCACGGCGTTTCCGATAACAGCGCCCGGCGAAACAACCGGCGGCTCTCCGAGCCCGATCACCCCGCGCTCGTCGTAGCCCTTGCCGGTCATCATGTGAACAACCAGGTCCCCGATGTCGCCTATGCCCGCAAGCTTGTAGAACTCCATGTTCGGGTTGAGCATTCGGCCGGTGGCCTGGTCCATGATCTTCTCTTCGTACAGCGCATAACCGACGCCCATGATCAACGCCCCGTAGACCTGACTCTCGGCAGTCTTCAAGTCGATGATCAAGCCGCAGTCCTGAACGGCCACGATCTTATTGATCTTGACTACGCCCGTTTCGACGTCGACCGACACATCGGCCATCTGAACGCCGCCGACTCCGCTGCTGATCAACGTACCCGGTCCCGGGTTCTTTCCTCTCACCGTCAGAGGTGTTGCCCCGAGCTTCAAGCAGGCCTGCTTCCAACTCATGCCGCGAGCCGGAGCACCCTTGACCTGAACACGGCCGCCGACAGCTTCCAACTCTTCAGGCTTGGCGTCGAGCGACGGCGCCACTTTGGCGAACAACTGATCGAGGGCATCGAGCGAGGCGCGGCGAGATGCAGCGCTGACCCCGCCAATCGTGGTGCTGCCACCGGAAGCTCCCGCCGCCGGGAAGCGATTGTCCCCGATCATCACCTTCACAGCATTCAACGGCAGGCCCAACGTGTCGGCCACCACAATCATCAAGGTCGTGCGGGTGCCGGTGCCAAGGTCTTGCGTGCCCGACTTCAACTCGACGGAACCGTCGGGTTGAATCGTGACATCGCAATCGCTCGTATTACCGCCGCCGCCCCACGTGTGAATCGAAATCCCCATCCCGCGCTTGATCGACCCTTCAGTCTTGTCGCCACGCGCATGCCACTTCTTATCCCAGCCAATCAGCTCCCCGGCGATCTTCATCTCTTCACGATAGACCTCCGCGCGCGGACCGGTCAGCGCGATGTTCTTCAAGAACAGATCGACCGGGCTCATGTTGAGTTGAGCGGCGAGATCCTCGAGGGCGCTCATCGTGAGGTAACAACCCTGCGGATGATTGGGCGCCCGCCACGCGCGAGCACTACCAACATTGGTTGCAAGAGCGGTGTGTTGGGTGCGTTGATTGGGTATCGAAAAGATGTAGGGTAATGGCGGAGAGCCGCCGCCGCCCTGTCCCGCGCTTGCCCAGGACTCCGACTGCCAGGCGGTGATCGTGCCGTCCTTTTTGGCCCCGACCTTGATCTTTGCGTAAGCAGAAGGCCTCGTGCCCGCGACCATCAGTTCCGCATCCCGTTCGAGCATTATCTTCACGGGCTTGCCGCCCGCTAACTTCGAAAGTTTCGCAGCGGCGATGTCCCACGAGTCAGCGGAAAACTTGCTGCCAAAGCCGCCGCCGATGTGATCCTGCTTCACGCGAATATTAGCCGCAGGGATACCGAGCGGCCCGGCCATCTGACCAGCCACGTTGCTCACCGCCTGAGTCGAGATGTGTACGAGCAGGTTCTTATCGTCTTCCCACTCGGAGACCGAACCATGCGTCTCCAGGCAGCAGTGGGTGATCACCGGAATGGCGTAGAAACCTTCGCTGGTCACTTCCGCCTCGCTGAAGCCTTTATCGGGATCGCCCTTGGTCTGAGCGGCAGCGGGCTTGGCATTCTGCCCGGCTTTTGAAAGATCGTTGTCGATGACAAGGTGAGGCAGGATCTCGTACTGGACCTTGATCGCGCGTATTGCGTCTTCGGCGGTCGGTCCGTCGACGGCGGCCACCGCGCAAAGCTCAGCGCCCGCCCATTTGACCTCGGCGGGCGGAGTCACCATGAGGAGCACCGCTTTCACGCCTGGCATCTTTTCGGCGGCGCTCGTATCGATGCTGACGATCCTGGCATTGGCGTGGCGAGATCGCAGCACTTTGCCGAAGAGCATTCCCGGCCGGTTCTGGTCGTGGGTGTATTTTGCCTTACCCGACACTTTTTGCGGACCGTCAACGCGCGAGATGCGTTTGCCGATTAAGGTTCGCTTCTCAGCTTCGGGCCATTTGTATTCAGCCATGTTGCTGTCCTCCTTTCCGCCCGGTCGCCGCTTGCATCACGGCTGCGCGAATGCCCATATAGGTACCGCAGCGGCACAGGTTTCCGCCAAGACCCTTCTGAACCTGGTCAGGCGTGGGGTGCGGATGCTTATCCAGGAAGGCTTTGCACGCGACGACGAAACCCGGCGTGCAGAAGCCGCACTGCTGCGCGTCGTTGTCGATGAATGCCTGTTGGATCGGGTGAAGCGTCTCACCTTGCATCAAACCTTCGACCGTGGTGATCTTATGCCCGGGAGCTTCGATGGCCAGCACCGAGCATGAATAGACCGGTTTGCCGTCCATTATCACCGTGCAGGCCCCGCAGGTCGCGCGGTTACACACCGGCTTGGCGCCGGTAAGGTCCAGGTCGTTGCGCAGCGTTTCGAGCAAAGTCACGCGCGGCTCGACTTCGGCAGTCAGGTTCTTGCCGTTGACATTGAGAGTGATTGGGGCCTTGCCCGGGCCGAAGACCTTTACTTCGGCGCCTGCCACTTTCACGATGTGGTGGCCCATCACCAGCGGGACTGAGAGCGATATGCCCGACGCCTTCAGGAAGCCGCGTCGAGATAGCCCTGAGCCTTTCTCCTTCGTTCTTTCATCGTCACTCATCAGTTGCCTCCATGCGAACGGCCCGAACTCATCTATCAGTTGCAGGCCTTTCAATGAATTCAAGTTCCTGATAACAACACGGACAAGGACCCGGCGCGTAGGCCGTGATGTTGCAGACGTGGCAAAAGTAGTACAGGTCGTAGAGCTTACCTTCACGCACCGCCTGAATCCTGATCGTCTCCAACTGATTGCTCAGGTGGAGACGGGCGATCAGTTGAAGCAGATTCTTGCTGACTCGCGGGTCCGCCAGCATTGCCCCCAACGTATCCTCACGCCAGAAGGTAAACAGCTTGCCGTCGGCTGCCGCGAAACCGAGTTTCTGCTTATGCAGATCACACTCGCCCTCGCCGGCAAGTTTTTTGCCCGACGCGTCAACACAAACGATTCGTCCGCGAACGGTGATCTCCTTGTACTCTTCAGGCGCCCCCGCGGGTTGCTGTGAAACTACTTCGCGGCCGAGTCCAAAAGACCCGGAGAAAAACGAGAAAGCAGGTTCACCATTTCTGTTGCTGCCTGAAGCCAAAACGAGCGCGGGTAGGAAGAGAATTGCTGCCGCCAGAGGAAGGGCGAGCGACTTCAGTTCTGCAATGGAATCTCTGTTGTGCAACTTGCCGCCTGCCGAGGCTGAAATCGCGATGAACGATTCAGAACCTTCCACTGCTGGCTTCGCGGGTGCCAGGCTCTGTCTGCTACTGTATGGATTTGCTTCGGGGGGTAAGTTAGCACATCGCCGCTCGAGGCTGCAAGCAAACGGTCGAGCGGAAGGAGCGATCCGCAGATGTCGCAGATGTCCCAGAAACTCCGAATGACCTGTCAATCGGAGGCGATCCTCGGACTATGATCTATAATCGCAGTGCCGCAGGAAAGACCTCTGTCAGTTCTGAGGGCTCTGGATTGTCATTCATCTGCGCAATCTGTGGATAAATCCAGGCTCAACTTCAAGCGGCAGCACTGGCGAACTGACCGCCAAGTCTGACAAACTGCAGAGGTATGATCACGACTCAAGACATTACGATCGCAGGCGCCGGACCTGCCGGACTGACCGCGGCGATCATTCTCGCGAAGGCAGGCCGCCGCGTTCGAATCTTCGAGCAACGATCCGGCGTTGGCAGAAGGTTCAATGATGACTTCCAGGGCCTGGAGAATTGGAGTCGAAAGGAGGACGTCTTAGAGGAAGTCAGAGCGATGGGTATATCGCCGGAATCGTGGTGGTATCGTACTTTTCATGGCGGCGTCCTCTATGATCCGTCTCTGCGGCCGATTCGAGTAGAGTCTGAACGACCACTCTTCTACATGGTAAGGCGGGGCTATACTCATCCGGCCTCACTGGATCTGGCGCTGTTCGATCAAGCCAAAGAGGCCGGAGTTGAGTTCGTCTGGAACCAGCGCCTTAGCGCGCCCGCCGCCAATATCGTGGCCTCCGGACCTTGCGGGGTCCCAATGGTGGTAGCGCGAGGAATGACCTTCCGCACCGAACTCGAGGACCTTGCGTGTGGCATCTTGAACGACAGGATGGCGCCGGCGGGTTACGTCTACTTTTTGGTTGCGGATCATCAAGCTACGCTGGCGACGGTGCTCTTTGAGAAGTTCGGAAAGGCGCGCGATTGCCTGCGCCATTCACTGGACGGGATCAAACGGTTGTTTGCAATCAAAGAGGTGCACGAAGCCCGGCACTGGGGAGGATATGGACTCTTCTCCATGCCAAAGTCAGCGAGCCGAGAGGGATCCTTGTGGATCGGCGAAGCGGCAGGCTTTCAGGATATTCTGTTCGGGTTTGGAATCCGCAACGCGCTTGTCTCCGCCAAACTGGCCGCGCAGAGCATAATCGAAAACCGAAGTTACGACGACCTCTGGCGTGCGCGCTTGCTTCCGCACTTGAAAGCGACGCTTGTCAGCCGAACTGTCTACCAGGGACTTGGCGACTTCTCGAAGCGCGGCTTCTGGCATCTCACCGGCAGGAGTGCGCGCCCTGATCGCTTCATGCATTGGCTCTATAATTTCTCTCCGCTTCATCGAGTGCTGTACCCACTCGCGCTGACGCGCCTTCCCAAGGCGGAGCGATAGGTCATCTGTCATTGGTCATTTGTCATTTGTCGTTCTTGATCGCGGGAGTCTCGACGTCACGGGAGAAGCAGCGGCGATGTCTACAAAACAGCCGTAACCTGATGACAAATGACAAATGACAAGGGACAAGTGACAAATGACAAGTGACAATATTGTTGTGATTTTATTAAATGGTAGAAACTCTTGACCGGCTATGTTATTCTTACGACGAAGCTCGATCGACACGAGTTGTTAGCCCCAGCTGATAGGACTGAGACCGAAAGGAACCTGCCAAGGCACGCGGACTTTCCAGGTCAGCCTCGATTCGAGGCAGACAGACACGTCGGCATGATTTCCTCGGCTCGCCCGCAGGCAAGTACCTAGTGAGAACAGGAAGGTGTATGATCCTCGCAACGCCTCGCTATAAAAAGTTCATTTCGGCATTAGCTCTCTTCATACTCATCGCGTCGCTCTCAGGATTCCAGGCTGCTGAAGCCAGCCCAAAAGGGCGCAAGGCCACCGGCCGCAGTACCCGGAAGGTGAGTAACAAGAAGATCGGTAAACAGAAGGGCCAGTCGCGCGCCAGCGTACGACGGGGATCTTCGAAGTCGAGGGCCTACGCCTCTTCAAAAGGACGCGGCCGAGGTCGAGTCTATGCTCGAGGCCGTGGCCGCGGCAGGCGAGGGAGATGGCAACAGCGCGTCGCCAGCAGTACGCCCTCTTACAATTACTCCGGCGTTCACAACTACCTCACTGAAGCATGGTCCAGCGCCAATGCCGCAGCGCCGACCGAACGACCAGGTGCATCTCCTTCTCTGTCCGCCGTCGGCCCCGATGCCGCACCCAGGGCGCCGGATGCCGGTTCAGGCATAGTCGACGCGGTCAGACCGCGAATAGTCGGGGCAACCCAGGCCGATCCTTTCGATATAAATCCGCTGGTGCTGGCATACACTTCGAGCCTCATCGACCGCGGACACAACCCCGAGACCCAGGGCTTTATCGTTTCGACGATGGACGGCCAGATTCTGGCCGAGTTCAACGCCGACCGTTCGTTCAACCCTGCGTCAGTAGTCAAGATGGCAACCTCGCTGGTGACCATATCCCGGCTGGGGCCGGACTTCCGTTTTCGAACCACCCTCTACACGGACGGCACAGTCGACCCTGCGACCGGAATCTTGCACGGCTCGCTGTATGTGATTGGGAGCGGGGATCCTGCCTTCTTCTACGAGAACGCGTTGCTGATTGCGGACAAGCTGAATCGCAGCGGTATACGAGTCGTCGAAGGCGACCTGGTCGTGCTCGGACCGTTCTACTTCAACTTCTCGGCCTCTCGCGAGATGTCGGCAAAAGGCTTTCGCACTACCTTGACGCCTGAGACCTGGACGGCCGCAGCCAGGACCGCGTTCCCGCGGTTCCTGTCGATGCGGGCAGCGGAAGACAGGACTGGCACGGCGTCTTCGATCGAGCCACCCTCATTGAAGATAACGGGCAAGACCACGACCGACGCGGCCGTGAACACGTCTAACTTGAAGATTCTGGCGGTTCATACTTCGCTGCCGCTGGTGAGACTGCTCAAAGGTCTCAATGACTTTTCGAACAACTGGATGGCGTCGGCCGTCGGCAACATGGTGGGCGGTCCTGATGCGGTCGAGAGATTTCTAAAGACGGAAGTCGGGCTGAAGGCGGAGGAGTTGAACATCGTTACTGCGTCGGGCCTGGGATCAAACTACATCTCGCCGAGAGCGACGTTGCAGATACTCAGAAAGCTCCTCGCGTATCTTCAGAAGGAGAGACTCGGCATCGAGGAGCTGCTTCCAGTCGCCGGGATTGATGCAGGCACGTTGGGAAGGAGATTCACCGATGCCTACCGGGGGTCGGTGGTGGCCAAGACAGGCACCCTGAGCGGCGTCAGCGCGCTGGCCGGCGTAGCATATACGCGAACTAAAGGGCCATTGCTTTTTGTAATCTACAATCACGGCGGATCGCCTGGCTCCTTCCGCAGCGTTCAGGATGAGACCATTAAGAAGCTGATAACGTTCTTCGGCGGTCCGGCGCCCGTGAGGTATTCGCCAGGCGGCGGACCCGGTATTTCGGACAGGATCTCAGAGACCAGTACGCGGTCGCTACCTTCCACATCCCCGAGGTGAGATCTTCGAGAATAGCGAACTTTACTGAGGGGGCAGACCACGAGCGGCTGGCCCCTTCAGCTTTAACCACCGCAGATTGAGCGATGTCCAACCGACAAAAGAAGCTACTGCTGTGGAGCGGCGTTTTGATGGCGTTGGCGCTGGTGGCGCAGAGAATTCAGATGGGTCAAACGGCCGCCGTCACCATAGGCCTGGTTGAGGTGGTATTAGCAATTGCCACGGGAATCGCGTTCGGCATTGCAGTCAGTGACAAAGAGGTGTGAGGTGCCAGGTGTGAGGTGCCAGGATCATAAGCCCACAGCCGCACTCAAAAGCTGACACCTTGACCTTTGACCCTTCACACCTCACACCTGACGCCTGACACCTCACACCTGACCCCTCACACCTACTCCTCTGCCGCAAACTCTCCACCATCTTTACTCTCGAAATAGGCCTCGTACAGCGACCTCGCGAACTCGAGTTGCCGGCTGTCGACCATTACTCGAAGCTCGCCCCCAAATGCCAGGTGCGGCATCACCGAAAGCGAGTGACCGCCTTGCACGAGAACCGCAATGTCGTTACCCTGCAGCATCTGTTTGATCAACATCGCGACAGGGTACAATCGCGGCCGGCACAACTCCACAAATCTTACAGCCTCGCGCTCACCGGACTCGATCGTGCGGGCGGCTTTCTGATCCAGCGTCATCGGCACCAGATCACACTCACAACTAGGGCAGAGCGCGACGCGCAACTGAAACTCGCCGGCACAGATTGGGCACAACATCAACATGCGCTTCTCACTCTTTCCTGGGTCTCGCGGCGTCCGGCACTAAGCGCCTGAGGCCAAGCCGTGCCCGCGTCCTCTCCTTGGCCCGGGAATCGGATCTATAGGTCCCGGCACAGGATCGCCATCTTCCGGAAGTGGCTCGCCCGGGAGCGGTGTCGGATCTTCGGGCCGAGGCATAGGATCCGGGTCGGGATGCGGTGTTCGCCTCTTTTGCATTTATTTCACCCTGCCCTCGAACATAAGATGCGACTCGCTTTGTCGCCCGCCGGATTATAGCGCTCTCCGCATAGAAATGCCTCCGCCTTTGTTCTATATTCTCTGTCTCTACTAACCTGGCAGACGCCCGGTCGAATTCAAGGAGGACCACATGACCATCTGGATGCGCTTGCGCGTGATAACCGCCGTGATGATTGCTCTCATGATCTCAGCACCACTGGCCGGCCTGGCTCAGGATGAAAAGAGTCAGGACAAACCGGAGGACAAGAAAGAGAAGAAAGACGAAGAGCTGCCGCTCAAGGCGACTGATAAAATCGAGTTCACAACCGACGAAGGAACCTGGATGTCGTTGGACGTGTCGCCTGACGGACAGACTATCGTCTTTGACCTCCTCGGCGATATCTACACTCTGCCTGTCAGTGGAGGAACGGCCAGGCGCATCATAGGCGGCCTGTCGTTCGAGAGTCAGCCGAAGTTCTCACCAGACGGCAAGAAGATCGCCTTTCTGAGCGATCGGAGCGGCGCCGAGAACGTCTGGATAGCCGATGCTGACGGACAGAACCCGAAACCGCTGACGAAGGGGCGAAACCAGGCGTTCTGCTCTCCGGCCTGGACGCCGGACGGGCAATACGTGATCGTCTCAAAGTCGGGCGACGCCATCGGCACCTTTCACCTGTTTATGTATCACAAGGACGGTGGCACCGGCGTCTCGGTCGGACCTCCTCCTCCACCGCCTCCGCAGCCCGGTTCCGGGGCGCCACCTCAGCCGCCACAACAGAACAAGCTCGGCGCTGTAGCTTCGCCGGACGGCCGCTTCATCTATTATGGCGTCCGCACGGGATCATTCAACTACAACGCCCAGTTTCCGATCTGGCAGATCGCGCGTTTTGATCGTGATACGAGCGAGACCGCGACAATCACCAACGCTCAGGGAAGCGCTATGCGGCCCTCCCTTTCCCCCGACGGCAAGAAGATTGTCTACGCGACCAGGTACGAGTTGGGCACCGCGCTGCGAGTGCGAGACCTTGACACCAGCACCGAGCGCTGGCTCATAAACGAGGTGACTCGTGACGATCAGGAATCGCGGGCCACGCGAGACACGATGCCGGGTTATTGCTTCATGCCGGACGGCAAATCGCTGATCGTGCCGATCGGCGGCAAGATTCAACGAGTGGATTTCGAAACAGGCAAGACGAGGCCGATCCCCTTCAGCGCCAAAGTCGAAGCCGAGATCGCACCGCGCGTCTACTTCCAGAATCGCGTTGAAGATGGACGCACTGTGCGCGCGCGCCTCATCCGCTGGCCTGCGTTATCACCCGATGGCAAGCAGGTAGTCTTCAGTTGTCTCAACAAGCTGTGGATCATGGATCTGCCCTCGGGCACGCCGAGGCGCCTGACGACCTCAAGCGCAGGCGAGTTCATGCCTGCGTGGTCGCCGGACGGCCGCTACATCGCGTACGTTACCTGGACAGGCAGCGGCGGAAATATCTTCCGCATCGCCTCGGGTGGAGGTCAGCCGGAACAACTCACCCGGCAAGCGGCCTTCTACTCGTACCCGGTCTACTCGCCGGACAACTCGAAGATAGTCTTCATCTCAGGAGGCGCGAGCGAACATCTCTACTCCGATCTTCACTTCGATCATTCGGCCTTTCCCGATATGAAAGACGTCCAGCGTGAAGAGAACGAAATCACCGGCATCAACCCACGCATCGGCATGGACCTGCGCTTCATTCCTGTGGCGGGCGGCGACTCCACTTTCATTGCTCCAACGCAGGGAGCAGAATTTCCCCACTTCACAAGCGACCCCAACCACCTCTTTCTCACACACCCACAGCAGGGATTGATCTCGGTTCGTCTGGATGGTCTCGACCGCCGTGCTCTTCTGAAAGTGACGGGATCAGCTCCGGGCCCTCGGCCTCCAAACGCTGATGAGATCAAGCTCTCTCCGGACGGCCAGCAGGCCTTCGTGGACCTTCAGAACAAACACTACCTGGTGACGCTGCCGAAGGCGGGAAAGGAGACCGTCAACGTCACCATCTCCGGACCGGGCCCGTCGGCCGTGCCGGTCAAGAAACTGTCGGTTGAGGGTGGCGACTACCTTCAGTGGTCCCGGGACGGCAAGACAGTGACCTGGGCGTGGGGCGCGAAATTTTTCCGACAGGCGCTCACTGCGGATAAGCCCGAATCGGTTGAAGCCGTCGTCGAAGCATCGCGTTCCGTGCCGAAGGGTTCCGTCGTCCTGAGCGGCGCGCGCATCGTGACGATGCAAGGCGATGAGGTCATCGAGAAGGGCGACATCGTAATCACCGATAACCGAATCGCGGCGGTCGGAGTCAAAGGCAAGGTTCAGATCCCCGCCGGGTCTAAGATCATCGACGTTACCGGCAAGACAATAATCCCCGGCTTTGTCGACGTGCACGCGCACATGTGGGCGCCGCGGGACGTGCACCAGACTCAGGTGTGGCAATACCTGGCGAACCTGGCTTATGGAGTAACCACCACGCGAGATCCGCAGAGTTCAACCAACGACGTGTTTGCTTACACGGATCTGGTTGAGACGGGCGACATCCTCGGGCCTAGGGTCTATTCGACCGGGCCGGGAGTCTTTTCGGCTTCGGGTTTGGACGACAAAGACGCGACCCGCAACTTCATCAAGCGCTACAAGGAGGCCTATCGCACCACGACGTTGAAGGAATATGTCGCGGGCGACCGAATCGTGCGACAGTGGGTGGCGATGGCGATCAAGGAGTTCGGCATCACGTCAACCACCGAAGGCGCGCTCGACATGAAACTCGACCTGTCGCAGATGGCCGACGGCTTCTCGGGCAGCGAGCATGCGTTGCCGATCCACCCCTTCTATAAGGACGTGGCGCAGTTTGTAGCAAAAACCGGAACGTTCTATACGCCGACGATCCTGGTTGCGTACGGTTCGCCCTGGAGCGAGAACTACTACTTCGAGAACACGGACGTGCACGGCAATCAGAAGCTGCGCCGCTTCATTCCGCATGAACTGCTCGACACGATGGTCAAGCGACGTGGCCAGTGGTTCATGCCGGAAGAGTATGGCCATAAGGACATAGCCAAAGCTGCCACGGACGTTGTGAGAGCCGGCGGACGAGTCTGCCTGGGTGGACACGGCCAGATGCAAGGGATCGGATGCCACTGGGAGATATGGAACCTGCAATCAGGCGGCATGACTCCGCATGAAGCATTGCGCTGTGCGACTATCTTTGGTGCGGAAGCCATCGGGCTTCAGCAGGACGTCGGGTCGCTCCAGGCGGGCAAGCTTGCGGATTTGATCGTACTCGACATGAACCCGTTGACGGACATTCGCAACACGAACACGATTCGGTTCGTGATGAAGAACGGAGAACTGTTTGAGGGCGAGACACTGGATCAAGTGTGGCCGTCGCAAAAGAAGCTGGAGAAGATGTACTGGTGGGAGAGCCAGCCGCCCACCGCTGGAGTGGTCAAGTAAGCGGCGACTCTGAGATTGGACGTGAATGAAGACCCGGAGGAGACTAAAAGCAGGCGCTTCGAGTCAGATAAGAATTCACCGACTTCTAGCTCACGCATCTCGCGAGGTTGGCACTTCTTGTGAAAGAGGGGTGTACACTTTGAGGCATCGGACGTAGCCTTCTTCTGTTTGGATGCTGTAGTGGTGGAAGCGAATCGAATCGCAGCATTCGTCGCGAAGCATTGGGGACCTCGACCTGACCTCGATACTCATAAATAGAGAGCCGCACTCGAGGCAGCGTGATGAGAACATGAGTAGCCGACCTTCACAAAGCGCTGACATCGCAATCCTCGTTGCTCTTGAGAAGGAACTGGACGCGGTTCTTCGTAGCGCCGGCCCCTGGAACCGACATCAAGCTTCAAGCGATATTCGCACGTACTATACGTCCACCACGCCTGCTGGTGTCTCGGTCGTTGTAGCGCGCTCCAGCGGCATGGGCCAAGTCAATGCCGCACTCCTTGCGCGTGACGTTGTCGCTCTGTTTAAACCTCGCAAGGTGCTCCTGGTCGGAATCGCCGGAGGGCTGGGAAAGGAGATCTGCCTAGGCGATATCGTGGTGTCCGACCAGGTTGTCGACTATGAAGTCGGCAAGGTCACGACAAGCGGCGCCACTCCGCGGTGGTCCGTGTACCGTAGTGATGCGCTGCTGCGCGAGCGGCTCCTTGCTCACCGCGACCCCTCTTGGATTGCGCGCGTTCGGACAGCCCGCCCGGATGGAGACAAGAGCGCACGGCCGACGATCCGCTCCGGGGTTGTCCTCTCCGGGAACAAGGTCATTGCGGACGCTAAGGCGGCCGGGGCGCTCGCCGCGGTATGGTCGCGTGCGTCCGCCATCGAGATGGAGGCCGCGGGCATTGCCGCTGCACTTCATCAGTCTGTCGATGCGCCGGGATTTGTGATGGTCAAGGTGATCTGCGATCGCGCAGACGCTTCCAAGGACGATTCATGGCAGGACTACGCGGCGGATGTCGCGGCGGCCTTCGTCACCTCCTTCGTCTTCGGATCTCTCCAGCCGAGCGACGCCATAGGTCAGAGAGACGATACGAACGTGGCGACCGCTGACTCGGGTGTCGACCTCCGTGCCCTTCGCCTCGCTCTCTCGGCCGCGTTTGATCTTCGAGAACTCAAGATCCTAATTTCTGATCTCGGTCTTGATTGGGATAACATTGCGGGTGACATAAAGGACGAGAAAATCGTGGAGCTGCTTCGGTACATGAACAGACGGGCAGGCCTAGACCAGCTTGTCGCACTTGTCCGCGCGGAGAGACCAGGCTTGCTCGATGCATACTCCCCAGCCTATCTCCAGGAGAAATCATGGGCCGAGAAGGAGACGCTCATCGCGACCTACCCTCCTGTGTCCACAGTGCAGGATGTGCAGCACCGCCAAGTTTTGCCTGACCTTACCTCCGGTAAAGCCACGCCCGCAGTCGAAACCCATCACCTCGCGATTCGCGAGAAGGCAGCTGCTGAAATCGTTGCCAATCTGAAGGGAATCTCGCTCTCCTACCAGTTTCATGAAACAGTTAAGGAGCTGTATCTTGGACGCTGGACTCGAGAGCCCGGCTGGCAGGTCAAAGTGCACGACTGGCCCAAAAAACTCCCCGGAGGGCGCTGGTTTGGCACCTTCACGGAGGTTGGCTCCGGGCCTCTCGTAATGGCCAGTACGGTCCAAGACCTCTCCGCGCTTCGGCTTGGTGATTCGGTGACCGTCAGCGGCAGAATCAGCGACGTTAGTCCGCTTGAATACATCATGCTTGAAGACGCAATTGTACGGGGCGACCATGTTCCGTTTCCCTAGGGCACTTTACGCATAGACTTCAAGTTAGGCGCCTCTGAGTG
Source organism: Blastocatellia bacterium (assembly GCA_036003885.1). Lineage (GTDB taxonomy): Bacteria > Acidobacteriota > Blastocatellia > UBA7656 > UBA7656 > DASYSA01. The sequence continues at coordinate 2,971 of DASYSA010000049.1, read as the reverse complement.
AATGCGCCGGTGGTAAGCGGCGTCAATGCGGGATGTCTTATGAATTGGACTGATGCGGTACTTTCTGCGCTATGGCGCTATTCTACTCGGCACCGAACTCGAGTTATCAGGCGTCAGGATTTGATACGAGAGGAGATTGACCAAATCTCAATGGATACCGCCACGCAGGCAGCTGAGCCTGAGCAAATATTGAGTCGCATACTCCAAGAATTGCGTGACGCAGAGGTATTATATTTCTCGGAGACAGGCGAATACGTCCTAATAGACACTCCTATCAAAGTGGAAGATGAGGATTTTGCTGATGATGTGCTTGATGCCGCAATTACACAAGGAAAGCTATTGATTGGGGATATACCTACTAGCGATGAGTTCACTCTTGCCCGCCGCCGCAGAGGGCAAGACCGTTTAAGAAAGCACATACTCAATAATTACCGGCAACAGTGCGCGTTGTGCGATGTTACTGATGAGAGACTACTTGTTACAAGCCACATCATAAGATGGGCTGACGCTCCTGAGCTTCGCGGTAATTTGGCCAATGTGATTTGCCTGTGTAGATTCCACGACGCCCTGTTTGAAACGGGGTACATATCTCTCGCCGGAGACTTGCAGGTACTCAAAAAAGATAACGGAGGTAGCACAACAATAGAGATTAACCTCACCACGGCGATAAGGTTTCGATTACCTGAATCTCATGCTCCTTCTCCTGAATACTTGAAGAAGCATCGCCAACGATCAGGCTTCGGATCATGATCAGGTGTATCATCTCAATGACCGCAACTAACAAACGCATCCAGCGGAGCGCACGAAGCGGATGTCGCATGGTTTCGCCGCTCAGTGCACGGCGCGCGGCCGCGAACGCGATGGTTAGCCCGATAAGAAGGGAGGAGGAATGCTGACTGAGGAGGCTTATCGCGAGCGCAAGTGGGGACCATTCCCATTTCTCCGGACGGTCCTCGAAGGGAAGCGAGTGTCGTCATTGGGCGTCACGATTTCCACGTCCGACAGTTTCTTCGAGTCCCTGTCACGTCTCGTCGAGATCGCCACGCTCGCCTGCGACAACGCCGATGAACTGCGCGGCGCAGCTCATTCTGCCGGTTGGGACGCTATGCACCGAGATATCGAGGTCTTGCGTAGTCAACTTCAGGGAGCAAGTGCAATGCTAGACGACTTCGCCAGCCGGGTTAAAGCACTTCACGGGCTCGAGCGTTAGGCATGACGCCGGAGCGGCACCAACACCGGCTAACAATATGGTTCTTTGCGTGATGTTCGCCGTCGAACCAGTGTGCGTGTCTCCAGTCCGTTCTAAACGGCGGCGAATCCACGCAAAGAACCTTTCATCTGAACTGAGGATCTGTGGTGGGGAGGTCAAGTATGGGAAGAAGCGCACTAAGTGCGATTGGAACGGTTGCTGCTGCTTGCATGAAACACCCTCGCCGGCCATCGCTTTGGCTTGAGGCCGAAGGACGCTACGTCTGCCCTGACGAAGCTGAAGCATACGCTCAAGCAGAGCGAATGGAAGCTAAGATCGACGCAGCGCCATCGCCACGAATTGACCCAAAGTTCAAACTCGTGTTCCTCACAGCGGCGAGTGGCACACTTCTCTTTACTCTCATCTGCGTGGCACTGCATCTCGTCACCACGGGAGAACCTCCGCCAGCGCGGAAGGAGTTCATTGAAGGCATGCTCACCATGGCAAAGATTGGGTTCGGAGCTATCGTGGGTCTTCTCGGAGGTAAGGTCCTCTAGATCAAGCTGAGATCGAGAAATGACGCCCGACATTGCAATGAACCGGGCTGTCCTTGTTAGACTCCTCCGGTGCCATCGCGCGGGCCAGTGAATCTGGCGGAGGGAGCCAAATCATCGAAGCAACGAAATGGAGGTGGAAGAGATGTCAAAACTCCTGGTGATAGGTTCTTTTGGATCACCTGAGCCGCAAGGTCAGGAATTACTGGAATACCTGGCACAAGAGATTGCTGATCAAGGGCACCACCTGGTAAACGGATGCCGTAATGAGATGGACAGGATAATGGCAAAGGGCGTTTTTGAGCGGCTAAAGCAAAAGGGCATAGACCCCAGTAAACGCATTACCTGCTACGTTAGTCCGAACACCCAACCAGCACATGCATTCGGTACGATACTGAAATCTCGATGCTATAACTGGGAGAGTCTTGCCTCTTCGGGACTGGATGTACCAGAGACGATAGAGTTGGCCGATGTGGTTATTGTTATTGGAGGAACAGAGGGAACGAAATGTGCCGCCAACTGGGCGCGCATTACACGAAAACCACTTCTACCCCTTACTAATTTTGGTGGGTCAGCCGCTGAAATATTCGAGGAGGAACTAAAAGATTTCGAGATAAGGTATTCAGACCGTATTGAAAAATCTGAGTATGAAATCCTGAATCAAATTTCATCTGACCTGGAGAAAGTTGCTAAAGATACCATTTCACTAGCTACAAAGACGATCATATCCAGGCACGTTTTCGTAATAATGTCTTACTCAGAAGATCCAAAGTTGTTGGATGCCTACGACTCCTTTGAAACCATTTGCAAAGAGTATCAATATGAATGCATCCGGGTTGATAACTCCAGCTCTATAGATCGCATAGTTCCCGAAATCTTTACTAATATCCGAAAGGCAGCATTTGTTATCGTGGATTTGAGTGAACCCAAGCCGAACGTCTATTACGAATTGGGATTCGCACAAGGGTTACGTAAACCGGTCATCGTAACCGCATACAAAGGCACGCCCCTTCCTTTCGATGTGGCGGACATTCCAACCATATTTTGGGAAGGACAAAAACAGCTCAAAGATAGATTGAGAGAGAAACTAATGGTAATAGCTTAAGCATGGGGAGCCCCAACTATTATGCTTGACCACATCAGTATTCGCGTCGCTGACTACGATCGCAGCAGAAAGTTCTATGAAGCTGCGTTGGCGCCTTTGGGCTACACGCTTGCAATGGAGACC
>DASYSA010000048.1:0-3132 GCA_036003885.1 Blastocatellia bacterium | reverse complement strand
AACGGGGCGCTGCCTCCGCGTCCCACGGGAAGCGCTGTATGAGCTTCAACTGAGATCGGGAGCGGCTCCAACGCACGAGAGTGTACCCTGGACACGTGGGCGTGATGATCGGGCTGTCCGGTTCAAAGACGCGCGCTGCTGCATCTCGAAGAAACGGCGGCCCATCGGCTGTTCCGCGCCGCGAATTGACTAGGGCCGCGCTGGCTATGGCTGCGCACAACCTCTATGTTTTCAACTTCTGTCCAGCGGGCTTTCCGTCCGGTCTTTCAACCACTAAGGCAATGACTTCGCCACTTAGCTTTCTTGGGCCGGCCATCGAACTAATCGGCAAGAAGGCCAGTGTTCTTCCGGCAACCGGGGGCGCATTTGAGGAAATGGCGCGGCCAGATGTTGAAGAAGCGGACGATCGCTTCTTTGGGTCGAAACAAGATGCGCAAGGGGGATTCGAGGACTTCGCTGAGACACCCTTGCCAGATTGGCGGGACCTGTATCGCCCTACCCCGGCGATTTATCGACCCGATAAGCACGTCTTCCGCTACTTCTGCGACGGTTCGATCAAGACCTATTTCCTCGGGACCGTGTTGGAGAATGATCGGTCGTACCCGCTCGAGCTCACTCAGATAGGTTCATCGATAGTTCACCGCAAGGACGATGGCTCTCTACAGGTCGCGAAGTTCGAGCGACAAATCCTGCTGCTGGTACCCTACGCGGGAGGGACTGGGATCTCCCAGTCTCTCCTCGAAGAACTGCGAAACCTGGAGAATCCGTTCTTCAAAGTCGTCGATGTGGAGGTGCCGGACCCCTTGAGTGATCGTCGCCAAGATCCACGCGACAAGTCCGGCGCAAAGGCGCGCTTCCAGATGCATGTGCTTGAGAAGCAACTGATCGACGAATTTGCCCCGAGGCGGGGAAGCGAAGAGTGGACGATTCTGGATGGCGGCGTTCGCAAGGGAGCATTCGTTGAGCTCCCTCGAACTATCGGCGTCGCGAAGTCCTTTGATCGAACTCCGACATTTACTGTTCGCAAGGGAAACAAGGGCACGATCCGAAAGGACATCAGCCGCCTTCTGGCTGGCCTGGAATTCGGCCACCGCACCGTAGCTTTCTTCGCGCACGGAGCGAAGGTGGCGTTCTGGTATGTCCGCTTACGCCAGCAAGGTGAGGTGGATTATCCCCTGATGGGTGTCGTCAAGGTCGAGATGCCCACTCCGGATCAAAAGCCAATTCCAGCCGACCTCGCTGACCTCTTGAGCTCCGCGCTTGTCGGTGAACGCAACGTTACGCCGCATGGTTTGGACAGGCGCTGGCACGCGCATTTGTACCCGATATTCCAGGCGGAAAGGGTCATTAAGGCGAATTTCTTTACCGAGACTGTTCTGCTCGCATCTATTCGTTGGCCACGAAGACAACCTGAACCCTGAATCTCATGACCGACTCGAACGACACAGCGCAGTCACCCGTCATTGGAAAGTCGTCCGCGACAGAGCGCGATGCCAACTCAAGCGACAAGTTCAATTTTTGGCTCGCACCAGGAACCATCGTTAACCCGTTCGACATCGTCGAAGTGGACCACCTTGGGGAGGCACTCGTTGACGGCAAGCCAACGGGTAAACCGTCGCGTTCCTACGGCCTGGTGACCACCATCGAGCACAAGACCGATTCTCCAAATCATCTCGCGAATTTCGTGTCATCCAATTTTGGCGACGTCAATGAGGACAACGTCAACACACCGCGTATTGGCACGAACGTCGCAAAGGTAAACGTCCTGTCGAACGACGCCGAGATTTATATGCCGGTTCAGAACGATCGGCCGGTGAAGTTCGCGTCGGCAGAAGGGATTCAGGGTGCGTTGGGCATTGACGCGATGGCAGAACGCGATCGCATTCCTGCTGGCCTCATTAAAATGAGCAACGACGCCACAACGGTTGCCTATCTCGATCAAGAGTTCATCCTGGGTCCGGAGGGCGCGCACATCAACATGTCGGGCATAAGCGGCCTAGCTACAAAGACTTCTTATGCCATGTTTGTGCTTCAGGCGATTCTACAAAAGGCCGAAAAGACGAAGGACGATAATGGCGTTCCCCTCAGCGACAGAATCGCCATCGTCATCCTCAATGTGAAGCAAGGCGACTTACTGCAAATCGATCAGCGCCCGGACAAGAACCCCAGCGTCGAACAGATGGAAATGTGGGAGGCTCTTGGCCTAGAACCACGCCCTTTTGGAAACGTCCACTACCTTCTTCCGCGCAGCAATAGCCCTGGTACGCCCAACAGTTTTCTAGAGCCCGTCTCCGGTTATCAGATGTTCGGCTATGACTTGAGAGACGCCGCTGACAAGCTCGACCTCCTTCTCTCAGACATCTCAGATCAATCAGGAGCGATGGACGCCCTGGTCGGGGACGTGATGCAGGGCCTGATGAATCGTGACGCGGCGTTCAAGAACTGCAATAGTTGGGACAACTTGATGAACGGCGAGCCTCTTGTGAAGAATGGCAAGACGGAACGCTGGGGCGATCACTACGTATCAACAATCGGCAAGCTCCGTCGCCATCTGCGCAGAATAGTCCGCACACGCAGTACGGGTCTCTTCACGAACGCGCGCGCCCGTAATGAGATGAACTTGGCTGAACAGATACGAGAGATCGAGGGTGGTCACACCTATGTCGTGGACATTGCCCGGATGAACGATGAAGAACAGAAGTTGGTATTCGGCGACGTACTTCGCACCGTTTACGAGCTCAAGGCAGAGGATCCAGAAAACCGCACCAGCCGGAAGCCCATTCCTGAGAAGGTCATCTTCTTCGTTGACGAACTCAACAAATACGCCCCGGCTGGCGTGCGCGGCTCACCCATCCTAGAGCAGGTGCTCGACATTGCCGAGCGCGGGCGCTCGCTCGGCGTCGTGCTGTTTTCTGCTCAGCAATTCCTGTCGGCTGTTCACTCGCGAGTGACGGGGAACTGTGCGACCCGGATCCTGGGTCGTACTGGTGCGAGCGAAATTGCCACGCCCGATTATCGCTTCCTTGATGACGATCTAAAAACGAATCTTACGAGGCTCGGCAAGGGTGAACTTATTGTGACCCATGCGGTGTACCGTCAGCCAGTAAAAATCATCTTCCCACGCCCAGCCTA
>DASYSA010000047.1:0-9306 GCA_036003885.1 Blastocatellia bacterium | reverse complement strand
GGAAGGATCTCACCTGCTCATTCATCTGGTTGATGCCGCGAGCTCTCAAATGGAGAATCACACGGCTTCTGTCGAAAGGATTCTCGAAGAACTCTCGCTGCCGCACATACCGAGGCTCCTGGTGTTCAACAAGGCGGACCTTTTGAGTGAGACTGAGCTCGCCAACCTGAGACTCATGCCGGGGGCGGTGACGGTGTCGGCTCTCAAGCGCAAATCTCTTGTGGCGCTGGTGGAACGCATCGGCGAAATGCTGGAAGGCGGGTAAGAAGAAATGCGAAATGCGAAATGCGAAATTGCGCCCTCTGCATTTCGAATTTGGCATTTCGAATTTCGCATTTCCCATTGAGGGTGTTGTGGCGGTCATAATTGAAAAAGATGGACCTGTAACCACGGTGATTCTCAGCCGGCCGGACGTTCGCAATGCCGTCGACCTCCAGACCGCAATGGCACTGGCCGACGCGTTTCGCGAATTCGATTCGGATAGTGAGGCGTCGGTCGGAGTGCTGTATGGTGATCACGGCGCCTTCTGCGCGGGCGCCGATCTGAAGGCTGTTGCCGTTGGGCGCGGCAATCGAGTCGATGCCGATGGTGACGGGCCGATGGGGCCCTCGCGGATGCTGCTCGGAAAACCCGTCATAGCAGCGATCGCCGGCCATGCGGTTGCCGGAGGACTCGAGCTGGCGCTGTGGTGTGATCTTCGAGTCATGGAAGAAGACGCGATCCTCGGAATCTTTTGTCGCCGATGGGGAGTGCCCTTGATTGATGGCGGCACCATCCGGTTGCCTCGACTCATCGGCCTCAGCAGGGCTCTTGACCTGATTCTGACCGGCAGGCCTGTTGATGCGACTGAAGCTCTCAGTATCGGGCTGGTCAATCGCGTAGTTCCGAAGGATACGGCCCGAGAGGCTGCAGAGGGGTTAGGCCGCCAACTGGCGCGATTTCCTCAAGTCTGTATGCGAGGCGACAGGCTCTCGGCATATCAGCAGTTTGATCTCAGCTTCAATGAAGCGCTCGCAAATGAATTCAATCACGGACTCAGAGCCCTGAAGGCAGAGGCCGTCAAGGGAGCCGAGCGCTTCGCTCAGGGAGCCGGAAGGCACGGTGAGTTTGAATCCTGAGCACCTCAGCTTGAATGATCCACCGGCCACCCTTATAGTCACAGTCAACTCATGAAAGATCGGATTGTCGTAGCCCTCGATGTTCCTGGACGCGATAGAGCGCTGAGGCTCGTCGAACAACTCAGCGGATTGGTTGGGATGTTCAAGATCGGCAGCCAGCTCTTCACCGCCGAAGGGCCCGACCTGGTACGAGAGATAGTCGGAGCGGGCGAACGCGTCTTCCTCGACCTTAAGTTCCACGACATACCAAACACGGTGGCGACCGCCGCGGAGTCTGCGGCGCGACTGGGCGTATCGATCTTCAACGTTCACGCGCTTGGGGGAGCGGAGATGATGCGGTCGGCCGCCCACGCTGTCAAGGATCGAGGAATCCTGTGGATGACCCGCCCGGCAGTCCTTGGTGTCACCGTGCTTACAAGTATGGATGAAAGCAACCTGGCCGAAGTCGGTGTCAACACGGACATGAACTCTGAAGTCGTGAGGCTGGCGACGCTGGCTCGGGATTCAGGACTGGACGGAGTCGTCGCGTCGCCCCGCGAGATCAGGTTGATCAGGGAGTTCGTCGCTTCAGAAGGATTCATCATCCTGACTCCGGGCATCAGACCTGCCGGAACTGCAACCGGAGATCAGAAGCGCATCGCGACCCCTCTCGATGCTATTCGCGATGGAGCGGACTTCCTGGTGATCGGCCGCGCCATAACTTCAAGCGACAACCCGCGAGCTGTAGTCCAGCGCCTGCTCGAAGAGATTGGCGCATAAACATTGGTCATTTGTCACTTGTTATTGGCGCTGGGTCGAGATCAGAAGCCAACGACCAATGACCAATGACCAATTACAAATGACACGTGACAAATGACAAATGCCATTGTCCCTCCTTATCGGGTCGAAGGCTCGGGGCCCTTGTTTGTTTACATCGCGGGTCTGGACGGCACAGGTGACCTTTTCTTCAAGCAGAGGCCGATGCTGGCAGAATCCTACAGAGTGGTAACCTTCAGATCACGTGAGGGCGGGGCGTTCTCATATGATGACCTGACGGACGATGTCGCCGCTATCATCGAAGACAATCAGGAAAGCCGCGCTACGATTCTCGGGGAATCCTTCGGGGGAACCGTGGCGTTGTCATTTGCGTTGCGCTATCCCGCAATGGTCGAACGGATGGTGGTTGTGAACTCTTTTTCCCGCTTTCGCCGACAGCTCCTGATCCGGCTGGGGGGGCGGCTTGCGTCAGTGTTGCCGTTTTCGACGACTTGGCTTGCCCGAAGCGGTGCGAGCTTTCTGGGATTGCTGGCCGATGGAGTGAGAGCGGAGGACCGCAGACGCTTCTTCGCGGCTATCAGGACAGTAAAGCAGGAGAGCTATGCGCGGCGGTTGAAGTTGATCGCGGAGTTTAATGTGGAAGACCGCCTCCACGAGATTCAAGCTCCAACGGTGTTCATCGCCGGTGAGAAAGACCTGCTGATTCAGTCGGTACGTGAAGCCAGGGCTATGGCTCGGAGAATGCCGCGTGCGGTTGTTAGAGTGATTGAAGGGGCGGGCCATGCCTGTCTGATGGGTAACAAGGTGAACGTGGCGCAAATCCTCAAAGAAACTTAGGAAATGGGAAATGCGAAATGCGGAATGCGAAATGCGAAATTTCGAATCGAGAAATGTAAAAGGTGAAATGCGAATTCCGCATTTCGCATTTCGCATTTCCCTCTCTCACCGTCTCCTTCTATCCTCCCTTCGTCTATAGATCAGGAATCGATCTGTCGTCCCATAGTACCTGTAGTTTTCCATGAACTCATGCATCTCTGAATAGTCCTCGAGCGACAATTCCGGATTGAACATGCCCAGCTCGTCGACGATGTACCTGGGTCTGGTCTCTTCCAGGTCACGCACAAGTTGCTCCCGAGCCTGTGCGGTAATTGCCTCGTCAAACAGAAGACGGCGCTCGCTCTCGAAGTAGTGGACATCGGCAGGAATTCCCGTGAGCGGCTGGGTGCTCAAGTATCGCGACGCCGGAAGCAATCCTGACCAGTAGTAGATCTCGGGGCGGTAGCCCCATACGAAGAGGTAATCATGCGGACCCCCGACCTCACCTGATCTCCCGCCGTCCCGCCTGATGTCTTCAAGGCCGACCTGATCCGCCGATTCCTCCTTGTCCGGTAGTTCCCGGACTACTGACGCGACCCTGCGCTCTTCGCGATTCAGCCTTTCGTGATACCACCCTGCCGTGCTCGCGCTTCGAGTACCGCGAAACCAATCCGCGGCAAGCACGGCAGTTCGACCATGAAAGCGTACGATTGTGAAGGCAAAGCCGGCCGCGAGAAGAGCAAACACGATCCGCCGTGCGCCTCTTCGCTGTAAGGCAGAACTGATTCCGCTCAGCCCGCGAGCGCCGATCAGGCAGAGACTCGGCATGATCTGGAAGAAGTAGTGGCCGAAGAACCTCCCTCCAACCGTCAGCCCCGTAAACGAAGTCGCAAACCAGATCAGAAGAGTGAGATCCGATTCCCATGATCGACGATGAATGAGATCCTGGTCTACAGCTTCTTCTGTGTGCCGCGCTGCGTTCGGGGCCGCTCGTGCTCGCCTGATTGTCTTTGCCGTGACAAACGCGAGGCCAACAAGGAGCGTGTTGTTGAGCCCAAAGTAGGCGACGCTCTGGCGTAATGCGGAGGCCAGGACATCCGACGCCGGATAATAGGCGGCGTAGCGAGAGCCCCATGCCCACACGTATTGCCAATAGGCTCCCAGCGATTGACGAGCCGCGAGATAACCGATGAAGGGAAGCGAGGCTGCTGCGAACCCCCCCAACGCCTGTGCGAATAGTGACCACCGGATAACATCGCGGCGAGGCGTTCCAGAAGCCCCCTTAGGCGAAAAGGCTGCCTCGTTGGGCCTCCGGGACCATCGACGAGAGATCAGAAGGAAGATACCGAAGAATAAGAGATCGAAGGCCGCCTTTGGATTGACCTGAAACGCTACGCCGACCAGAGCGCCGCCAAACAACGCGAACGACCGCTTCCATGCTCCTGCTCGTCGTTCGTCACGTTCAAAGCGAGAACGAATGAAGAAGTAGGCGCCGGCGGTGTATGGCAGCATCATCAGGAAGTCGGTGTTCAGCCCCTGCACATGGCCCGTTGTGTAAGTAGTACTGAAGACTACGAACATTCCCGCCCCAAGACACGCGACGCGCGGATTGTAGAGACGCTTCCCCAGAGTGTAGAGAACAGCCGAGATGGCGACTGAGTAGAGGACCGTGAACAGCCGGATGGTGAGGATGTGAGTGCCGAAGGCTTTGAATAACAACGCGTACAGGAGCGGAAGTACCGGCGGTTTGTCGAAGTATATCTCGCGGTAGAGCGCTTTGCCTCGAAGGATTTCTTCGGCCGAGGTGAACCAGAAGCCATCGTCCTGATATAAGTGCCCCGCGTAGAATATGCGCAAAAGGAGACTGAGTATGACAAGAAGAACAAAGAACCCAAGCAGGGTCATGCGATTGATTTGCTCTTGGCCCTCCGCCGCCTCGCTGACCTTCGAAGCATGATTTGCACCGGCAGAGCTGATCCCGGCAGACCGTGCGCCTGTGTTCTTCAAATGAGATGGCAGCGTAAAGACCCATCGGGGCAGTCGACGGACGCGGTCACTGGATTCGAAGGCGGGAGTCTGCACGAGCTAGAACGTGTTGTCGAGGACGACAGGAGCGAGCGTCGAGGCGGACAGATCACCATGAACGCCGATGGCCTGATCCAGTTCGTCGGCGAGATTCGCGCTCGCGCTTGCGAGCGAGCGAAAGTCGAACAGCCGTACGTCCATCAGGTGCGACGGGCGAATGTTTCCAAGCGCCTTCAGCATCGAGGATCGCACCTGTGGGATCTCAGTCTGAAGCTCATCAATCAGCCGCTTGACGCGCTTACGTTTCAGGTTCTCCTGGGACCCGCATAGATCGCAAGGAATGATGGGGTAGTTCTGTGTCTGGGCAAAAGCAGCGATGTCAGACTCCCGGCAATAGGAGAGCGGCCTGATAACCATGTTGCGCCCGTCATCGCTTCGCAACGCCGGCGGCATCGCCTTCAGTGAACCGCTGAACAGGAGGTTGAGGAAGAATGTCTCGAGGATGTCGTCAGCGTGGTGGCCGAGCGCGATCTTCGTGCAGCCTTCTGAAACCGCGGTTTGATAGAGGATTCCTCGCCTCAGCCGCGAGCAGACAGAGCAGGTGGTCTTGCCTTCGGGGACGAGGGCTTTCACAATCGAGTATGTGTCGCGTTCGATTATGCGGAACGGGACCTTCAATTCCGTGAGATATCCCGGGAGTACGTGTTGCGGAAAGCCGGGCTGCTTCTGGTCGAGGTTCACTGCGAGCAGATCGAAGCGCACGGGCGCGCGGCGTTGAAGATCGAGCAAGAGGGTAAGCAAAGTATAGCTATCCTTGCCGCCGCTGAGGCAGACCATGACGCGATCACCTTCTTCGATCATGTTGAAGTCGGTGATGGCGTTCCCGGCCCCACGCAGCAGTCGCTCTTTGAGCCTCTCTGCTTTGTTGTGATCGGCAGGGTTTGCCATAATCGAACTGTGATAGTAGCACCTGGGGGAGAAGGGGAGAAGGGGAGAGTGGGAGAGTGGAAGAGCGGGAGAGCGCGAGTGTTCTTCAAGAGTGACGCGTCACACCCGGGACTGTCACCGACAACTTTACAAGGTCTTTATGAAAAGCCCGATACAAGTCGAGTGTTATTCAGGGAGTCGCGCTGACGAGCGGCCTCACCGCATAGTGATCGACGGTCACGAGCACCTGGTCACCCGTCTACTTGCCGAATCAATTGAGGAAGGGGTCCACGCGAAGGAGCGAGTTGCGCGCTTCACTGTTCTGACAGAACAAGGAAAGACGATCGAGCTAATCCGCGCTGAAAGCGGCGACTGGTATCTGGTCTCCATCCGCGACTGACCTTCCTCGTGCTTAATTCCGACGGGCGGGCACCCACTCGGTTTCGAATCGTGTTCCGAGCATCAGCCTGACGAACAGGCCATAGCTGCCGATGCCGCCCTGAACGCGGTTGGCCTTGAGAAAGCCGTCGTAGACCCGGCCCTGTACCTCGCTCATCTTCGGACTCATGCGTCTGCTTGCACGCTCGGCGATCGCGTGGAGATCTGCGATGACCTCCGGTGCGAGCTGGGGCAGTCGATCTTCCGGACGGGCCGGTCTCTCGTGTAGTTGAAGATAGGGAAACAACGCGAGCCAGGCCGAATATCTGATCGCCGGTGTCTCAGATGCCCCGCAGGCGAGCAACGCGATGAAGTTAGCTTCAGCTTCGTCGGCGAATCCCGCGAGATGCGCCCATTCATGAGCCACCGTGAAGGGCCTTTCAATCGGAAGCAGATCTGAGTTCAGAATCACCTCGAGGCCAAACGGATTGGTGAACCCGCCGACTCCGGTCTTGCCCAGTAAGACATCAGTGAGCGAAGTCTTCGGCACGGCCGGAGCGATTCCCCTGCGGTTTCCCAGCTGGATCACAATGCGATTGAACCCATCGAGAAGTTGACTTCTCCATCTCTCCTCGCTCGGCCACTCTAAGCTGTGCGCGGATTCCGAGTCGGTGTTGAGCCGTTCGATCGTCGTGCGCAACAACCCGTACCTGGCATCCTCCGTGAGGCGAGCCTCATCGTAGTCGAGCTTGGCCATCAGCGGCAATCGCTGGTAGTTGAAACCCCACAGCACAAGGAACGCCAAATAGATAATTGCGATTGCGACCAGGCTCTTCAGGAACAGTGAACCAACGGCGCCTCTTCGCTTTCCACGCGCCGACTTAATGCGGATGATCCACCAGATGGGAAAGGCCAATGCCAGCGCTATGAGGAGCACGTCCCCAACTGAGAATGAGATTCTGTTAGTAAGCGGCGTCAGCCATGATTGCACCCAGGGATAGATACCCCTTGAGTAAAAGCGCTCGACCCAACCCGCAGGAAACGGAATAAGAGCGAGCACAACGGCCACGACCAGGACGCCGATCTTGAGTGCTGTCCAAATCGTGGCGCGTCGCTTTGACTTCTTCAAGCTTCTCCCAAGGGTCATTTGTCATTTGACATTATGTTAAGTCACCAACTCGGTGCAGCTTCATCGAGAGCGAGATGATTATGTCATCGACCCGACCGGCCATCACTACCACGGTTTCACCGCGCTCGGCCAATTGATTCTCCACGAGAGCCTGGTCCGCAGCAACGAGCATCGACACAATCTGCCGCGAGGCGTCGTCGATCATGTAGGGCTCCACTCCCCAGGCACCCGCCAATTGGCGATAGGTCTTTTCCACGGGCGTAAGCGCGATTATTCGATGGCTCGGACGTAGCGCCGCAATCCGCCTGGCCATGTGGCCCGTCTTGGTGATCACTACGATCAAGCGGCAACTTACCTCTTCAGCTGCAAGCAGCGCCGCTTCCGAGATTGCACGGCCATATGAACCGGACCGGCGACCAAGCATAGATTGCCTGACTGCCACGGTGGCAGGCGAAAGCATCTCTTCGGTTGAGCGAATGATTCGGTCCATCATCTCGACCGACTCAACGGGAAAGCGCCCAATCGCGGTTTCACCTGACAGCATCAACGCGTCCGAGCCATCCAGGATTGCATTGGACACATCCGAGGCCTCCGCGCGTGTCGGCCGTGGATTCTCGATCATCGACTGAAGCATCTGGGTCGCAGTGATTATGGATTTCTCGGCGTATAAGGCATCGGCGATCATCTTCTTCTGCAGGACCGGAACACGCTCGGTAGAGGTCTCGACGGCCAGATCACCCCGGGCCACCATGATGCCGTCGGTTACGCGCAGGATGTGTGCGAGGTCATCCATGGCCTCGGGCTTCTCGATCTTGGCGATGAGGCGCGCATCTCCGCCGAATTCCTGTATAAGCTCACTCGTGCGGCGACAGTCCTCCGCCCTGCGAACGAAGGACTGGGCGACCAGATCGATGCCGCGCTCGATGCCGAACTTCAAGTCGGCGATATCTTTTTCAGTAGTTGAGGGGATTGAGATCTGAGCGCCGGGCAGATTGATCCCTTTGTGTTCACCCAGCGGCCCGCCGTGTACGACGCGGGCGATTACGTCGGTCGGGGTGGTGTCGATTACCTGGAGCTCGAGTTCGCCGTCGCTGATGAGTATGCGGTCGCCGGCTCGCACTTCGCGGGCCAGCAGCGGATAGTTAGCCGAGAACCGCGTTGCGTCGCCTTCGATCTCCTCGGAAGTTATTCGAACCTGGGCGCCTTCTTCGAGGAGAACCTCTTCGTCCCGAAGCTTGCCGGTTCGAATCTTGGGGCCGGACAGATCGAGCATTATGGCGATCGGCTTGTGCAGATCTGCGGCAACCGCGCGAATGCGCTGGATGACTTCCCCGTGGTGAACGCGCTCGCCGTGCGACATATTGATACGGGCGACGTCCATGCCGGCGAGCATCAACTTGCGGAGTTTCTCTTCAGACTCCGAAGCGGGCCCGATTGTTGCGACTATCTTCGCTCTACGCATTAGAAAAGGCTCGGCTGGTTGTTTGAACACCGCGAGTGAGACAGCTTTTGATGGTTGGTTCCCGCGTGACGACTGCCCTTTCAATTCGGCGGCCTCACGGCAGCGGCCGCGCAGGTTGACCTATGAGCCGGCAAGCGCGAGGTTGACGGCCTCGTCGAGCTTGCGTGCGTGTGACTGGTCGTAGCCGACAAAGTGCGCTACCGCGTTGCCCTTCCGGTCGAAGACCAGAGTCTGTGGGATCGTGTCCTCTTCGGTTCCCAGATAGGCAGTGAACATCTCGTACGACGCCATCCCCACGGTGTAGTTGATCTCGTACTGGGTTATGAACTTCTTAATGGCGGACTGAGAGGAGCGACCCTGATCATCGATATGAAGCCCGATGACTTCGATGCCGCGTGCCCGATTCTGCTGGGCCAGGCGCACAAGTTGAGGGACCTCTTCACGGCACGGGGGACACCAGGTCGCCCAGAAGTCTACGACGACAACCTTGCCGCGATATTCAGACAGCTTGAACGTGCTGCCGTCCAGCGTGGGAATGTCAAAGTCTCGAGGCACGACCTTCGAGGCGGCGCTCGAGACCGGACTGCCGGGCAAGACGAGGTTTGAGTTTGTAGCGACCTCGGATCGGCATGCCGCTATGACTACCAGCGCAACTACGACGGCCGTTGCGAGAATCCGCGCAGGGGTCCAAAAAG
>DASYSA010000046.1:0-7683 GCA_036003885.1 Blastocatellia bacterium | reverse complement strand
CATTTCAGCCATCGCTCTACTGGTCACACCAGTCCTGGTCAGCACGACTTCAATTGCCAATCAGCAATCGGTTGTCTACTCATGCCCAATGCATCCGGAAATACAGTCATCTACGCCCGGGAAGTGCCCGAAGTGTGAGATGAAACTGGTCGCGTCGACAGGGGATAAGGCGAAGAAATCTGGCGTTGAACAGCGGACCGCCGAGGCTGCCGCTGAAGTGTACACCTGCCCAATGCACCTCGAGATCAGAACTAACGCACCGGGAAAATGCCCGAAGTGCCAGATGGCGCTGGTGCCTGCGAATCCCGGCATTCCCGAAGACTTCGATCTCAAGATGGAGGCGACTCCGAAAGCACCGAGGCCGAATGAGAAGGTTCGACTTCGATTCGCCATCTACAATCCCAGAACCGGTCAGCAGATAGGGCAGTTCGCTATCCTGCACGAGAAGCTCTTTCACCTGTTCGTCGTGAGCCAGGACATGACCGAGTTCCAACACATCCATCCGGCGCTGGAACCCGATGGCAGCTTCACTATTGAAACCATTCTGCCGCGTCCCGGACAGTACAAGATCTTTTCAGACTTCTATCCGGTTGACGGCATTCCGCAGGTGCTCCATAGGAACCTGGCGACCGCCGGGTACTCCAGCGATCTCTTTGCTTCTCAGGCGCGGCTCACACCCGACCAGGTGCTGACCAAGACAGTCGATGGACTCAGCATCGAATTGAAGCTGGAGCCGGCACAAATAATTGCGGGCCGGCCGGCAACGCTGAAGTATCACCTCACCGACGCCAGGACCGGAGAGCCGATCAAAGACCTTGCTCCGTATCTGGGCGCCCTCGGCCACACTCTGATCCTGAGCGAAGACCAATCAGACTACGTTCATTCCCATCCTGAAGAGCTTGTGCCGGAGTCTACGGACAAAGAGAAGATGCGAGGGGGGCCAGACGTAACGTTTGGGGCGTTGCTACCGCGGCCGGGAGTATATCGAATTTGGACTCAGTTCCTTCGCGGCGAGACGTTGACGACGGTGTCGTTCACGGTCAAAGCAGCGCGGCTGTACTAACTGAAAAGAGGCGATTCGAACTCCTACTTCGTATCGAATCTCAGCACCTGTTTCCCTATCAGGAACGTATCGCCGGGCTGTAGTTCCACTTCTTTGTCTATTCGAACGAAGGTTCCGTTCCGGCTCCCCTCATCGACTAGGAAATACCGTGCCCCGCGCGCAATGATTCGAGCGTGGCGGCTAGACATATAACCATCGTGAGGGAAAATCACATCCCCTTCTCCGCGGCCGATCACCGTCTCAGTTCGGTCCAGCTGATACGTCTCTCCGACCTCACCACCATCTGTTATCAGATTAAGCGATCCTTTGGACTTCGACTCTGCGACGGAAAGGGCACGGGCAATCGCGCCCACCGATAACTGCGCGCCACAGTCGGCGCAAAACGCACCTCCCATCGGCTGTATCGACCCACAAGCATCGCAGACCACGGAGGTTGCCATTCCCAGGTTTCTGGCTGAGTGCCTGGCCGGGACTTGCGGACCGGTTTCCGTGGTCGACTTCGCGGAAGGTTCTTTCCTTTCCCCTCGCACCTGCCGGGACGGATCTGAATTCGAGCCGGCCGGCCGAAGGCTCGCCTCCATGTCAGGCGCCTGGGCCGATGAATGGGTGGGCGTCTCAACCACGCGTGCGGCCTCACCTGCCGCCTTCATTTGAGATCGGGAATCCATCTCATGGGCCGGCCCGGTCAGCCTGTTCCCGCAGTGTTCGCAAAAGAGAGAGTCGGGATCGTTAGCCGCCTGGCAAGCCGCGCACACACCGCCCCGAACGACGGAAGCGGTGGAATCGGAACGCGAAGCAACATCCGCGGAACTCCCCGCGGCGGGCGCGACCTCCTTCGGCACAACGGGTGCCTGCGCTGCCGGGAGTGCGGTCGCACATAAGCGGCATACGGTCGCCGCGGTTAGATTCTCTCCACCACATTTTGGACAGGTCTTCATCTGCCTCTCACTGTTCTACACCCTTAATTCTCTTGCGGCGCATGTGCTCTTTCAGAATGCAGCGGTCCATAACGACGTCGAGGCCGGCACCCACTGCCTTCATCGCCGCGCCGTGGTCTATGACACCTTCTTGCAGCCACACGGCCCGGGCTCCGACGCTTATGGCTTCATCAATATGCCCGCCGGCCTGGTCACTTCGCCTGAAGATGTTGACGAGATCGATGGTTTCGGGGACATCTGCCAGACTCGCATAAGCCTTTTCTCCGAGGACCTGGCTTTCCCGCGGATTGACCGGAATCACGCGATATCCCATCGACTGCATGTAGCTCGACACACCGTAGCTTGGGCGGGAAGGATCGGAGGAGAGCCCGACAACGGCTATGGTCTTTGTCTCGTCGAGAATCTTGCTGATGGCCTCCGGGCTGTTGACCTCCACTGGGATAGTTCTCCTTGATGCATCTGAATTCTCGGCCGCGGGAGGCTGAATCTATCGGCCGCGTTACCGTGGAATTCTACCATTGCCGGAGAGTTTTTGAAATTCTCGGCTCAGGTTTCGGGTCACTCTCGCCTGCGTAAGGTCGTAAGCCTTGAAGTCGAAGCTGGCGACCGAAGCGATTTCGCGGAGGCCTGAGGCTACGAATACTTCGGTTGAGTCGAGTACTCGCTGGAGCGGATAGCTGCCCTCGACAAGATAGATGTTCACTCTCGCGGCGATCTCCTGAATGAAGCTGCGCGTGACGCCGGCGACGCAGCCGGTACTCAGCGACGGCGTTAGCAACTCGTCTCCCTCGACCCAGAAGATGTTGCCTGAGGTGGCGCTCACTATTTCACCGCGTTCGTTGAGCATTACTGCTTCGGTGAAACCGCGTCCGCGAGCCTCCTCAAAAGCAAGCAGGTTCTCGAGCATGGCGGTCTGTTTCACGCCCGCCAGCGGACTCGACGACAGGAGGCGATAAGGCGATAAGGTTATAGCGAGTGGCTCGCTGGCGCGTTGAATCTCCGGCGAGGTGAAGATCAGGAATTCGGATTCCCTTCCCTTCTCAGTTCGCCAGGCACCTGCATCACCCTTGAGTATCATCAAGCGCGCTTTACCTTGTTGAACTGCGTTAGCGTTGATCAACTCCACGAGCGCCTGCTCTGCGCGGTCCCGCTGGGCGGGCACCGCAACTCGGGCCCTTTCGGCGTGACGAACGAGTCTGTCCCAGTGCCTGTCAAACGCGAAGGGTTTGCCGTCATAAACGCGCAGATTGGTGAAGACGCCCCAGCCGTAGACAACGCCCGCAATCGTCGGCGCCAGCCTGATCTCGGCCGAGTCTGCGATTACATCGTTGTGGTAGATGAGTCTATCCATCGCGAGTTTGGGGACGCTTGATTCGCGAAAAGTGCGCTTCACGAAGGCGCGAAAACATTAAGAGGTGTTTCGCGCTTCACCGTTCCAGCGGTTTCCCTCATCCTTCCGTACTCTTATCTCCCTTGAGAAACGACAGGTACTTCTGAGGGAAACTGGAGATCCGGCCTTCCTGATTGATCAATACATGAGTCGTCTGTCCGGCAGCAACGGAAGCCCCGTCTTCTCGCTCGATCTCATATCCGAAGCTCACAGTGCGGCGAGTCAGGTCGTCGATTCTCGTTCGCACAATCAGCTCGTCTTCGTAACGCGCCGGCGTTCGGTATCGGCAGTTTGCTTCAGCTACGATGAGGTAGAGCCCACTCTCTCGTTCCATGTCGCGATATGAGAAGCCACAGTCGTTGCAGAACTGGCTTCGTCCTACCTCAAACCAGATCAGGTAGTTCGCATAGTAGGCCACACCCATCTGGTCTGTCTCGGCATAGCGGACTCGCACTCGTGACTCGGACACCCGTCGTTGTCCATTCACCAATGATTTCTTTCTCGATCTGGAATTCATGTTTTTTGGGAAGGGCATTCTATCGACGGGACGTGAAACACTCAAGCAGGCAATCGGTTGCGAGAAACTGAAGGCCTTCTCGTCCTGGTATGAATCGCACCCGGTCGTTGACGGCTCCCAGGCCCAATCATATAGTCTGAGGACGAAGCAGTTATGATTCAACGCGCACTCAGCCTCTGTACTGATCTGTATGAGTTGACGATGGCCGCGGCATACTTCGACAACGGCCTTCATCACCGTGGGATCTTTGAGTTGTTCGTCAGGTCGCTGCCGACAGGCCGGGCCTATCTGATCTCCGCCGGCCTCGAACAAGTGCTGGCCTATCTGCGTGATTTGCGGTTTACCGGCGAACAGATCGACTACCTGAGAGATCACCCCGCTTTCAAACACGTGAGCCGTGAGTTCTTTCACTATCTGGCGGCGTTCCGTTTCACCGGCGACGTGTGGGCCGTTCCGGAAGGCACAGCCGTCTTCGCAAGTGAACCGTTGGTCAGGGTGGATGCTCCAATCATCGAAGCTCAGATCATCGAGACCTACTTGCTTGCGACGATCAACTTCCAGACCTCGATCGCCAGCAAAGCCGGCCGCGTGGTCACGGCCGCCCAGGGCCGAAGCGTGATCGAGTTCGGAACCCGCCGCGCGCACGGCAGTGAAGCGGGCCTTCTTTCCGCGCGCGCCGCTTTCATAGGCGGCTGCGACGGCACCTCCAATGTTGAGGCTGGGTACATGTTCGGGATTCCAACCTTCGGCACGCTGGCTCATTCCTTTGTGATGGCCTTCGACAAAGAAGATGACGCCTTTCGCGCGTTCCTGCGCGTCTTTCCCGACACCGCGACCATCCTGGTAGACACCTACGACACCATAGCGGCAGTCACGCGACTTGCGCGCGATTTCGGACCCGGCATTCCGGCAGTGCGGCTCGACAGCGGGGACCTGCTGCGACTCAGTAAGGAGGTCAGGCAAATCCTCGACGATGCGGGCATGGGCAACACTCGAATCTTCGCGAGCGGCGATCTGGATGAGTACCGGATCGAGGAGCTTCTCGCTCGTGGAGCGCGGCTCGACGCATTCGGTGTTGGAACTCAGCTTTCGACATCTTACGACGCTCCTGCCCTGGGAGGAGTCTACAAACTCGTCGCCCAGACCGCGGACGGCAAGACGACAACGCGAATCAAGCTCAGTCCCGAGAAGGCTACCTTCCCGGGGCCAAGGCAGATATGGCGACTGATTAATGAGGATGGCAACTACGTCGAAGACGTGATCGCCATGGCCGCCGAGGCCGCGCCCGCAAGTGGAATCCATTCGCCCAAACCGCTAATCGAACTCGTGATGAAGTCGGGGTTGGCGGTCGACGAACTCCCCGTCGCTGAAACAGTCGACAAGCCTCGACAACCGCGGGACCGCTTTTCCCGGCTGGAGGCTGCCCGCTCCCGGGCCGCTCAAGAACTGAAGCGACTTCCCCCGGATTTATTGAAGCTTGATTCCGAACCCAACTATCCGATCAGAATAAGCGCGGAGCTGGAGAGGGAGCAGGAGAGGCTCCGCAGCCAGATCGAAGCTTCGGGCCGATAAGCTGTGGACGAATGCAATCAAGGGTCTGCCACAAATCACACGAATTCCACGAATGATCACGAACTGATTCGCGCAGATTCGTGGATTCGTGGCTGGCCCTTATCCGGTGACTATCGAAAACATTTGCAGATGGTAATACCGAGGAACAGTCTTGTGGTGTTGTGCGGACCCGCCGGGTGTGGCAAATCGACCTTTGCGGCAAAACACTTCCTGCCGACTCAAGTGGTCGCTTCAGACGATTGCCGCGCGCAGTTGTCGGACGACCCTTCCAACCAGGAGATAACGGAACTCGCTTTTCAGTTGATGCACTTCATCGTGGAGAGGCGATTGTTGCTAGGTCGCCTGACGGTCGCCGATGCGACTCATCTTAAGCGCGAAGACAGAAGGCCACTGGTTGAACTGGCCAACAGGTTCGGGTTCAATCTTGCGGCCATTGTAATCAATGTGTCGCTCGATGTCTGTCTGGCGCGGAACGAGCGCCGCGCCCGGACGATACCGCTTGATGCGATTGTGAAACAACACGCGCTTCTTCAGCCCACGTTGGCGTCAATCAAGCGTGAGGGCTTCCATTATGTCTTCGTGCTGGATGAGAAGCAGCAGGAGCTGGTCCAGGTTGAAGTCGGGAGCATCGTCCGGCGCTATCGCACAGCGCGGCGGAGTAGGCGCCCGAAACAGGATTCATAAGCGGCCTCAGTATGAATGAACCCCGTTTTGTGCCGTTGCCCTATCGGACTAAGAGATAGTAAGCTTCGATAAAGCACGAGCTAACGGAATTCAGGGATTTATCGAATGCTTGATACTGAGCTGGCATCAGCGTATTTACCGGAAGTCGCCCCGTCAGTCTCGCACGAAGTGAGCAGGCGGGCGGCTCGGACTCTTGCCGACCTGGTGAGATCCCAACTCGTTACACTGCGCATGTGCCACGCGGCGGTCTTGCAGACAGACGCCGTGGAAGCCATCCACAAGATGCGGGTGACGACACGCAGGCTGCAGGCCTCATTGGATTTGCTTCAGACAGGACCGATGGCGTCTGAGGTGAAAAAAATTAAGCGCCGGCTGCGCAAGTGTCGCCGGATGCTGTCTGAAGTAAGGAACTACGACGTTTTCCTCGCCCTGATCGACAAGGAGGCTTCGTCGCGCCCGCTGGTCCAGCGGGAGCAATTTGAACTTCTCCACGCGATCCTTCAAAAGCGACGATCCAGCCGCGCAGCCGAGATCCGAAACGGGATCGAACGCCTGGACGCTGACGCGGTCGCCTCGCGCCTGGGTATAACTCTGCCGCCGATTCAGCACCTCGCTTCGGCCCTCGCTCCGGAGAATGAGCGGACTACAGACGACCGGTTTGAAGTGGAAGCGGCCGAACAGATGCCCAACTTGAACGGCGGAGCGAAAGAGCGTTCAAAAGACAAGTCCGCCACCATCGACGAGAGAGCAGTAGCCGCGAGGACCGCCGGCCTCCTGGAACAGCGCCTCGCCGAGTTTCAGCTACTGGCTTCCCAGACGTTGCCGACAGACAATCCTATCGAGCTCCACCAGCTTCGCATCGCCGCAAAACGATTGAGGTACCTGATGGAAATCACCTCTGATCTCGGCTACGGAAGTGCAACTGCGGCCCTTGTCTATCTCAGGTCGTTGCAGGACAGAATAGGCGACTGGCATGACCTTCAGGCTCTGGAAGAAGAGATCGTGGGAATTGTGACGCGCCCAAGGTTTGTCCGAAAGAACCTTGCCGAAAGCAGCATAATGCTTAGGGCCGCCGCCCACCTCCAGAAGAGGAAGCAACGTCTAGTGTCGCGGCTCTTCCCGGTCAGGATCCCTAAGACTGTACCGGCGACTTCGGAGAGGCTGGCGAAATCGCTTCGGAGGCCCCAGTCGCTCGAGGAGATCGACGGTCGACACTCAGAGGTCGGAGGTCAGAAGTCAGAGGTCGGAGATTAGAGATCAGAGATCAGAGGTCAGAGATCAGAGATCAGAAGTCAGAGATCAGAGATCAGAGATCAGAGATCAGAGGTCAGAGGTCAGAGGTCAGAGATCAGAGGTCAGAGATCAGAGATCAGGCGTCGCATGTCGGAGATCAGGGGAGTCAGAGATCAGGGATCGGAGATCAGAGGCTTCTGACCTCTGATCTCTGGTCTCTGACTTCTGATCTCTGCCCTCTGCCCTCTGACCTCTGATGGAAGGAGAGATGTTGGAATGAAAGGTC